>NZ_JARJDD010000046.1:0-7606 GCF_029269935.1 Gordonia sp. N1V
ACCAGGGCAATCAGGACTCTAAAACAAGCCGGACCGATCTACGGGGGACACGCCACGGGCGATGGCCGAAGAACGCCGATGACGAGATGGCAAATTCCGCCAAAGGAGTGAGAAGCACCGTGCACGCCGTGCTCGGGCACGACGAACAGCGGCGACCGGGCGACTATCGCCCGACCGCCGCTGTTGGGGGTGACTACCGGTATCAGCTGACGAAGTCGATCGCCACCGGCATGTTTTTCAGACCGCCGACGAAGTTGGTCTGAATGACCTTGGTGTCACCGGTGACCTCGACTTTGCCGATCTTGGGCAGCAATTCCTCGAACATGATCCGCAGCTCGATCTTGGCCAGGTGCTGGCCGATGCACATGTGCGGACCGTAGCCGAACGCAATGTGTTTGTTGGGCCTGCGGTCAATATTGAAGGTGTCGGGCTCGTCGAACACATCGCTGTCACGATTACCCGACTGATACAGCAGCATGAAGCGGTCACCCGGTTCGATTCGGCGGCCCCGAAGCTCGTACGGCTCCAACGCCGTGCGCATGAAATGCTTGACCGGCGACGCCCAGCGCAGGGATTCATTGACCAGGTTGGGCACCAGCGAGAGATCGCCCTTGACCCGCTCGAGCAATGCCGGGTTCTGCGAGAGTGCGTGAACACCGCCGGCCAGCGTCGAGGAGGTTGTGTCGTGCCCTGCGGTCGCGATCGCGATGAAGTAGCCGTAAGCGACCTGCGGCGGGAAGTATTCGCCGTCCTCATTACGCGCGGTGGCGATCAAGGTGGCGAGGTCGTCTCGCGGCGTCGCACGCCGATCCTGCAGCAGGCCCTCGAAATACGCGAAGAAGTCACCGATCGTTGCTGCCCATTGCTGGGCTGCCGCCTCCGGTGTCATGGGTGCAACGTCCTCGCGAACGGCGTCGGGGTCGGCGGTCCCGAAGAACTCCTGGGTCAGGGTCATCATGCGCGGCTCGTCGGACTCGGGCACTCCGAACAAACTCATGATGACGTGCAACGGGTAGGAGATGGCGAAGTCCTTGACGAAGTCGATGCGCCCGTCACCTGCCACCAGGGTGCTCACCGACTCCTGGGCCAGCGCGCGGATGGTGTTCTCCCACTGCTTGAGGTTGTTCGGACGAAACCAGTCCGCGGCAATGTCTTTGATCACGGTGTGCTCGGGCGGATCGAGATAGGTCAGCGTTTCCAGGATGCGCAGACTTCCGTTGTTGATCGACTTGGTGAACTCGTCACCGGCGATATTCGTCAGGATCGGGTTCTCCGATCCCTTGTTCTCGCCGCCGCCGCTGGAGAAGATCTGCGGCTGTCGTTCGATCTCCATGATGTCGGCGTGCTTGCTGACCAGGTGGATCGGCTGGTATCCGTCGACCTCGCCGACACCCAACGGATTGTTCTCACGCAGCCACCGATACGCATTGAACAGCGCTACCTCGTCTCGATGCCCCTCCGGCAGAATGATCTGCTCGGCGATCTCCCGGGGAACCGTAATCGCGCGCGCCGCACTCGTCGTTGACGTCATACCTACTCCTCTTGAGCTGTCGAAAGATTCAGGCCAAGGCCCTACCTACATTCTTGTCAGTCCAGCGGTGATGCGCATCACCCGTGCTGGGTACATCACGGCCCCTCGCAGGGGGAATCGCATCGGCCGACGGTCAGGAAACGGCATGTGATTACCATTGCCGCACAACGATATTGCTGCGCAACGGCAACGGCCGACGCACCCGAGCAGGATGCGCCAGCCGTCGTCGCAGTCAGCCTCATAGAGGCCGTGTCACAGGTAAATCGACTTCTTGACCAAGTACGCCGCCAAACCTTCGGGGCCGAGTTCACGCCCCATACCCGAAGCCTTGATGCCACCGAACGGGGCTGTGGGGTCGGGCAGGTAGGCGTTGATACCCACAGTGCCCGAGGCGATCCTACGGGCAACAGCTACACCGTGATCATGGTCTGAGGTCCACACCGAGCCGCCGAGCCCATAGTCGCTGGCGTTGGCGATCGCGACGGCATCGTCATCTCCGTCGTAGGAAATGATCGACAGCACCGGCCCAAATATCTCCTCCTGGGCGATCGCATAGTTGTTGTCGACGTCGGCGAAGATGGTCGGCTCGACGAACCAGCCCTGCTCGGTGAACTCCGGTCGCCCGCCACCGGTGGTCAGCCGTGCACCGTCGCCCTTGCCCTTGGCGATGTAGGACTCCACCCGCTCGCGCTGACGCGAGGTCGCCATTGGACCGATCTGCGTGGTCGGATCGAGCGCGTCACCCACCTGAAGCGAGGCCGCGAGCCCGGTGAGGGTGTCGACCACCTCCGAGTACCGCGCGGCAGGCGCGAGAATTCGGGTGCCGAGAAAGCACGTCTGCCCGTTGTTGAGCAAGGTGGCGCCGAAGATCTGCTCACCGATCTTCGCGAGATCGAGATCGGCATCGTCGAGAATGATCGCCGCGGACTTACCGCCGAGTTCCAGCGTAACGGGGCGGAACAGGCGACCACAAACCTCGGAGATGCTCCGACCGGCGGCACTCGATCCGGTGAAGGCCACTTTGTCGATCCCCGGGTGCGCGACGAGATAGGCCCCCAGCTCCCGACCACCCGGGACGATGTTGACCACTCCGTCCGGGATTCCGGCTGCAGCGACGGCCTCGGCGAAGACGTAGCTGTCGAACACGGTCTCCGGCGAGGGCTTCAGGACGAAGGTTGCACCCGCCGCGAGTCCTGGCGCGTACTTGAATGCCGCCAGAGCCTGCGGGAAGTTCCAGGGCACGATGGCACCAACCACACCAACCGCCTCGGCGGTCACGAGGGTCGATCCACCCAGCAGACCCGGACGGGTCTCCTCGAACGGGTATTCGCGGGCGAGCCCGGCGTAGTACCGCAGCAGCAACTGCGGGAACACTGCCTCGAGCTGCTGTGCGATCGCGATCGGCATGCCGTTCTGGCTGCTCACCGCCTGAGCGAGATCGGCGGACCGTTTGTCGAGTTCATCAGCCAGCCGCTCCATCGCGTCGGCCCGCTGTGCTGCAGTCCACCCGCCCCACCCGGACCGATCGCTGAATGCGGCACGAGCCGCGGCAACCGCAGCATCGATATCACCTTCGGCACCCTCGGGAACCGATCCCAGTGCCTGTTCGGTGTTGGGCGAGATCACGGTGATCCGCCCGCTACCCTCCGGCGACCTCCAGCCACCACCAATGAACAGGCGGTCTTGTTCGATTGCATTCGTCATGGAGTCCTTCGTCCTCTGGTCGGCGATGATGAGGCGGCAGGCGCATAGCGGCCACCGGCAAAGTCGGTCACGAATCACGGAATCGGCGAAACATGGGCACGCGGACGGTTCTCACCTCGGCACTTGCCGACCCGGTAGCCGTGTCCCGATATCGAGCAGCGTAGGAACCGACGCGCGGCTGTGACGAGGTTTCGTAGCCCGATTCCCTCGAACATCCCCCGCCGACTCCCGCGGACGAGGGAGGTTGACGTTTTTCTTGGTCTAACCATTTGATTACGGGTGCGCCGTGAGGCATATTAAGCATCTATAGTGATGTAGGTCTCAACGAGAGGATAGACGTGACCCGTGAACCTTCCGTCGTGGCGCAGACCGTGGAGCATCGCCCCGAGGTTCGTGCCGATCGGCGAATCGTTGAGGTCGCTTGGGGGCACGTCCAAGCCTGCCTGGAATTCCTCGGGCCGCAGGCGCCCCTGCCGAGCAGCGAACTCGACGGAATGTTGACCAACGTTCGAACTCGTCTCGAGCAATTCGTCACCCGATCGCAGATCACCACCGACCAGCGACTGGACGCATGTCGGCTCCTCTTCACCATCCACAACGACCAGTCGGCCCTCCTGGACCTCGACGTACGCCGAGCCGTCGAGGCCCTCGGTGAGATCCGTCATGTGGTGGGAGATCTGCTCGAATCCAGCACCGAGGAGTTGATCGCGGCAATACCGATCCGAATGTGCCGCGACCTGATGTTCGGCCGCGCAATGATCTCCTCCGTCCGCTCCGCCGTGTGGATGCCCCGACACCTGCACATCGAGGACGACGACAGCCCGGAGAACGACGACTTCCTCTCCTACGTCGACGGGGCACGCATCCCGTTGTCACACGCGCCACTCGAGACCGAGATCGTCCGGAGTCGCACCCCGACCATGAGTGAACGTGCATCGAACGACAAACGGACCTTCAAAGAAATTGTGGCAGTGGCGCAGTCCCACGGTTACGTCGCGGCACCCATCGTGTCGCGGGGTCGGGTGATCGGTATTCTGCACGCCGACCGGCCGCACGGACGTTCGGAGGTGTCAGGCGGCGACCTCACCGTCGTCAGCACTCTGGGTGAATGCCTCTCGTCGGTCTTCGAACGCGCCATCCTGCAGGAGCGGATCCAACTCAGTTCCGAGCATGTCGACCGGGTCTTCGGTGACATCGTGTCGCAGTTCTCAGACGTCGCAACCTTCCCGAAGCAGCGCGTTACGGCCGGACGCACGGTTCCCGAGACCGGAAATGCCCCCACCGCCACAGTTGGTGGCATGGGCTTCTTGACCCCCCGCGAGCGAGAAGTGCTCGCGCACATCACCACCGGTGCAACCAACGCGCAGATCGCCCGCTCGCTGGTGATCTCCGAGGAGACAGTGAAATCACACTTGAAGCAGATCTCCAAGAAGCTCGGTACCACCACTCGTTCTGCTGCGGTGGCCCGATTCGCACAGTTGTCGCACAATTCCCCCGCATAGAGGCATGAACCTCAGCGGAGCGACACGTGCCTGCGTTCTCCTGACCGATGTCGACGCCACTCTGCGCGCTTCACTCGACCTCGCCTCACCCAACTCCTCTCCACCGCAATCGCTCCAGTCAGTGGTGCGTAGAGCACGCGATACCACCGAGCGTGCGATGGCCAAGAGCCCGGGATCCGGTCAGGCCACGCCCGAGCCAGAGTTGATCTCACAGTCGTTGTCACTGCAATTGACACTCCAGAGATTCATGTCTGAACGACGGGCGCAGATCATCCGGTCGCTGCCATTCTCGATACGGCGCTTGACAGGTACCGAAGACAAGACGATCGCCCGCCAAATCTGTCTGGAGTTGATCTCCTCGGGCGGATTCGGGCGGGCGGTGTACTCCGACGTCGAGGGCCTCATCGTCCGCCCGGCGCACGCGGCTCGCGCATCCGACGATGGGATCACGGACTCCGATTTCTCTGGCGATCACGACTTCGATGCCGGCCCCGGATCGGTGGAATACACATGCCTGACAGCCGCCGGCCCGCCACTTCTGGCAGACGATGCCCACGCCCACCCGGCGATGGCCGACATGTTGGACAGTACTGACTACGTTGTCGCACCGATCCTCGCGTCTTCCACGGTGATCGGGATGCTCCACGTCGCGGCGCGTGCACCGTTGGCGATCGATGGCCGCGACCTCGAGTGCCTCGGGGTCTACCAAGGAGCCGCCGGCGCTGCCTTCTCGCGCGACGCGTGGTCGGAGGTGGCCGTCGGCCACTACACTGCGGTCCGCCAGGCCGTCACCGCGGTCGTCGAAGATGCCGGACGAATCATCAGCGCAGACTTCGAGATCGGCGGAGTAACGTCCAGCGACGCCCAGGTTCCGCGCCTGCAATCACCGGCGATCAATTTCGCGATCGAGGAGTCGCTGACAAAGCGAGAAACCGAGGTCATGCGCTTGATCGCTCAAGGACTGTCCAACGCGGAAATCGCCGAACGCCTGTTCATCGGGGTCGAGACGGTGAAATCTCATGTGAAGAAAGTGCTGAGGAAAATCGGTGCGGTCAACAGATCCGAAGCAATCTCGCTGTATCTCGACAACGGAAACCGGTCGCGGTGACTGAATCGGTCCGGGTTTTCTCTCCCTTGGAGTCGCCAGAGATTACCTTCCCTGTACCCAGCGGTCAGCGGACGACGCACGCGCGCAGGTCACACTCGGGGTCGGACAATGCATCGGGATCCAGTACATCGGCTCCGCCGATGAACTTCTTGCCCGCCATGAAATACGCTGACGCATTCACGGTTTCGACAGCAACCAGCCGATGAGACTCGTCGAGGTGAAAGATCCCGAATTTCCCACCATTGACATCGTGACGCACATGCGAGCTGTGCCCCAGGTGTACGTGCCCTGCGATCTTCAATTTCAGATCGAACTGGTCCGACCAGAACCAGGGCACCTCCGGATGCGGTGAACGCGCACCGGAAATGATAGCGGCCACCCGCTTCGCCTGCTCCAGCGCACTCGGAATGCTCTCGAAGCGCATGAAGCCGTCACCCATCGGTCGGCGAGTCACATCGCCGATTGCGAAGACACCCGGCACCCCGGTCGATCCGTTGCCGTCGACGAGAATCCCAGCATCACAAGCAATTCCGGCGCCCGCAGCAATGTCGTCATTCGGTATCGCCCCCACGCCGACAAGGACCGATCCACACTCGATCCGCTCGCCGTCCGCCAGATCGATCGCCGCCACCGAGCCGGACTTCTCAACGACCTCCGTGACATCAACGGAAGTGCGGATAACGGTTCCCTGATTGCGGTGATGGCAAGTGAGGAACTCAGAGAATTCCTGGCTCGCCACACGGGCCAACACACGCTTTTCTCGTTCGAGAACCGTCACGTCGACGCCATGAGTACGCGCCTGTGCCGCAACCTCGAGCCCGATGTAACCGCCGCCGACGATCGCCAGCCGTCCGTGGTGCTCGATCGCCGTTCGTAGTCGGGCGGCGTCGTCAATTGTCCTGAGCGACAGCACGCCATCAGAACCCATTCCAGGAGTGGAAAGTTGCCGAGGACGAGAACCGGTGGCAATGACGAGGTACGCATACCCGACCTCTTCTCCGTCTGCCGTGGTGACTGTGCAAGCCTGCGGATCGATCGTTGTCACCACTGCACCAAGACGCAGATCGATCCCGTTCTCGCCATAGAACGCCTCGGGACGAAGATACTGACGGAGCAAGTCGTCATCCATGAATTTCTTTGACAACGGAGGTCGATGGTATGGCAGATGACGCTCATCGCCGAACATCACAATCTCACCGAAGAAACCCTCCTGCCTCAATAGCGCAACGAGATTGGCTCCTCCGTGTCCGGCACCGACGACGACGACCGGACCCTCCGACGATCTCTGTCCGCTCTGTGACATGTCCACCTATCCACTGATCTCGACCATAAGTGACCCGACACCCGCTTTCCGCACCGAGAAATTGCGTGAGGGACGGCCATAGGTGTGTCGGGATCTCTGTAATTCTCGACCCAGGACAGGATCTGCGCGTCACCACGGTGAGTGATTGTGTCTCCCGATCGCGAGGCACCAGCACACCACCTCAAGTCTTCCGCTTGCCACGACAACACCTGTGACCAGGCTTCTTTCCGCGATCATCGTTACCTTTCGAGCGTGAGTGCGCAAAATGCGACATCTTCCCGCGCAACGGCTCGACTGCTAGTCTCTCCAAGCACCATCATCTTGCGAATCGCGTTCTGCGCCGACAACAATGCCGGCAGTACCGACTGCCTGCCACTGGAGGACTTAGCCCATGGGTGTCGAAGTGAGTGTGGCGAATCTGACGAAGTCGTTTGGTTCGCAGAATATTTGGCGTGATG
>NZ_JARJDD010000047.1:0-5544 GCF_029269935.1 Gordonia sp. N1V
TGTTCGGCGGTGTCCTACTCTCCCACACTGATTAGGGTGCAGTACCATTGGCGCTGGTGGGCTTAGCTTCCGGGTTCGGAATGGGACCGGGCGTTTCCCCACCGCTATAGCCGCCGAAACTCTCTGAAACTCGCACCAGACGAGTTTGTTTATCTCCTGGTGTTGTTTCAGAAGTGCATAGTGGATGCGACACATCTTTTATTCTTTGAGAGTACGAAAGAATATAAGGATGTTGTTGTAAGTCCTCGGCCGATTAGTACCAGTCACCTACACCCATTACTGGGCTTCCAGTTCTGGCCTATCAACCCCATGGTCTGTGGGGGGCCTTAACCACTCAATGGTGGTGAGAAACCTCATCTTGGAACAGGCTTCCCGCTTAGATGCTTTCAGCGGTTATCCCTTCCGAACGTAGCCAACCAGCAATGCTCCTGGCGGAACAACTGGCACACCAGAGGTTCGTCCGTCCCGGTCCTCTCGTACTAGGGACAGGTTTCCTCAAGTTTCTAACGCGCGCGGCGGATAGAGACCGAACTGTCTCACGACGTTCTAAACCCAGCTCGCGTGCCGCTTTAATGGGCGAACAGCCCAACCCTTGGGACCTACTCCAGCCCCAGGATGCGACGAGCCGACATCGAGGTGCCAAACCATCCCGTCGATATGGACTCTTGGGGAAGATCAGCCTGTTATCCCCGGGGTACCTTTTATCCGTTGAGCGACACCACTTCCACACGTTGGTGCCGGATCACTAGTCCCGACTTTCGTCCCTGCTCGACATGTACGTCTCACAGTCAAGCTCCCTTGTGCACTTACACTCACCACCTGATTGCCAACCAGGCTGAGGGAACCTTTGGGCGCCTCCGTTACCTTTTAGGAGGCAACCGCCCCAGTTAAACTACCCACCAGGCACTGTCCCTGAACCCGATCAGGGTCCGAGGTTAGAAGTCCAATACGATCAGAGTGGTATTTCAACAACGACTCCACAACCACTGGCGTGGCCACTTCACAGTCTCCCACCTATCCTACACAAACCGAACCGAACACCAATACCAAGCTATAGTGAAGGTCCCGGGGTCTTTTCGTCCTGCCGCGCGTAACGAGCATCTTTACTCGTACTGCAATTTCGCCGAGTCTGTGGTTGAGACAGCAGAGAAGTCGTTACGCCATTCGTGCAGGTCGGAACTTACCCGACAAGGAATTTCGCTACCTTAGGATGGTTATAGTTACCACCGCCGTTTACTGGGGCTTAAATTCTCAGCTTCACACCCCGAAGGGCATTAACCGGTCCTCTTAACCTTCCAGCACCGGGCAGGCGTCAGTCCGTATACATCGTCTTACGACTTCGCACGGACCTGTGTTTTTAGTAAACAGTCGCTTCTCTCTGGTCTCTGCGACCCACACCAGCTCAAACAGTACATGTCGTCACCAGAATGGGTCCCCCTTCTCCCGAAGTTACGGGGGCATTTTGCCGAGTTCCTTAACCACAGTTCTCTCGATCGCCTTAGTATTCTCTACCTGACCACCTGTGTTGGTTTGGGGTACGGGCCGTGTACCAACTCACTAGAGGCTTTTCTCGGCAGCATAGGATCATGGAATTCACCACAACGGTTACGCATCACCTCTCAGACACCTGAAGCACGGATTTACCAATGCCTCGTCCTACAGGCTTACACCAGGACAACCATCGCCTGGCCCCACTACCTTCCTGCGTCACCCCATCGCTTGCCTACTACCACCCGAGGTCCCATGCAGCCCCCGCCGGCTACCCGAAGGCAGTCCATTGGGATTTGGATGGTTAGTACAGATGATTCAGCATGGGCGCGGATACACGGGTACGGGAATATCAACCCGTTGTCCATCGACTACGCCTGTCGGCCTCGCCTTAGGTCCCGACTCACCCTGGGCGGATTAGCCTGGCCCAGGAACCCTTGGTCATCCGGCGGCAGAGTTTCTCACTCTGCTTTCGCTACTCATGCCTGCATTCTCACTCCCACACCCTCCACACCTAGATCACTCCGGCGCTTCCACGGATGCAGGACGCTCCCCTACCCACCCACACACCTAGACCACCCTCCGCAGAAGGAAGCCAGATTATCGTGTGAGTGCCGCGGCTTCGGCGGTGTACTTGAGCCCCGCTACATTGTCGGCGCAGGATCACTTGACCAGTGAGCTATTACGCACTCTTTCAAGGGTGGCTGCTTCTAAGCCAACCTCCTGGTTGTCTTCGCGACCCCACATCCTTTTCCACTTAGTACACGCTTAGGGGCCTTAGCCGGCGATCTGGGCTGTTTCCCTCTCGACTACGAACCTTATCGCCCGCAGTCTCACTGCAGTGCTCTCACTTACCGGCATTCGGAGTTTGGCTGACGTCAGTAACCTAGTAGGGCCCATCGGCCATCCAGTAGCTCTACCTCCGGCAAGAAACACACCACGCTGCACCTAAATGCATTTCGGGGAGAACCAGCTATCACGGAGTTTGATTGGCCTTTCACCCCTACCCACAACTCATCCCCTCCATTTTCAACTGAAGTGGGTTCGGGCCTCCACGCGGTCTTACCCGCGCTTCACCCTGGCCATGGGTAGATCACTCCGCTTCGGGTCTAGACCCGGCGACTATAGAACGCCCTATTCAGACTCGCTTTCGCTACGGCTACCCCACACGGGTTAACCTCGCCACCGAGCACTAACTCGCAGGCTCATTCTTCAAAAGGCACGCCATCACCCACGATTCACCAAAGAATCCACAGGCTTTGACGGATTGTAAGCGTCCGGTTTCAGGTACTCTTTCACTCCCCTCCCGGGGTACTTTTCACCTTTCCCTCACGGTACTAGTCCGCTATCGGTCACCAGGAAGTATTCAGGCTTACCGGGTGGTCCCGGCAGATTCACAGCAGATTCCACGAGCCCGCTGCTACTTGGGGACACCATCACGCAAGACCACACGCTTTCAGCTACCGGACTCTCACCGCCTACGGCAGACCATTCCAGGCCACTTCACCTAGCATGCAGCTTTCTCACTCACGCCCCGACAGGTAGATCGAGGAAGACAGACCCCACAACACCACACACACAACCCCTACCCGGTATCACATGCGCATGGTTTAGCCATCCTCCGCTTTCGCTCGCCACTACTCACGGAATCACAATTGTTTTCTCTTCCTATGGGTACTGAGATGTTTCACTTCCCCACGTTCCCCCCACACAGCCTATACATTCAGCTGGTGGTAACACGACATCACTCGTGCTGGGTTTCCCCATTCGGACACCCTCGGATCACAGCTCGTTTGACAACTCCCCGAGGACTATCGCGGCCTACCACGTCCTTCATCGGCCCCTGGTGCCAAGGCATCCACCGAACGCCCTCAAACACTTACAACAACACCTAAACCCACAGACGCCCCCAAAACAACAGAGCCGCCCACCAGTTTAGCCATTCGCCTACACACATTTTCTTTCAACTCGAACAAAACACACAAACCAAAAACATTGATTCGATATGCATTGCAAAAATAAAGATGCTCGCATCCACTATGCACTTCTCAAACAACACACACCCACAACCGGCCAACCCTCCACCCGCCATCACAACAGGCATCACCAGACCAACCCGCATTGCAAGCACCAAGACAACACACAAATGTGTTCCCTCAGAACCCCGACAGTGTATTAGCAGCATCTGACCGGTCACCCGGAAAGATCACCCAGCCACCCACCCTTACAAGGGCCGGCAACCAAAATGGGCGTGTTTGATGTTTCACCCTCGAAAACACAACATGCGGTCACCACACTCGGATGACACAAACACGATTGTTTTGCGTTCTCCTTAGAAAGGAGGTGATCCAGCCGCACCTTCCGGTACGGCTACCTTGTTACGACTTCGTCCCAATCGCCGATCCCACCTTCGACAGCTCCCTCCCACAAGGGGTTAGGCCACCGGCTTCGGGTGTTACCGACTTTCATGACGTGACGGGCGGTGTGTACAAGGCCCGGGAACGTATTCACCGCAGCGTTGCTGATCTGCGATTACTAGCGACTCCGACTTCACGGGGTCGAGTTGCAGACCCCGATCCGAACTGAGACCGGCTTTAAGGGATTCGCTCCACCTCACGGTATCGCAGCCCTCTGTACCGGCCATTGTAGCATGTGTGAAGCCCTGGACATAAGGGGCATGATGACTTGACGTCATCCCCACCTTCCTCCGAGTTGACCCCGGCAGTCTCCTGCAAGTCCCCGGCATAACCCGCTGGCAATACAGGACAAGGGTTGCGCTCGTTGCGGGACTTAACCCAACATCTCACGACACGAGCTGACGACAGCCATGCACCACCTGTACACCAACCACAAGGGAACCAACATCTCTGCTGGCGTCTGGTGTATGTCAAACCCAGGTAAGGTTCTTCGCGTTGCATCGAATTAATCCACATGCTCCGCCGCTTGTGCGGGCCCCCGTCAATTCCTTTGAGTTTTAGCCTTGCGGCCGTACTCCCCAGGCGGGGTACTTAATGCGTTAGCTACGGCACGGATCCCGTGAAATGGAACCCACACCTAGTACCCACCGTTTACGGCGTGGACTACCAGGGTATCTAATCCTGTTCGCTACCCACGCTTTCGCTCCTCAGCGTCAGTTACTACCCAGAGACCCGCCTTCGCCACCGGTGTTCCTCCTGATATCTGCGCATTTCACCGCTACACCAGGAATTCCAGTCTCCCCTGTAGTACTCAAGTCTGCCCGTATCGCCTGCACGCCTGCAGTTAAGCTGCAGAATTTCACAGACGACGCGACAAACCGCCTACGAGCTCTTTACGCCCAGTAATTCCGGACAACGCTCGCACCCTACGTATTACCGCGGCTGCTGGCACGTAGTTGGCCGGTGCTTCTTCTGCAGGTACCGTCACCCGAAAGCTTCGTCCCTGCTGAAAGAGGTTTACAACCCGAAGGCCGTCATCCCTCACGCGGCGTCGCTGCATCAGGCTTGCGCCCATTGTGCAATATTCCCCACTGCTGCCTCCCGTAGGAGTCTGGGCCGTGTCTCAGTCCCAGTGTGGCCGATCACCCTCTCAGGTCGGCTACCCGTCGTCGCCTTGGTAGGCCATTACCCCACCAACAAGCTGATAGGCCGCGGGCCCATCCCCAACCGCAAAAGCTTTCCACCACAGAACATGCATCCCATGGTCATATCCGGTATTAGACCCAGTTTCCCAGGCTTATCCCAAAGTCAGGGGCAGATCACCCACGTGTTACTCACCCGTTCGCCACTCGAGCACCCTGCAAGCAGGGCCTTTCCGTTCGACTTGCATGTGTTAAGCACGCCGCCAGCGTTCGTCCTGAGCCAGGATCAAACTCTCCATGAAAAAACATCGAAACCAAACAGTTTCAACACAAACCAGGAAAGCAAAACCTGACAAAAACAATCCAAAAAACTGGCAAAAAAATCCACACCACACCCCACAACAGAGGCGCGATGCACAAACTCTAATGCCACAAAACAAATGGCATCAAACAATCCACCAATACACTATCGAGTTCTCAAAGAACACACACCCACC
>NZ_JARJDD010000048.1:0-3264 GCF_029269935.1 Gordonia sp. N1V
GTATCGATGCTCGAACTCAAGAAGGTGATCGCCGCCAAACACCACGCCGCCGCAGCACTGGACCAATCCCACCAAAACGCCTAGCATTCACCATGACTCGTTGATCACTATGCGTGTGGCGTGTCCCCCGTGAGCCGGTCCGGGTTGTTTTAGAGTCCTGATTGCCCTGATGAGGGCGGAGAAGGGACGATGAAGAACATGGCAGGACGCAAGCGTCACTCGGCCGAGGACATCGTGCGCAAATTGCGCCGGGCCGACGAGTTGGCCGCCGAAGGCAAGACCGGCGAGGAGATCGCCGCCGATCTCGAGGTGTCGGCGGCCACCTTGTACAACTGGCGCCGCCAGTACGGCGGTATGGACGGCGACGCCGCGAAGGAACTCAAAGAGCTGCGCGAGCAGAACAGCCGACTCAAGCGACTGCTCGCCGATGCCGAACTCGAGAAAGACGCACTGCGGGAGATCGCCAAGGGAAAATTCTGAGCCCAACCGCCAAACGCGCCGCCATCGACATGCTCAAGGACGTCAAGAACATGTCAGAACGCATGGCGTGCAAGGTAGTTGGGCTTTCCCGCTCAGCCTATCGACGGCTGCCGCAAGCGCACACCCCGGCCGACCCCGACGCCGCACTGCGCGAGCAGCTACGCACCTATGCCCGCAAGAACCCCCGGCACGGGTTCCGCCGGGCGTGGGCACACCTGCGCTTCGACGACGGCATCGAGATCAACAAGAAGAAAGTGCACCGGTTGTGGAAAGAAGAGGGCCTGCAAGTGCGGCGCGCTCCGCGCCGCAAACGCGCCGGCCAGTCATCGGTCCCGGTCGTTGTCGCGGACGCACCGAAAGTGGTGTGGGCATTGGACTTTCAGTTCGATTCCACCGTGGATGGGAAGAAGATCAAGATCGCGTCCATGGTTGACGAACACACCCGGATGTCGTTGCTGAACATCGTCGACCGGTCCATCACCTCCGAGAAGTTGATCGAGGAGTTGGAGAAGACGTTCGCGATCTGGGGTGGCCCGCCGATGGTGCTGCGCATGGACAACGGCCCTGAGTTCATCTCAGAAGCCCTGCAGGCGTTCTGTGCAGGGTCGGTCGGGATCTCCTACATTCCGCCCGGCACACCGTGGAACAACGGGTTCATCGAGTCGTTCAACAACCGGTTGCGCGACGAGTGCTTGAACCGCAACTGCTGGCCCACCCTGCTCGAGGCCCGCGTGGTCATCGACGACTTCAAAGACGACCACAACCACCGACACCGGCACTCGGCGCTGGGCTACCAAACGCCGGCCGAGTACGCTGCCGGATGCACCCACCAACATCACCCCGTGGGCTGCGAGATCGACTGACGATCACAACAAGGAACTGGCTCTAGAACTGCCTGGACCGGTTATCGGGGACCTGCCACGTGAGTCCACGCCGATCCGAAGTCCACCACTCCACGTGTGAATGGCCATGAGAAAGTCCCCACTGGTGGCCAGGTCGAGGTCCCCGGTGGTGGCCAGATAAGAGTCCCCACCCTGTGTTCGTCGTGTCGAACCTGGAACTGAGGCCCAGGCGGTGACGGTGAAGGCGCCAACCGATCACCGATCACCACCTGGGAGTTCCATTGAAGTCTGCGAGGGACCGTATGGACATCATTTCTGCTTACCGAGAACTCGGAAGCTATCGCGCCGCAGCTGAGGTCTGCGGCACCACCCACAAGACCGTCAAGCGTGTCGTGGAGCGTTTCGAGGCCGACCAGTCCGGCCAGACGCCTGCGCCACGCGCCCGGCGGGTCAACAATTACGAATCGGTGACCGAGTTGGTCGCTGAACGCGTGCGCAAGTCACACGGCAAGATCACCGCGAAACGACTGCTGCCGATCGTGCGGGCGGCCGGCTACACCGGCTCGGACCGCAACTTCCGTCGGCTGGTATCCCGGTCGAAGTCTCAGTGGCGGCGCAACCAGTTCTCCGGGCGTCGGCCGGCGGTGTGGGCGCCGGGTGAGTATCTGGTGATTGATTGGGCCACCGTGGGCGGTCTGCACGTGTTTTGCGCGGTGCTGGCATTCTCGCGGTGGCGGTTCGTCGGTTTCGCTACCGACGAAACCATCACCACCACTTTAGGTTTCATCGCCCAAGTCTTCGACGAGATCGGCGGGGTGCCGGCGCGGGTCCTGGCCGATCGGATGGCATGTCTCAAGGGTGGGGTGGTCGCCAACGTGGTCATCCCGACCCCGACCTACATCCGGTTTGCCACCCACTACGGCTTCGCCCCGGATTTCTGCCACGGCGAGGACCCCGAGTCCAAAGGCATCGTGGAAAACCTGTGCGGGTATGTGCAGTCGGATCTGGCGCAACCGTTGTGGACCGAAGCGAAGATCGCTGCCGGCCGCGACGATATCCGCCTCGACGTGCACGAGGCCAACCAGGCCGGTGCGCAGTGGTGCACCGAAATCAACAACCGCCGCCACACCGACACCTGCCTCGTGCCTGCCGAGCAACTCGATGTTGAACGGGAAGTGTTGGGGCCGTTGCCGTCTCTGCGCGCCGAGGTAGGGCCGCCGCCAGTCACCCGGAAGGTCGACAAGCTCTCGTGTATCCGATACGCGTCGGCGAGGTACTCGGTGCCCCAACGGTGGGTCGGCACCACCGTGCGCCTGATCCAGGACGGCCGGCGGCTGCTGATCATCGAGCCCGCCAGCAGCGAGGTCATCGCCGAACACGAACTCGGCGCGCCCGGCGAGGTGGTCCTCGATGACACCCACTACGGTGGGGCCCGCCCACCAGTGAGTCGGGCACCTCGACCGAAAACGGATGCCGAGAAACAGTTTTGCGTGATCGGCGAAATCGCTGAACAGTTCCTGGTGGGCGCCGCAGCGATCGGCAACACCCGCCTGGCCGGCGAACTCGACGAACTCCTCGCGCTGCACACCGCCCACGGTCACGACCAGTTCACCGCCGCGTTGACCCGCGCGGTGGCGTTTCGCCGGTTCAAAGCCGCCGACGTGCGTTCGATCCTGGCCGCCGGCGCCGGCGCCCAGAACCCCCGCACCGCCGGTGACGCCTTGGTCACCCCACTGCCCACGGCGCCGACCCGCGACCTTGAGCGGTACAAGATCACCGACGACGGCGAGGTGGTGTCATGACCCCCGAGAAGGCAACAACAACTGTTGCACCACAAGAGATACTGAGGTTCCCCAGTTTGAGTGGACACCCGAGATAGTGGGGCTATGGGCCCTGCTGGAAGGATGTCACTATGTCGAGGACGCGTCGGTCGTTTACGCCT
>NZ_JARJDD010000049.1:0-2444 GCF_029269935.1 Gordonia sp. N1V
GCAACCGACACAGTCACCGATCTACACAACCGACCCGATTAACTGAACGGTATTGGGCCTAGGGGGAGGCTGAGACTACTTTCTCGATTTTCGCGGCTTCTACGATCATCGCCGCGACAGTCTTAAGGTCCTCCCGCGAGCGGCTTTCGTTGGGATCGCAGACGTATTGCAGGATCAACCCGTCGATTGCGGCCACGATGATCCGGGCCAGGCGTGTGAAGGGCAGAGAACAGGTTTCGCCAGCTTTGTTGGCCGCTTGCTGGCACCACTGGGCGACAACGTCGGTGTATCGCTCGTACTGCCAGCGCGCGAGCGCTTGCTGGTTCGCGGTACGCAGGGCGTATGTGGTCAGCTCGTACTGCATCAGCTGTAAGCCGGCATGTCCGCTGACCAGGCGAGACCAGAAGGTCGAAATACCTTCATGGATGGCGTGGGCGAGCCCGCTGTCGACGTTAGCGGAGCTGCCGAGGATGCCGGCAATTTCGTCGACGACATCCTCGATGACCGCTTTGAGCAGACTTTCCTTCGTGGGAAAAACGTACTGCAGCGTCCCGAGTGGTACGCCCGCCTGTTTTGCGACCGCGCGAATCGAGGTGTTCGAGACGCCGAGGTCGGCCAGGGCAATGCGGGCCGCAGCGATCATCTGTTCCCGGCGCTGCGCCGCCTCGATATAGGCCATCCGCCCGCTCCCGCCTGTCGCCGCCGTGCCGTCCATACTCGGAAGCAGGGGCGGCCGTTTCAAAGTGCTGATCTGATCTTATCGGTGCAAGAGTCGGGCGACTGACAGGACCGCCACGCGGTGTGACAAGGCCCGTTCAAGCGGCGTCGGCGGCGTTAGCGATGGCCAACGTTCGGGAAAGCCGACCCGCTGTCACGGCTCCGACGACGACAGCTGCCAAAGTAGCAGTTACGGCAATGCGCTGACCCAGGCGACGTTCAGCTCGGTCAGGGTCGAGTAGTTGGCGAGCATGAGGACCAGTCCAACAGTCAATCCCACGGCGCCGACCGCTGGGGCGAAGATCGCCCCGCCCACCGATTCACCGTCTCGCTTGCGTATGAAGTAGGAGCACGCTAAATAGGTAGCCTATAGCTTCGAGGACTAACGCCGTGACGCGCGTGATTCTAAACCTCGATCCACCGATCGGCTTTTTGATGTCTCGTGAAATGTGTTGTGTATGTTCGGGGTGGCGGTGGGCGTGGGTGAGTCGCCGATCTCTGGTGTCGGCGTGTTTCACTGGGTTTCGTGTCGGGGCCGGTTCTGGCCGGTGGTTAGGGGTCAGGCTGAGTGTTGTCGTTTGATCGTGTTGTTGAACAACAGGTTCCACTCGCGTTCCCACGGCCATCGGGCGGGTAGATGCATCGTGATGCGCCGCGCTGAGGACGCGATTCGAGCGGGTATGCAGATCAGGGTGCGTCGGATGGTGGAGGTAGTCGCCTTCGCCAGACGCTGTCCACCGAGACAGGCGGCGGCGCGGGTCAGGTTGAACGCGATGACCGCACACACCAGCCAGGCGGCGTTCGCGCAGAACTTTCCCGAGGGCAGATGCGCCAATGCGGAGGCTTTGAGGTCGGCGTGGACTTGCTCGATGATCGCATGACCGCGGTGAGTCTTGTCGGCGGTCACGGTGTCCAGGTCGCTGGTGGTGAAGAACGCATGAAACCGCCACACGTCGAACAAGCCGTCTCCCTCGGCTGCGAAGTCAGGGATACGGCGCACCACCAGCCGTCCGGATACCTGCAGGCGCTTGGCTTTGGAGGTGAACGCGGTGAACGGTACTTCGGCGACCTCGGCCCGCGAGACCCACTGGCCGCTGTCTTCGTCGAAGACGGCGTCGGTGTACTCGATCGGCGTCCATGCATCTGCCGGTATCTCGCTGATCGCTGCTCGGACGTGGGAATCCTGACGCACGGTGACCGACACCTGCGCACCGGCCCGGAGCGCGGTGGTGATCGCGCGATGGCCGTAGAACGCTGAATCCGCTCGCAGCAGTACCGGTCCCGACGTATCGGACGACCGTAGCCGCCGCACGGTGGCCAGGGTGTCGGCGATCAACCGATGCGCCCCGCGCGCAGAATTACACGCCCCTTTGCGCAGGCGTTGAGCGGCGATCACCGGCGCACCGTCACCACAGGTGAGGGTGGTGATCGCCGAGTTCAGCCCACGCACTCGGGTGTAGCCGAATCCGGCGCCCTGCTTGGCCGGGCCGTGGACCTCGATGATCGAGTCGTCGATATCGATCATCACCGGCCCGTCGATCCCCGCCAGCACCGGAGTATGGCGAGCCAGTCCCGCCAACAGCCGGGTGGCGATCGCATCGGCTTGGCGGACATGCCCGAACCGGAACTCGCGAAGAAACGATCCCAACGTCGACGGGGCGTAAGGATGGTCTGAGGTTCCCCAGTTTGAGTGGACACCCGAGATAGTGGGGCTGTGGGCCCTGCTG
>NZ_JARJDD010000005.1:0-347842 GCF_029269935.1 Gordonia sp. N1V
CGCGCTCACCACGCCTCCTGGCCGCAACCGACACAGTCACCGATCTACACAACCGACCCGATTAACTGAACGGTATTGCCGCTAGTCCCAGTTAGCCCAATATCAGTTGCTCTATTGTCGGTGAGTCGTAGGCGTCCTCAGCGAACCCTCCGGTCTCCATCGAGTGCTGCGAGAGCACTTGGAGGATCTGGCTCTCGTCATCAGTTGATAGCGGATTGGCGACGTCGACCGTGAGTTCGTTCTTGATTGGGTGTTCTTCGTAGTCGAGAATGCTGAACCTCTCCTCGGTCAGCGCTACGGCGCTTGCACCGAAGCGCACGTAAGGAACGCCCGCGTGGGTGACGACAGGGCAGGCCAGCAGTCTCGCAACTATGCCGCAGGCGACCTCGTTGATGTAGCCAGGTGTCGCAGTCTCGCCGAGTCCGGTGGCCTCCAGATGGTCGTTGATCGCGCGGCACGCGCAGTAGAAACGATCGAACAGCGTAAGTTGCTTGAGCCTGATCCGCTTGAGGTCCTGTGTGGGCGTGCGCATGTCGGGGGCAGCCTCGGTGCCCGAATCGTCATTTCCGGACGCACTGGAGTAGATGAGGAGATCGACCTCGCGGAAAGGCGTCGAGACCAAGGCCTGGCGCACGGAATCATCTACCAACAAGGAAGTCGAGTACTTCGAGGCATCGAAGTGCAGGTGGTACCAGTCGAGGATAACGAGATTGACGTGAGAAAAGCCGTCGAGGTCGTACGCAAGTCCAGATTTATGGTTGATCAGCTCGGTTAAGCCAGCGCGGAAATCAGACCAATGGTGAGGCTTGGTGACAATACCGGTGAGGTTCCTAGTCTTGACCTTTCCATCTGGGTCGGTGACGACGATGCCGGTCGCGACCGAGAGAGTCTCGACGTCGTCCTTATGGCGGTGCCTGCCGCCTTCCCAGAGTGATTCCATGTAGCCCGGCAACATGTGCAGGCGGGCGTGAGACTCGTCGGGGAAGAGCTGGGTGATTTCGACACCGATGGGTATCGAGTCAGCCGCCCAATGCAGAGCGAAGTCTGGTCGTTCACGGTCGGTGATTCCGTCGAACTCGCCGACTCGATACGCGAACTCAAGCAGTATGCGTTCTTGAGTTCGCTTTCGCTCTTCGGTCGTCATATTTGCGAAGGGATTCTTCGGCTGCTCCATAGATCGGACGTTAGCCGTCGGGAGGCGTGTGCGTGCCGGGCATGGGAACTTCGGGACAGCACTGCACCGCCCCTCGATACCGTCGAGGTGTGCGGCTTAGTGAGGCCACACGACGACGCCCCGGCTGATCCTCACAGTCGGGGCGTCGTGCTGTCTACGGTCGGCGCTAGAGCAGCGCGGGTATCACCTTGAAGCTGCCCGGCGTGCGGCCCGAGCGGATCGACGCAAGCGCGAATGCGCGTGCCTCGGGCTCGTCTTCCTGGAGCCACAACGCCCGGTCAACGTCGGCCTGAGTCGCGGTGCCGTTGATGAACAGGTGCCGAGCAAGGCCCGAGATCGAGCCCCAGCAGTTCGCGATGAGACGCGGGACGTCTTCGGGTCGCGGGTCACCGCTGGCGCGGACGACTCGCTCATCTTCCCGGCCGGATGCGGTGAGTACCCGGCGCAGCGTGCCCGACGTCGGCGGCCCGCCATGTCGCCAGTACGCCTCGGCGTACGGGCCGGTGAACGCGATTCTTGCCGCGTTGACGCCGGGGAACTGCTCGGCGGCGAGGGTGCATTGCCCGAGGTTCCTGGGGTGGTCGGGCGTGAGGGCCACCGTGCCAACGGTGTCGCCGAGCACCGTCGCTGTGATGGCGTGACCTGCCTCGTGTGCGCAGATCGCGAAGCGCTGCTTCTCTTCTGGGGTGATGTCGCGGAGCCGGAGCTTGCCCATCAGGTTGTCCTATCTGTTCGAGGAGAGGTGGCGATCCCGACACCCGGGGCGGCCGGTCCGTAACCAGCACCGCCCCGGGGTGGGTTGGGGCGGTGGTGAAAGGAGGAAAGGGCACCGCCCCATCAGTGACTCGCCGGGTGGTCTAGGTGAGCCAGGCGGTCGCGACGGCCGTTTCCCAGCCGACGACGACAGATCGCTCGGCGATCGCGATGAACTCGTTGTTCTCGGCGCTGATGGTCTCGCGGACCGCGACCTCGTCGCGCCACCCGTAGGTCGGGCTGGTGGCGATGAGCGCCTTGCCGAGGCCATCGACGTAGCCGCCGCCGATGACCCACGTATGCCCGAGCGGCCCCTCGCGCAAGTGAGCCGTACCCTGTCGTCCCTAGTCCGTCCAGTTCGGGGGAGTCGTCGTTAATGATCTCGGTCGATCTTCCCTGACACGTTCCGCTGACGCCGCGCACGAGGTTCGCGGCCAGCTGGAACTACTTTGAGCTTGAGCGCCTGGACCGCGCGTGCTTCATCGATCACCGCTGTCTCGAATTTCCTTTCGGCAGCGACGCCGAAGCGGATGCAGAGATACTCAGCGTCTACGCACCCTCAGGGAGGGTGCGTCCCACGCCGGTGGCGGCCGAATGCCGTAGCGGGAAACGCCGACTGGCGTCCGGTGGCTGACTCTGCGGCGACGACGGCCGATCCACGCTCGCTTCCTTTGCATGCTCGCCCACGACTGTTCAGACGGAACGACGGTCCCGGCCCTTCTCCACCCACGAACTCGACCCGGGTCGATCGTCTGGGCGGTGCTCGTCATGCGTTGCGCTATTCGGTTGTGCACAGGGTGGATCGGGGTCGAATGCCGTGGGTCAGGGGCTACGCCGCAAGTACACGTCTCCGGGGTTCTTGGGCCCGTGGCGTCGTGGGTGCCTCAGACTGTGGGTATGGCTATGTGCAAGGTTCCTGCCCGTCCGGAGGTTCATCCGGCGTTGGCCACGAGATTCAGTCCGGTCGCGTTCGATCCAGACACGACCGTGAGCACCGGTCAGGTCGACACTCTGCTCGATGCCGCCCGCCGGGCGCCATCGGCGGGGAATTCGCAACCGTGGATGTTCATCGTCGCGCACCGGGGCGACGGTGTGCATCGTCGGATCGTTCCGCATCTAGCGCGTAGTTCGACGGCGTGGGTGCCCGATGCCTCACTGTTGGTAGTGAACCTGGCGCAGGTATACGTCGAGGGAACGACCGACTGGGAGTACTCGGAGTTCTCCCGATATGACCTGGGGCAGGCGGTGGCGCACATGATCATCCAGGGTCTTTCGGTCGGGTTGGACGCGCATCAGTTCCGTGCGTTCGACCGGGACGCGATCGCGGCCGAGTTCGAGGTTCAGCCTCACTTCGAGGTCACCTCCATGACCGCCTTCGGCCTTGCCGCGCACGCCGCCGGAGAATTGTCGGCACCGGGGACCAGTCGGGAGCGCGCGAGCATTGATGAGATCACTTGGGCGCGTGAATAGATCAGCGAACGGTCACGACCCTCGCCCACGGGTCGTCACGACGGGGGCGCTGTGTGATGCCTACGTGTGACGATCTCGATGCGGATGATCAGTGCCGGTGACAGCGACAAGTACCTGCTGCGCACGGTCGCTGTGGCGGACGGCGACAGGTCGCTCTCACTCCGTTGACGAGGTACTACGACGTGACGAGGCACGACAACGCTGAGGGCACACCGCCCGACGTCGGCTCGCCGGCGGCGTCGCCGGGCTCAGGAGGCGGGCAGATCGTGGAGGGTGATCAGGTCTCTGAGGTTGCGCTGCAACTTCGGTTCGGCATGGGCGGCGACCCGATCGCTGGCAAGCCTCTCGGGTCGCGCCTGCCCCGATTGCCGGCCGACCGCGGGGCGGGTCGCTGAGCGCATGGTGGGGCTTGGGCCCCTGCGCTCGGACCAACGTCGATCGCTGGACGCGACAGGAACTCACGCCGTATGACTTCACGTTCTCGATCCCGAAGTCCGCGTCCGCGTCGTGGCGGTCGCGAACGCTGGCACGCAGACCCTGATCGGGCATACGGAGGTTGCAGGAGGTGGTTGCGTCTCACGGAGCGGGAGGATCGCCGCGGCCCCCGCTCGTGATGCCCGCGCTTGTGATGCTCTCGGCCGACCCGGAACCTTTGCCGCTGCTGAAGAGCACACCGGTCCCCGCGCATCAGTGGGGAATCTCGATGTTGCGGTCACCGCGGCACAGCCCATGATCGCTGCCTTGCTTCGCAGCCGCGTGTGAGGGTTCCACGGCCGCTGAGGCCGAGATTCGATTCGAGCTGCACGTAGTTCAGTAGTGCTCGATTCAGGGGTGCTCGTCACGATGGCCGAGACGGGTCGAGCAGATGTGCAAGGTGATCGGCCGCGAGTGTGCCGTCGGTCGTATTGAGAGCGGGCAAGTCGAGGAAGTGCCGAGCGATGGTGATGCCGAGAATGCTGGCGACGACCAGGGCAGCGCGGAGATCGGCGTCATCCGCCGAGGAAGTCGCGGCAAGGACGTCGGCGCGCTCCTGGAGGTAGTCGCGCATCACACCGGTGGCCTCAGGGGAGGTGAGCATTGATCGCATTAGCGCGCGGGTCGCAGGCGCGAGATCGCGCATCCGTCTTTCGAGGACAACGCTGATATGAAGCGCAACCTCCGTGTCATCGAGTTCGTCGACCGGCTCGACAGCGAGCGCGAACAGCGCCTTTTTCGATCCGTAGTGCTGAAGAACGAGGGATGGATCGACACCCGCCCGCCGGGCGATGCCACGAATGGTTGTGCCGTCGACCCCGTGGTCGCCGAATTCTTGCTGAGCCGCCCGCAGGATCTTCGATGCCGTCACGGCTCGACGCTCGGCTCGGGTTTTCGGTTCACCCATGGATTCACTCTACAAGCGATGAGTGAGGTGTACTGTTGACTCAACAGGTGATGAGCCAAATGCTCGACTGAGGAGGCAGACATGGATGAGCAAATGACAACGGGGGCACTTACCCATGAGTCGGTGCTGGTGATAGGTGCCTCTCGCGGACTCGGCGAAGCGATCGTGGAGGAGTACACGACCCGTGGCGCGCACGTCATGGGTACTGCGCGAGGCGCAGCGCCGACGCTTCTGCACGACTTCGCCCGCCGCTCCGATGGACAGGTGGAGATCGAACACGTCGATATCGACGACCCGACACAGCTCGCCGCGCTCGCCGAGCGCCTGGCTGGGCGAGTCTTCGACCTGCTCTTCGTCGTCGCAGGCATCTCGCTTGCGCCGATGAACGAGATCGCGGCCGATATCGCCGACAAGGACTTCGGGCGGATGATGCAGACGAACGTTCTGAGCGTCATGCGCACCGTGGAACGTCTACAGCACCTGGTACATCCGACAGGGACCATCGCAGTCATGTCCTCCGGGCAGGGCAGCGTCACCAACAACACGTCGGGAGGGTTCGAGGTGTACCGCGCAACAAAGTCGGCGCTGAATCAGATGATGCGAAGCCATGCCGCTCGCCACGCCGACGAGAGGAGAGCGCTGCTCCTGATGGCGCCGGGTTGGGTCAGAACCGATCTTGGTGGGCCGAAGGCTGCGCTCGAAGTGTCCGAGGCCATCCCACCGCTGATCGACACCGTCGAGGCACAAAGGGGTATACCCGGCCTCCGCTACCTCGACCGCCACGGCGACGCTGTCCCTTGGTGACAACGTCTGGTGACAACGTCTGGTGGCAAGCCCTCAATGCTGTTCGGAAGCAACATTGTTCGTCGTTCACTCCGCGGGATCGTCGGAAACGTCGACGTCATCGACTGATCCCCGATAAATTCCCATGGCAAGATCTGATGGGCCGAACCACGACGAGCTCGGAACCCGCCGCCGCCGCGTCGATGCGATGAGGCCGCGGCGATCTCAGCGCCGCGGATGCCGACTGTAACCGTATAGCGCTGCGCGATAACCACGTTCGTAACTTTGCGTGATCTGGGGGATCTCGCCGGCGGCCAACGCCGCCGTCGCGTGGTTGACCGCCCAGGCACGCGGCAAGGTCGCGAGGTAGTCCGATGCCTCGTCGTACCCGCGCTGGAATTCCGCCTCGTCGAGGGTGGGGTCGCTGATCGCCGATTCCGGCGGAATGGCGGTCGGGAAGGCGAGTACGCGGGAGTTGCTGGTGGTCATCGAGTGGTCCTCTTCTCGGCGAGAGTTCGGTACAGGGTGGCGCGGCTGACCCCGAGGGTCGTGGCAATGGTCGGAACGGGATCCCCGTTGTCCCGCATGCGTTGTGCGAGTTCGACCTGTTCGTCGGTCAGCACACGGGGGCGTCCGAGCGGGGAGCTGCCGCTGTGTCGGGTCGGCCTGGGTTGGGTTCGTTGGCGTGTTCGGGCGGCCTCGTCGTTCACCACCGCCAGTGAGGCGAGGACGCCGACGAGTGTCGCTCCGACGTCGTCGTCGGTACGCAATCGCTCGCGAATCGAGCGGACACCGATGCTGCGGTCGTCGAGGGTGCGCACGGTCGACAGCAACTCAGGTGTGCTGCGTCCGAGCCGATCCATCCCGACGACCACGACGGTGTCACCGGAGCGGGCGTAGCCGAGCAGCGCGTCGAGCCCCGGGCGGTGTGCGGTGGGGGAGTCGTGGCGCGAGTGATCGGAGTACACGCGCTCCGGGTCGACACCGTTGTCGATGAGCAGATCGATCTGCTCATCGAGTGCAGGGGAATCCGAACTTTCCCGCGCGTAACCGAGGAGCATCCCGGGTTGCGCTCCCGGATCGGTGGTGGGCATGCCGACGAGGCTATCTCAAAAGACGAGTTACCGAGACGAGACACGCAGTGAGATATGAGACCGCAGAGGCGTCAGCAGGTTCTACGCCGGATCGGTCTTCGAAGACAGTGTTTTACGGACACGGCCCAGCGTGAGGCGCATCGGTGGATTATGAGACTTACGAGATTCGATACCCAGAGTTATGAGACGGGCGTGACGGAGATGGTCTGCCACATGGAGTGGGTGGCCCCGGCGGGAACCTCGACGACGTCGGGGCCGGCATTGGCCGTCTCGACACACACGAACTCGCGCCAGTGCGGACCGACGTCGGCCATGCCCGCGGCAACGTCGGCGCCGGGATTCCAGACGACGGCCGTGCGCGCCTGGCGTCCACGGATCTCGATGACCCGACCGAAGCCGGGGTCGACGATCCGGTAGGTGCCGCCCGCCCCCGGGTACAGGCGGTCGCTGCGCGCAGGGGAACTCGGCAACGTCCATTCGCCGTGCTGCGGATGGATCGCGCCGCCGTCGAACTTGTCGGCATAGGTCAGCCCGGCCAACCCCTCGACGCGGACATCAGCGACATCGGAGACGCGAAAGTAGTTGTGCAGAGCTTCGGTGAGCCGCGCAGGCGCTGTGCCCGGGTTGTGGGTGTGGATACCCTGCTCCAACGTAGCGCCGACCTGCACGGTCATCGACAGGCGCAACTCGAGCTGGTCGAGTCCCTCTGGTGCCAACGAGATCTCGACTTCGCCGGTCTCGGTGACCACCGCTCCGGTGATCGCCCACCGGGCGGTGCGCGCGTAACCGTGCGAGGGAACGTCGCCGGTCTGGCCCTCGCGAGCGAAATAGGGCCAGCAGACCGGGATTCCGCCGCGGATGGGCGTCGGCAGATCGGCCAACACCGGGGACACCCACACCGCGTCGTGAGCCGACCCGAAAGGCCGGAACGACACGACCTGCCCGCCGAACACCGAGATCGCCGCCTGCGCGTGCGGCGTCTCGATGAGGTGGGCGTCGAGCCCGTGAACGGTGCCCCTGCGGACCCCGTGGGAGTGCTGCATTGCGTCGTCACCCGATGTCGTCACCGACTCAGCGTCGCACGCCTGTCGCCATGGCGCCCGTTGCCCGGTGCACGATCACCGACCCGAGACCGCGCCGCACCTCG
Organism: Gordonia sp. N1V; assembly: GCF_029269935.1. Classification (NCBI taxonomy): domain Bacteria; kingdom Bacillati; phylum Actinomycetota; class Actinomycetes; order Mycobacteriales; family Gordoniaceae; genus Gordonia; species Gordonia sp. N1V. Next base: position 7,803 of record NZ_JARJDD010000005.1, read on the forward strand.
TCACGGCCCCGGTTCATCCGCCCGCGCCGCATGCGCCCGTGATGCGCGCACATCCGCGGCGACGGCATGTCCCATCAACTGGCCACCACTGGTGAGAAGCGCACGCCGCCAAGGCAACACGCCCTCGATCTCGATCTGGATCGACATCGACAGGATCGTCCGGATAAGCACCACGATGCCGAGGATCAGGGCGTCGGTGATCGACGGCTTGGACGTGATGGTGCGAATCAGATCGGCGGCCACGAGGATCTCGAGGCCGAGCAGGATCGCCGAACCGAGGGTATTGCGCAGGGTGGCGAATGCGGTCGCACCACCCTCGTCGCGACGCAACGATCGGACGCTGAGCACCACCGCCACCACGAACCCGGCGATCATCGCCACCGCGCCGATCACCTCGAGGGTGACCGCGACTCCGGAGAAGACCCTCTCGATGTCCATTGCTGGAGAGTAGTGCCGCGTCCGGGCACTCACCAGCGCATCGGTATCGCGAATGCGGTTCTGCCGAGCCGACCCCGGACATGGGCGTAGCGTCGGCGGGTATGACCCGCGCTGATGTTCACGCCCCCGTCGTCTCGATCGCCGGCGGCGCAGTCTCCGGCAGCACCACCGATGGGATCTCCGCATTCCTCGGAATCCCTTACGCCGCACCGCCGGTCGGGCCCGATGCGTTTGCCGCACCCAAGCCTGCACCGTCGTGGGACGGCGTTCGGGACGCCACCGCCTACGGCCCGACCGCACCGCAGGCGCCGTACCCCGCACCGATCGCCGCGCTCCTCGACAACGTCATCGTCGACGGCGACGACTACCTGAACCTCAACGTCTGGACTCCGGACCCGGGCGGGGCCGGGCTGCCGGTGATGGTGTGGATTCATGGGGGTGCTTTCACCCGCGGTTCCAACCGGATCACGATGTACGCCGGGGACACCTTCGCCCGCGATGGCGTCGTCTGCGTCGGCGTCAATTACCGGCTCGGCACACCGGGATTCGCTTCGGTCGCCGGCGCTCCGGAGAACCGCGGGCTGCTCGATCAGATCGCCGCGCTGCGGTGGGTGCGGGAGAACATCTCCGCATTCGGCGGCGACCCCGACAACATCACCGTCTTCGGCGAGTCCGCCGGCGCCATGAGCGTCGCCTCGCTGCTGTCCTCGCCACGGGTGGACGGACTGTTCGGACGGGCGATCATGGAGAGCGGCAACGGCAATGCGGCCGCCGACCCCGCCGATGCGCGCAAGGTCACCGACCGGCTCGCGGCGCTGCTGCGCGTGGACGCCACCGCCGACGCGCTCGGTCAGGTCTCCGGCGACGAACTGCTGAAAGCGCAGACCCAGGTCGCACTCGAACTCATGTTGGCCCCCGATCCGCAGGTATGGGGTGAGTCGATCGTGAAGGTCGGCCTCGGCATCATGTCGCAGTTCCCGGTGATCGACGGCGACGTGCTCACCGCGCGGCCGGTCGACGCCATCGCGGCCGGTGCGGGCGCCTCGGTGCCGTTACTCGCCGGCTGGAACGCCGACGAGTTCCGGTTCTTCATGGTGGCCACCGGTGGGGCGTCGGCGGTCACGGAGGAGGGGGCGGCGGCGATGCTCGGCTCGACCGACGGTGGTGCCGAGTTCCTGCGGAACCGCCTCGACGCGGGCGTCAGCCCCGGTGACGCGCTGAGCGAGGCCCTGAGCCGCGCCGCGTTCTCCGGCCCGACCACCACGATCGCCGAGGTGCGCGGTAGTGCTCAGGGAGAGCGGGCCTCCACCCATCTCTACGAGTTCGGATACGAGAGCCCGCAGGGGGACATCCGCGCCGGGCATGCGGTCGAGATCCCATTCGTCTTCGATCACCTCGACGAGGCGCACGCGCTCGTGGGCCCCGAACCCGACCAGCGGATCGCCGACGACATGCACGCCACGTGGGTACGGTTCGCCACCTCGGGCGATCCCGGATGGTCCCCGTACGCCGCCGGCGGCGAGATCCGCCGCTTCGACTGACCACGTAACCCGCTCACGTCGTCGGCGTGTCCGGGGCCCGCAGTCCTCTGATCGGCCCAGGATCGTCGTACGGTGTTAGCCATGCCGAGCAGCGCGACCCTCGTCGGGCGGCAACCCCGCTCCGTCGGGTGGGGACTGGTCGGTCTTGCCGCGATTGCGGCCATCGCGGTGTTCGTCTGGCAGATCACCGTCATCCCGATGCACAACCCGTTCTACGGCTTGTTGCACAACGGAGTGGACCTGCGGGTCTATCGCGCCGGCGGCCACACCGTCGTCACCGCGGCGCCGCTCTACCATCACTCGCTGATCGCCGATCTGGACTTCACCTATCCGCCGTTCGCCGCGGTGCTCTTCGCGCCGCTGTCCCTGGTCGGATTCGCCACCGCAAAACTGTTGTGGTGGGCGGCAATCGGCGTCGTGCTGGTGATCACCGTGCTCCTCGGGTTCCGCAGTCTGGGCTACCGTGCCGACGCACGACTGTGGACGTTGTCGGTGCTGCTGGCCATCGCCGTCACCGCGCTCGAACCGGTCCGCACGACGATCTGGCTAGGCCAGATCAACGTGTTCCTGATGTTCCTGATCCTCGCCGACCTCGTCTTCTGTGACCTGAACCGCCCGAACTCTCGCGTCCGGGGGTTCTGGGTCGGCATCGCCGCGGGGATCAAGCTCACCCCTGGGTTCTTCGTTCTCTATCTGCTCGCTCTGCGTCGCTGGCGCGCCGCGATCGGGGTGGTCGTGGGCTTCGCGGTGACCGTCGCGGTTGCCTTCGTCGTCATTCCGGGCGACTCCCGCGACTACTGGACCACCTACCTCGGGGCGGCCGACCGGGTGGGTCGCGTCGATTCACCGGCCAACCAGTCGATCAACGGCTTCCTCTCGCAGTTGCTCGCCTATTTCGGTGCGACCTCCTTCCGTCACCCGTATGCCGACGGCGGGACCGTGTTCGAGGCACCCACGTGGATGTGGGTGCCGGTCGCCGCGGTGGTCGTGGTGGCGGGCCTGTGCGCAGCGGTCCTCGCCTATCGCCGGGGCTGGCGGTTGTTGTCGGTGACCATCACCGGCATGACCGCGGCGGCGGCATCGCCGTTCTCGTGGGGCCACCACTGGGTGTGGTTCGTGCCGTTGCTGATCGTCGCGATCGACGTGGCCTACCGAGGCACTCTCGCCGACCGCCGGCGCCTGTGGTGGTGGGTCCTGCCGGTCGCGTTGGTTCTCGCCACGTTCGCCTGGTCGTACAACTGGTGGACCAGCGGGCGCTACCAGAGTTCCGATCACGCCATCGCAATCGGCGTGTTCATGATGCCGCGCTGGCCGAACGTGCATTGGTACGACGGTGCGGCCGTCGTCTTCTATTCGGGTGCCTACGTCGCGGTGCTGCTCGTCACCATTGCGGTGACGCTTGTCGTGGGCCTCTCCCGACGCCCGGTATCCGACGAACTCGACATCGATCGGTACCCTGGCGGCACGCCGGACGACGACGACTCCGGCGATCACACGGATCGAACCGACAATCGGGATCGACCAGAGCAGGACGGGAGCCGACAGTGCGGGCGTGGGAACGACTTCGCATCTGGGGACGGCAACGCCGCTACATCGTCCGGCGCGACCCCCGACTGAATCTGACCTACCGGATCGGCGTCGGCGTGGTCGGCGCGGTCGTTCTCGCCGGCGGAATCGTCGCCATCCCGTACCCCGGGCCCGGTTGGCTCATCGTCTTCCTCGGTCTAGGCATCCTCGCGTCGGAGTTCGAGTGGGCGCATCGGTTGCTGCGCTTCGCCCGCGGCCGCTACGACGCCTGGCTGGAGTGGATGAAGCGCCGGCACTGGTCGGTGCAGGGGATGTTCGGGCTGGCCACGTGTGTGGTGGTGCTGGCCTCACTGTGGGTGCTGGGCGTGTTCGGAACGGTCGCGGGATGGTTCGACGTCCACGCCGACTGGGCCCAGAGCCCGATCCTGTGACCCGCGGCCCATCCTCCGGCACGCCCGCGTACCCGGCGCGGATACGATCGACCACGAAATCGATAATTCGGCGGCACCGGCGACCGGTGCCGCCACATGTGTGAGGAGCGTTCGCCGTGCCCGACGATCTCAAGGTGAGTTACCCAGCCACGATCCGTGTGCCTGCTGGGACCACCGCGGGCACCGCGCTGCGTGAGCACGATCTGCCCAACAAGGGGCCGCAGGCGATCGTCGTCGTCCGCGACGCGGCCGGCGACCTGCGCGATCTGTCGTGGACCCCGGAACTCGACACCGACGTCGAGCCCGTCGCCGCCGACACCGAAGCCGGTCGCAGCGTGATCCGGCATTCGACCGCCCACGTCCTCGCGCAGGCCGTGCAGGAACTGTTCCCCGACGCCAAACTCGGCATCGGTCCGCCCATCAAGGACGGCTTCTACTACGACTTCGACGTCGCCGAGCCGTTCACCCCCGAGGATCTCACCGCCCTCGAGAAGAAGATGAAGCAGATCATCAAGTCGGGCCAACGGTTTTCGCGTCGGGTCTACGCCTCCAAGGACGAGGCCCGGATGGAACTGGCGAACGAGCCGTTCAAGCTCGAACTCATCGACGACAAGGGCGCGGCCGCCGACAGTGAGGTGATGGAGGTCGGCGGCGCCGAACTCACCGCCTACGACAACCTCAATCCCCGAACCGGAGAACGCATCTGGTGCGATTTGTGCCGTGGTCCGCACGTGCCGACCACCAAGTACATCGCGGCGTTCAAGCTCACCCGCAGCTCGGCGGCCTACTGGCGCGGCGATCAGGACAACGCCGACCTGCAGCGCATCTACGGGACCGCCTGGGAGTCTGCAGAGGCGCAGGACGCGTACCTGAAGATGCTCGCCGAGGCCGAGAAACGCGATCACCGCAAGCTCGGCGCCGAACTGGACCTGTTCAGCTTCCCCGATGAGCTCGGTTCCGGCCTCCCGGTCTTCCACCCCAAGGGTGGGATCATCCGCAAGGAGATGGAGGACCTCTCCCGGGCCCGTCACGTGGCGGCGGGGTACGAGTTCGTCAATACGCCACACCTGACCAAGGGGCACCTATTCGAGGTTTCCAAGCACCTCGATTGGTACGCCGACGGCATGTTCCCGCCTATGCACCTCGATGCCGAGTACAACGAGGACGGTACTGTCCGAAAGCCGGGGCAGGACTATTACGTCAAGCCGATGAACTGCCCGATGCACAACTTGATCTTCCGGTCCCGGGGTCGCTCCTATCGGGAACTTCCGTTGCGGCTCTTCGAGTTCGGTTCGGTCTATCGGTACGAGAAATCGGGCGTGATTCACGGGCTCACGCGTGCTCGTGGCTTCACCCAGGACGATGCACACATCTATTGCACGCAAGAGCAAGTGGTCGAAGAGCTGACCACCACCCTGGAGTTCGTCCTGCAGTTGCTCACCGACTACGGCCTCGACGACTTCTATCTCGAGTTGTCGACCAAGGACCCCAAGAAGTTCGTCGGTTCGGATGAGCTGTGGGCACAGGCAACCGAGACCCTGCGCGAGGTCGGCGAGGCGTCGGGACTCGACTTGGTGCCGGATCCGGGCGGAGCGGCTTTTTATGGCCCGAAGATCTCGGTGCAGGCCAAGGATGCACTCGGCCGCACCTGGCAGATGTCGACCCTGCAGCTCGACTTCTTCGAGCCGGAGCTTTTCGAGCTCGAGTACACCGCGCCGGACGGCACCAAGAAGCGTCCGGTGATGATCCACCGTGCGTTGTTCGGCTCGATCGAACGATTCTTCGGCGTACTCACCGAGCACTATGCGGGCGCGTTCCCGGCGTGGTTGTCGCCGGTACAGGTGGTCGGCATCCCGGTCGCCGACACCTTCGCCGATCATCTGCAAGGCGTCGTCGACGACCTCAAGAAACGCGGAATCCGCGCGGAGGTCGACTATTCTGACGACCGCATGCAGAAGAAGATCCGCACCCACACCACCGGAAAGGTGCCGTTCATGCTGCTCGCGGGCGAACGCGATGTCGCCGCAGGCGCGGTGAGTTTCCGCTTCCGCGACGGAACCCAGGTCAACGGCGTGCCCACGGCGCAGGCGGTCGAGACGATCGCCGAGTGGATCGGCGCCCGTCGCAACGATTCGCCGACCAGTGAGCTCATCGCCGCCGGGGCGGGTGGGGACCACGATGGCTGAGGACCGCGGAGCCGACCAGCCGAGCGCCAACGAGCAGAGCACCGACGAGCAGATCCGGGACTGCGGCACCGGCGATCCGGATCGGTTGCAGCGGTTGTGGAGTCCGCATCGGATGACCTACATCACCGCCGACCCGCCGGCGACCAAGTCCACCGGGCATCCGTTCCTCGACATCCCGACGATGACCGACGAGGACGGGTTGATCGTCGCGCGCGGTGAGCACGTCTACGCGGTGCTCAACCTGTACCCGTACAACCCCGGGCACACGATGGTCGTGCCGTATCGGCAGGTCGCCGACCTGGAGGCGTTGACGCCGGGGGAGTCGGCCGAGCTGATGGCCTTCACCCAGCGGATGATCCGCACCATCAAGTCGGTCTCGAACCCCAACGCGTTCAACGTCGGTTTGAACCTCGGTTACGCCGCGGGGGGATCGTTGGCCGAACACCTGCACCAGCACATCGTTCCGCGCTGGGTGGGGGATGCGAACTTCATCACGGTGGTCGGCGGCGCGAAGGTCATGCCGCAATTGCTGCGCGATACCCGTCACCTCCTCGCGGAGGCGTGGGAACGGTTCGGTGCAGGTCAAGGGCTCGGTGAGGGGCGGGGCGAGCGGTGAATCTCGATCGGGGAGAAGGAGCGCATCGGTGCTGAGCATCCGGGGCCGCGCGTCGGTGTCGAAGGTGACGCTGCCCATCGGGCGGGCGTTGCTGCGCACCGGACTCACCCCCGACATGATGACGCTCATCGGCACCGTGGCCTCGGTGGCCGCGGCGCTGACGCTGTTCCCGATGGGGCAGTTGTTCTGGGGCACGATGGTCATCTGGCTGTTCGTGATGTTCGACATGCTCGACGGTGCGATGGCGCGAGCCCGCGGTGGTGGCACCCGTTTCGGGTCGGTGCTCGACGCGACCTGCGACCGGATCGCCGACGGCGCGATCTTCGCCGGACTGGCCTGGTGGTGTGCCTGGACCCACCCGCACCAGCTGCTCTTCGTCGCCACCCTGATCTGTTTGGTGACCTCTCAGGTCATCTCGTATGCGAAGGCCCGCGCCGAAGCTGCCGGCCTCGACGGCGACGGCGGTCTCATCGAGCGACCCGACCGGCTCATCATCGTGCTCGTCGGGGCCGGATTGACCGGACTGGGTCTGTGGTGGGCCATCCATGTTGCGATGTGGTTGCTCGCGGTCGGCTCGGTCATCACCGTCGGTCAGCGCATGTGGTCGATCGCGGCGTCACCCGGCGCGCGTGAACTGATCCCGATGGCCGCGGCAGCCGCCGATTCCGACGGGCCGGACGGGGCCGGAACCGAACCCGGCGCGGACGCCCGGTGAGCGGGTCGACGAGGGTGGGGTCAGCACTCGAGCGGCTGTCCGCGGGTGCCGCCGACCTCGGCTATCGGGCCGGGTGGGCCGGTGTCCGCCATGCTCCGGACGGACCGGCGCGCGCCGCCTTCGACCGGGCCGGTGCCTTCGCCGGGCGCCGCAATGGCGGACCGGAGCAGTTGCGCCGTAATCTCGCCCGGGTCCTCGGCACCACCGGCGCCCAGGTCCCCGACGACCTCGTCGCCGATGCGATGCGCTCCTATGCGCGGTATTGGTACGAGGCCTTCCGTCTGCCCGCGCAGGACCTGGCGGCCACCGCCGAGACCGTCGTCGTCCCACCCCCTGATCAGGCACGACTCGATGCGGCTCTCGACCGCGGCAAGGGTGTGGTCCTGGCGCTGCCGCACTCGGGCAACTGGGACATGGCGGGCGTCTGGCTGGTGCAGAACCGCGGGAGTTTCGCCACCGTCGCCGAACGACTCAAACCGGAATCGCTGTTCCGTCGGTTCGTCGACTACCGGGAGTCGTTGGGATTCGAGATCTTTCCGCTCTCCGGCGGCGAGCAGCCACCGTTCGGCCTGTTGGCCGAGCGCCTTCGCGCCGGCGGAATCGTGTGCCTGCTCGGCGAACGCGACATCGCGCGCCACGGCGTCCCGGTCACCTTCTTCGGCGAACGCACCCGCATGCCTGCGGGCTCGGCGCGGCTGGCCATCGAGACCGGAGCCGGCTTGTTGCCGGTGCACCACTGGTTCACCGACGCGCCCGGCTCGCAGATCACCGTCAGCAACGAGATCGACGTATCCGTCGGTGTCGAGGCCGCGACCCAGGCGCTCGCCGACACCTTCGCCGAGAACATCGCCGCACACCCCGCCGACTGGCACATGCTGCAGCCCCTGTGGGAAGCCGACTGGTCGGAGCGCCAGCGTGATCGGGTGCACGGGGCCGGGGAGAGCACATGAGGATCGGCATGGTGTGCCCGTACTCGTTCTCCGTCCCCGGCGGAGTGCAGGCGCACGTCGCCGAACTCGCCGCGGTGTTCATCGAACGCGGACACCATGTCAGCGTGATCGCCCCCGCCGACGGTGACACCGACCTACCCGACTACGTCGTCTCCGGCGGCCCGGCGCTCGCCATTCCCTACAACGGCTCGGTATCGCGGGTGAACTTCAGCCCCAACGGATATCGACGACTGCGTCGCTGGATCGCCGACAACCACTTCGACGTGTTGCACGTCCACGAACCCAATTCGCCGAGCCTGTCGATGATGGCACTGATGGTGGCCTCCGGGCCGATCGTCACGACATTCCACACATCGACGTCGAAATCGTTGTGGCTCAGCACTTTCCAAGGCATGCTGCGGCCCTATCACGAGCGCATCTCGGGCAAGATCGCGGTCAGTGAACTGGCACGACGATGGCAGATGGAGTCGCTGGGTTCCGACGCGGTGGAGATCCCCAACGGCATCAACGTCGGATCGTTCGCCGACGCCGAACCCCTCGACGGCTATCCGTGGCCGGGGCGTACGGTGCTGTTCCTCGGTCGCTACGACGAGCCCCGCAAGGGCATCGACATCCTCATGCGCGCACTGCCCACGGTGGTGGAGCAATTCGGCGACCTGCGGGTCCTCGTGGTCGGCGGTGGTAACCAGAAGGCGTTGCGTCGCCGCGCCGGAGATCTCGCCGACCACCTCGTGTTCCTCGGTCAGGTCGACGACGCCACCAAGGCCCGCGCGCTGGCCTCGGCCGAGGTGTACTGCGCGCCGAACCTCGGTGGCGAGAGCTTCGGCATCGTGCTCGTCGAGGCCATGGCCGCCGGCGCGGCGGTGATCGCCAGCAAACTCGACGCGTTCCGGCGCGTGCTCGACGACGGCCGGGCGGGCCGGCTGTTCACGGTCGGCGCCGCCGACGAACTGGCGTCGGGACTGATCGAACTACTCGCCGACGACGACGCCCGCGCCGACCAGGTGCGGGCCGCACGTGCCCGCGCGGCCCGCTACGACTGGTCGCGGGTCGCCGATCAGATCATGCGCGTGTACGAGACCGTCACCGTCGGTGCCGGCCCGGTCGTGGTGTCGGACTGACGTCGTGCCGCACGAACCGAGGGGGTGGAGGAGATGTCGGCGTTGACGATCGTGGTGGTCGTGATCGTCGTGGCGATCCTGGTGATCATCGGTGCCTGGGCCTACAGTCGCGCGAATCGGCTCGACCGGCTCAACGTCCGCGTCGACCTCGCCTGGCAGGCGCTGGAGGCGGCACTGGAGCGTCGAACCGTGGTGGTGCGGGTACTCACCGCGTGGATGGAGGACTCCGGTGATCCGGAGATCGCCACCGCCGCACGGCACCTCGCCGCCTGTGCCGACGCCGCCGAGCACGCTCCGCGCGCCTCCCGCGAGGATGCCGAGAATGCCTTGTCCACGGCGCTGAGCAGGGTGGACCCGTCGGTCCGTCCACCGGGACTGATCGCCGAATTGGCCGACGCCGAGACCCGGGTGATGATGGCCCGCCGCTTCTACAACGACGCCGTCCGCGACACCCTCAGCCTGGCCGACCGCTTCCTGGTGCGGTTGTTGCGCCTGGGCGGACGCGCACAGCGACCCGAGTATTTCGAGATCGTCGAGCGGGTGACCCCCGGCACCGCCGACTGAGCGGAGTCGGCCAAACCGAGGTGTGTGGCGAGTGCGCCGGACACCTCACCTATCCTGGTGGGACGCGCTGCGCAGCCGAGGGCTGCGCCGTCGCCGAGACTCGAAGAACCGCGAATCAGGAGACCTCCAGTGAGCCAACCCCAGTCCGGGACCACCCCCGGGTCTGATGCGACGTCCGCGATCAACGGACACCACGGCACCCCCGAGTCCGGACAGGGCACCGCGCGGGTGAAGCGGGGCATGGCCGAGATGCTCAAGGGCGGCGTGATCATGGACGTGGTCACCCCCGATCAGGCCAAGATCGCCGAGGACGCCGGCGCGGTCGCGGTGATGGCGCTCGAGCGTGTGCCCGCCGACATCCGTGCCCAGGGTGGCGTCTCGCGGATGAGTGATCCGGACATGATCGACGGGATCATCGCCGCGGTATCGATCCCCGTGATGGCCAAGGCCCGTATCGGCCACTTCGTCGAGGCCCAGATCCTGCAGAGCCTCGGCGTCGACTACGTCGACGAGTCCGAGGTGCTGACCCCGGCCGACTACGCCAACCACATCGACAAGTGGGCGTTCACGGTGCCGTTCGTCTGCGGTGCCACCAATCTCGGTGAGGCGCTGCGCCGTATCACCGAGGGAGCGGCGATGATCCGGTCCAAGGGTGAGGCCGGCACCGGCGACGTCTCGAACGCGACGACGCACATGCGCAAGATCCGCGACGAGATCCGCAGGCTCAGCTCGCTGCCGACCGACGAGCTGTATGTGGCCGCCAAGGAGCTGCAGGCGCCCTACGAGCTGGTTGCCGAGGTCGCGCGGGCGGGCAAGCTGCCCGTCACCTTGTTCACCGCCGGTGGCATCGCGACCCCGGCCGATGCGGCGATGATGATGCAACTCGGCGCCGAGGGCGTGTTCGTCGGATCGGGCATCTTCAAGTCCGGCAACCCGGCGCAGCGTGCGGCCGCGATCGTGCAGGCGACGACCTTCCACGACGACCCCGACGTGCTGGCGAAGGTCTCGCGCGGACTCGGTGAGGCGATGGTCGGGATCAACGTCGACGACATCCCGGCGCCGCACCGGCTCGCCGAACGAGGTTGGTGACCGTCCTGACCGCGAGTATCCGTCGACCGAACGGCTGTTTTCCGGTGTGGTCCGACGCTATCCGGCGAGGTCTCGCCGGTAGGATCTGCTGACCATGGATTCGGTGAGCATCGTCCGCGACGAGGCGACCTCGGGCACCCACTTCGTGGAGGATCTGCGTCTGGAGTGGGCGGTGCGTTGCAGCGTCGGCCGGGTGCGTGAGACCAACGAGGACGCTGCTCTGGCCATGCCGGGAAAGTACCTGCTGGCCGACGGTATGGGCGGGCACGACAGCGGGGAACTCGCCAGTGAGGCGGCGCTGCTGACGCTGTCGGCTGCCACGAGTGCCGGCGAGCTGATCGAGACGCAGAAGGCCCTCATCGACCTCCTCGACGAGGCGCAGGCCCGGATCTCCGACATCGAGACCTCCTCGGAACGCCGCGCGGGAACCACGACGACCGGTGCGGTGCTGGTCACCGTCGAGGGCGAGCCGCACTGGCTGATCCTCAACATCGGCGACTCGCGCACCTACCGGTTCCAGCACGGCACCCTGCAGCAGCTGACCCGCGATCACTCGCAGGTCCAGGACTTCATCGATGCCGGGTTCCTCACCCCCGAGGACGCCCGCACCGATCCGCGCCGCAACGTGATCACCCGAGCGCTCGGCGCGGGCATGATCGAGCCCGTCGCCGACTACTTCAGCACCGTCGCGTTGCCGGGCGACATCCTGCTCATGTGCTCGGACGGTTTGACCGGGGAACTACCCGACGACGAGATCGCCCGCATCCTCGGTGACGCCGGCGGCGTCGTCGACGCCGCGGACGAACTCGTCGACGCCGCACTGGAACTCGGCGCTCACGACAACGTGACCGTGATCGTCGTCGAGGTCCACGAATCGGTCCCGACCATCCGGATGCCCGCCGTGAACGGCGACGCGGACGGTGCTGAGGGCGACGGCGCTGGGGTCGACGGCGCTGCGGCGGACGACGCGGGGGTCGACGGCACCGCGATCGACGGGGCGGCTGTCGAGGAGACAGGAACTCACGACGCAGGGGCCCAGGACGCAGGGGCCGAACAAGCGGAAGAAACGGTGGCCTCGGAAACCGTGGCCGACGGGACCGCAACCGACGGGGGCGACGTGGAGCCCACGCCGGAGAAGTGATCGGGGTCGGATGAATGATTCCTGAACCGCGACATCCGGGGTCGGAGCATTCGGGGAGCACTCCGGTGCCCCCGGGAATGACCTACGTCGAATACTGCGGTGAGCGCTATCCGTTGATGGGTGACCGACGATTCACCGTCGGGCGCGAAGCCGACCTCTCCGTCGACGACAACCCCTATCTGCATCGCCGATTCCTGGTGCTGCACAACGAAAACGGACTGTGGTGGCTCACCAACCTGGGCACCCACCTCTCGGCGAGCGTGTCGGCCGGCGACGTCGGGTTCTCGGCGACCCTCGGCCCGGGTGCTCGTATGCCGCTGGTGTTCGGCGAGACGACGATCGTGTTCACCGCCGGCCCGACCACCTACGAACTCAGCGTCTACGCCACGGCCCCACAGGTGCGCCCGCTCACCGAGCAGTCCTTCATCGGCGGTCGCACCACCCAGGGCGTCCCGATGCTCACCGAGAGCCAGAAACTGCTCATCGTCGTGCTCGCGGAAGAGATCCTGCGGCGCGAGGGCACCGGGGCCAGCGCGATCCCGTCGTCGGCGAAGGCGGCCGCCCGGTTGGGGTGGCCGCTGACGAAGTTCAACCGCAAACTCGACAACGTCTGCGACAAGCTCGATCAACTCGGGGTCAGCGGGATGCGCGCCGGGGGCGGCAAGCTCGCCAGCAACCGCCGCGCCCGTCTGGTCGAGTACGCGGTCGCCTCCCGCATCGTCACCCGCGACGATCTCCCGCTGATCGACGCCGAAGCCGCGCGCAACGCCGCGAGCTGATGTCGGGGCCCGTTCCCCCTTCCTGGGGAACGACGCATGGGTAGTCGTGGCAACAACTCCTCACCGGCTCGAAATTACCCCTTCTGACCTGCGCTTATCCCATGGGTAGTTCTACCCATGGGCAGGGGAGTTCTCCCCATCGACCTCCCGTCGGATCGCTCATAACGTCTTCTGCATCGGGGCAACGGAGCCCAACGCATGACGCGAATCCAGGAGGACACCATGACCGCAGTCGTTTCCCACATCCCCGCCAGTCAGCTCGCCCAGGCCGCTCGTCGCCGCGCCGAGGCCGACCGTCGGCGTACCGAGGCGCTCGCGCGCCTCGCGGCCCGCCGGATGCCGTTGCCCGGTCAGCAGCCGATGCCGGCCGGCCCGCACATGCGCCTGGTTCCCGAGGCGCCGCAACCCGTCGAGGAGGCCGCCGCTCCCGAACTGCCCCGGCCGAGCCTGACCAACCGCGAGATCGAGGTGCTGCGCACCTGGCTGATGGTGGACTCGAAACCCGCTGTGGCGCAGGAGCTGTTCATCTCGCTCGGCACCGTCAACACCCACCTGACCCGCATCCGCGCCAAGTACGCCGAGATCGGCCGTACCGCGCCGACCAAGGCGGCGCTCGTCGCGCGCGCCGTTCAGGATGGTCTGGTTCGTCTCGACGAGCTGTGAGGAATCCGGGCACCCGGTGCCCACGGCGTCCGCGCGGCGAGCCGTCTGCGCAGGCCCTTTCGAGTGTCGACGGAACGCATACGGGATACTGGTCGGGTGGCAGAGATCGAGGACGTCCTCAGGGTCGAGCGCATCGAGACCGACATCTATCGGGGCGGGGCCTTCGAGAGTCAGCTCCAACGCACCTTCGGCGGACAGGTTGCCGGCCAGGCGCTGGTCTCGGCGACACGGACCGTCTCCGACGAGTTCTCGGTGCATTCGCTGCACGGGTACTTCCTGCGGCCCGGCAACCCCGACATTCCCGCGGTCTTCCTCGTCGACCGCATCCGTGACGGCCGTTCCTTCGTCACCCGTCGCGTGACCGGAATCCAGAACGGCGAGGCCATCTTCACGATGTCGGCGTCGTTCCATGTCACCACCGACGAGGGCATCGAACATCAGGACCCCATTCCGCCCGCACCGGCCCCCGAGGACCTGCCCGACCGGCACGTCCTGGCCGGCGACGACGAAAAAGCGGTGTTCAAGGAGTGGGACAACTTCGACATCCGCATCGTTCCGGCCGACAAACTGGTCACCTCACCGTTCTTCGTCGCCCAGCAACGGGTGTGGTTCCGATACCGCAAACCGTTGCCGGATGATCAGACGATCCACGTGTGCACGTTGGCCTACATGAGCGACATGACCCTGCTCGGGTCCTCAAAGGTGCCCCATCCCGGCGTCGAACCCCAATCGGCGTCCCTCGACCACGCGATGTGGTTCATGCGAAACTTCCGCGCCGACGAGTGGCTGCTCTACGACCAGACGTCGCCGTCGGCGGGTGCCGGGCGCACCCTGACCCAGGGCCGCATCTTCGACCGGGCCGGACGGATGGTGGCCGCGGTGACCCAAGAGGGCTTGAGCCGGACCGGGCGCGTGATGCCCGCCGATCAGCACGCCCGGCAGAACCGGTGAGCGGCGCCCGACCTCGGATCGGGGTGCTCGCGCTCCAAGGTGACGTCCGCGAGCATCTCGCCGCGCTGACCGGTGCCGGCGCGCAGGCGTCCGCAGTCCGACGCCCGACCGAACTCGACCGGGTCGACGGTCTGGTGATCCCCGGTGGCGAGTCGACCACGATGAGCAAACTCCTGGGGATCTTCGAGTTGTACGAACCGCTGCGCGAGCGGCTCGCCGAGGGCATGCCCGCCTACGGCTCGTGCGCCGGGATGATCCTGCTCGCCTCCCATATCCTCGACACGCGACCCGACGCCCGGCATCTCGATGCCCTCGATATCACGGTGCGCCGCAATGCTTTCGGCCGTCAGGTCGAGTCCTTCGAAACCGACCTGGACGTCGAACACATCACCGAGGGCGGACCGTCGATGCGTGCGGTGTTCATCCGCGCGCCCTGGGTGGAGAAGGTCGGCGCCGACGTGGAGGTGCTCGCCCGGGTGCCCGGCGGCCCGGCCGCCGAGAGGGTCGTCGCGGTGCGGCAGGGCAATGTGCTGGCCACCTCGTTCCACCCCGAGGTGACCGGTGATCGGCGGGTGCACGCGCACTTCGTCGACATGGTGCGCGGTTGAGGCGGGTGGCGCGTCGGTAGAATCGATCTCCGACGTGTTCGACGAGTAGTGACGTGTTCCACAGAAGTCATGCCCGGATCTCCCCGTCAGGGGCTCCTCCGGTGCACGGGAAGGATCGGAAGAGCGTATGAGCGGCCATTCCAAATGGGCGACCACCAAGCACAAGAAGGCCGTCATCGATGCCAAGCGCGGCAAGATGTTCGCCAAGCTGATCAAGAACATCGAGGTCGCTGCGCGCACCGGTGGTGGTGACCCCGCCGGCAACCCGACTCTCTACGACGCGATCCAGAAGGCCAAGAAGTCGTCGGTGCCCAACGACAACATCGAGCGGGCCCGCAAGCGGGGCGGCGGCGAAGAGGCCGGTGGCGCCGACTGGCAGACCATCACCTACGAGGGCTACGGACCCAACGGTGTCGCCATCCTCATCGAGTGCCTCACCGACAACCGCAATCGCGCCGCCGGCGAGGTGCGGACCGCGATGACCCGTAACGGCGGCAACATGGCCGATCCCGGGTCGGTGGCCTACCTGTTCACCCGCAAGGGTGTGGTGACGCTGGAGAAGAACGGTCAGAGCGAGGACGACATCCTGATGGCCGTACTCGACGCCGGCGCCGAGGAGGTCAACGACCTCGGCGAGACGTTCGAGGTGGTCAGCGAGCCGACCGATCTCGTCGCGGTGCGTACCGCCCTGCAGGAGGCCGGCATCGACTACGAATCGGCCGAGGCCGACTTCCGTGCGTCGGTGGAGGTGCCCGTCGACGCCGAGGGGGCGCGCAAGGTGTTCAAGCTGATCGACGCGCTCGAGGATTCCGACGACGTCCAGAACGTGTACAGCAATGTCGACGTCAGCGACGAGGTGCTCGCCGAACTCGACAGCTGAGCCCCCGACACCGCAGCCGGCATCGGTTCAGCTGTGTCAACCGCTCAGCCCTCAACCCCGCAGCGCCGGCCGGTCCGGTTGGTCGTAGCGGACCTCGACGTCGGGGTCGGGTGCGTCGCGTTGATGGTCGAGCAACGGGTCGATCGTCCACTGCCGGTCGGACGGCGTCCTGCGTAACAGTGCCGCGCGACTCATCCGCAGCGCGATCGTCAGGTCCAGGTCGAGATCGTCGCGCACTACCATCTCACCGGCGATCAGAGTGATCTGGCAGGCGGCATCGAGCCGTTGATCGCGAAATGACCTGTCGGAGAGTTCATCCCAGAGCCGCGGCAACCATCGTCGGTGGTCGCGGATACCGTCGAGTACCTCCCGGCGCAGCGCCGCGAAGTCGTACCACGAGGTGGTGAACGCCTCGGGGTCGTGCGGTCCCCATTCGAGCCGCAGCGAGGCCGGGCGGACGTAGTCGCCGACCCGGACGACCTCCGCCGCACGTCCGCGGGAGCGCAGCACCTCGATGACCCGCAGCGCCAACAGGTCCGGCCGGGCCGCCACCGCACCGTCGATCCCGACCACCGGTTGACCGGGCAGGGCCGCGCACCTCTCGGCGCACGTGACGACCAGGCCCTCGGGGTCGATCGGGCGGTAGGCGGGCACGGCCGTATTCTCCACGGTTCGGCCGTGTTCGTTCGCCACGGGTTGCCGTGTCGATCCCACTCTCTGTCGGTCGGCGTCGCTAGAATCTCGAACAACTGTTCGTTGTCGGTGGAGGAGTGTCGAGTGCGGGTGATGGGCGTCGACCCGGGGCTGACCCGGTGCGGGATCGCGCTGGTCGAGTCGGGGAGTGGTCGCAGTGTGACCGCCCTCGACGTCGATGTGGTCCGCACACCCACCGACATGGAACTCGCCCAACGCCTGCTCGCGGTGTACACCGCGGCCAGCCAGTGGCTCGACATCCACCAGCCCGATGTGGTGGCGATCGAGCGTGTCTTCGCCCAGAACCAGGTGTCGACGGCGATGGGCACCGCGCAGGCCGGCGGGGTCATCGCGCTGGCCGCAGGTCAACGCGACGTGCCGGTGCGTTTTCACACCCCATCGGAGGTGAAAGCCGCGGTCACCGGCAGCGGCCGCGCCGACAAGGCGCAGGTCACCGCCATGGTGACCCGTATCCTCGGAATGCAGACCAAACCCCGCCCGGCCGATGCCGCCGACGCCCTCGCGCTCGCGATCTGCCATTGCTGGCGGGGACCGATGATCGAACGGATGGCACAGGCACAGCAGCGCGCCGAACAGATGGCCCGGGTACACCGGCAACGGGTCGCCGCGGCGCGCGCGGCGACGGTGCCGGCCGGGCGGAAGGGGACGAGCTCATGATCGCGTCGGTACGCGGACCGGTGGTCGAGGTCGCCCTCGACCACGTCGTCATCGACTGCGCCGGGGTGGGCTACCGGGTGTTGGCGACCCCCGACACACTCTCGCGGATGCGACGCGGCGACGAGATGACGCTGCTGACCTCGATGATCGTGCGCGAGGACTCGATGACCCTGTACGGGTTCACCGAACCCGACGCCCGTGCGTTGTTCGCCCTGCTGCAGACGGTCACCGGTGTCGGGCCACGTCTGGCGATGGCGACGCTGGCGGTACTCGAGCCCGATGCGTTGCGGCGGGCGCTGGCCGATTCCGACGTGAAGGCGTTGACGAGCGTGCCGGGTATCGGGAAGCGGGTCGCCGAGCGGCTCGTCGTCGAACTGCGTGACAAGGTCGACCGGCCGGTCGCCGACGTCGCCGGCGGTGCGGGAGCGCGGCCGGTCGGGGTGGCCGGTCAGGTCGCCGAGGCGCTCGTCGGACTCGGCTTCACCGCGGCGCCGGCGGAGAAGGCGGTCGCCGCGGTGCTCGCCGAGCAACCGGATGCGGACGCGTCGATGGCGCTGCGCCGGTCGCTGGCCCTGCTCGGGAAGTCCGCATGAACCCCGACGACCGCCTCGCCGACGACCGCCTCCCCGACGATGGACTCGAGGAGGAGCGGGAGGTCAGTGCGACCCCGGTGCGCTCCGACGGTGACTTCGACGCCGGGCTGCGTCCGCGATCGCTCGCCGAGTTCATCGGCCAACCGCGGGTGTGTGAACAGCTCGAGCTGGTGCTGCACGGCGCGAAGAAACGCGGCAGCACTCCCGACCACATCCTGCTGTCGGGGCCACCCGGTCTGGGCAAGACGTCGCTGGCGATGATCATCGCCGGGGAGATGGGTGCGGCCATCCGGGTCACCTCCGGGCCCGCTCTCGAACGCGCCGGCGACCTCGCGGCGATGCTGTCCAACCTGGTCGAGGGTGACGTGCTGTTCATCGACGAGATCCATCGGATCGCCCGGCCCGCCGAGGAGATGCTGTATCTGGCGATGGAGGATTTCCGGGTCGACGTGGTCGTCGGCAAGGGACCCGGCGCGACCTCGATTCCGCTCGACGTGGCACCGTTCACCCTGGTCGGGGCCACCACCCGATCCGGATCGCTGACCGGCCCGCTGCGTGACCGCTTCGGGTTCACCGCACACATGGAGTTCTACGAGACGGGCGAGCTGGTCCGGGTGCTGCGCCGATCGGCGGGGATCCTGGGCATCGACCTGCAGGCCGACGCCGCCTCGGAGATCGCGAGCCGCTCCCGGGGCACGCCCCGCATCGCCAACCGGTTGTTGCGGCGCGTTCGTGACTACGCCGAGGTCCGCGGGGACGGGGTGATCACCGTCGACATCTCACGTGCGGCGCTGGCCGTCTACGACGTCGACGAACTGGGGTTCGACCGCCTCGACCGCGCCGTCCTGGATGCATTGATCCGGGCATTCGGTGGCGGGCCGGTCGGGGTGTCGACACTGGCGGTGGCCGTCGGCGAGGAGCCGGCGACCGTCGAGGAGGTGTGCGAACCGTTCCTGGTGCGCGCCGGGATGGTCGCACGCACACCGAGAGGACGCGTGGCGACCGCAGCGGCGTGGCACCACCTCGGACTCACACCGCCCGCCGGTGCACTCAACGCGACCTTCGGGGTCCGCCCGCGCGAGATGGGCAGCCCGTCGCTGTTCGACGACATCTGAGCGCCCACGGCGAGGAAGGTCCGACCCTCTCATCGCGCCATTGCGGCATATATGCGACAAAGCCGACATTCTCGGCGTTGGGAGCGACTTGCCCCGCATGGCACACTTGAGGGAGTGCGTGCGCTCGGCGCCGACGTCACCGGTGGTCATCATCATCACCCCGGGGCGACGGGTCGCGGGCGCGTGACTTCGCCGGAGCCCCTCACCGGCGACCCGCCGAGCGTGGCATCAGCGCCGCGCCGCGGGTGACGATCTCGATACGACAAGGACGACGACACCTCGATGGAATCTCTGTTTCTCCCACTTCTGCTGGTCCTGATGGTCGGCTTCATGTTCTTCTCGGTGCGCAAGCAGAAGAAGCGTGCCGCCGAGACGCAGGAAATGCAGAACTCCGTCCAGACCGGTACCCGCATCCAGCTGTCGAGCGGACTTTTCGGCACCGTGATCGACGCGACCTCGTCGGAGTACATCGACGTCGAGATCGCGACCGGCCTGGTCACCCGATGGAACCGGCTGGCCGTCATGCGCGTGATACCCACCGACGAGGCCGCCGCGACCTACCCCGGCTACACCCCGCCGTTCGCCGCGGCCGACGCCGAGGCGATCGACGAGGCGCCCGAGACGATCACCCCCACCGACGTCACCACCGATCGGCCGAACCTCGACAAGTCCGGCGGCGACACGTCCGCCGACTCGGACAAGTAGGAACACCCGACACCGACCGCAGGCCGCTTGACCGACCCGTCGGGCCCACCGGGGGGAGGGCTGTCGCCCGTGACGCCGGGCCGTCGGGGGCGGTGGCGTGCCGTTCTGCGCGGGCGGGGCAGTAGAGTGGCCACTCGATCGCGCGATCGAGGCCCTCGGGCTGTTCGCGCCGCGTAGTCCGCGTCGACGAGTGTGCCCAGGTGCGCCGGTCGACGCTCATCAAAGGAGATCGAGTACGTGAGTTTTTCGCGTGGGGCCGAATCGAAGGGAACCGCCGCCGATTCGACCGGGACGGCAGGTCCCGGCGGGCGGAAGGCGCCGGCCCAATCGACCCGATCGCGGTCGGCGGGGGGATCGAAGAAGGGCACCCGGCGCCGTCCGCCGGGCCGCTCGTCGTCGATCGAGATCCCGCCGTGGCAGCCGCTGACGGCGTTCGTCGCGCTCCTCGCCCTCGTCTATCTCCTCGTCTTCCTCACCGGTGGCGGCTCGCCCGAACCGAAGCTGGGCATCGACCTGCAGGGCGGGACCCGCGTGACGCTGACCGCCCGCACCGACAACGGCCAGGCGCCGACCCGCGACCAGTTGAACCAGGCGAAGCAGATCATCGAGCAGCGCGTCAACGGGCTCGGCGTGAGCGGCTCGGAGGTCGTGGTCAGCGGGAACAACCTGGTCATCACCGTGCCCGGCCAGGACGGCTCCCAGGCGAAATCGCTGGGTCAGACCGCCCGGCTGTACGTGCGTCCGGTCGAGACCTCGGCACCGGCGACGCCGCAGCCGCCCAACACCACGCGCACCCAGGACTCCAACGAACTCCCCGCCGACCAGGTGGCCGCGCAGATCGCCCAGGAGAAGAAGAACCGGCAGGCTCCCGCCGGCGCCAACACCCAGGCGCTGCAGGGCTACATGTCGAAGATGAACTGCGCCAACGGCGCCAACGACCCACTGCTGGGCAACGACGACCCGAAGGAATACCTGGTCGCCTGCTCCACCGACGGCAAGACCGTGTACCTGCTCGGGCCGGAGATCATTGATGGGCGGGATGTGAAATCGGCCAGTGCGGGCACCGACCCACAGACCGGTGAGTGGATCGTCAGCCTCGAATACAAGGGCGCCGCCGCGACGACCTGGCCGGAGTACACCGCCAACAACATCGGCAAGCAGACCGCGTTCACCCTCGACACCCGCGTGGTGTCGGCGCCGGTGATCAACCAGGCGATCAGCGGGGCCACCCAGATCACCGGCTCGCCGTTCACCGAAGCCGAGGCCACCGATCTCGCCAACGTGCTCAAGTACGGTTCACTGCCGTTGTCGTTCTCCACCTCCGACGCCGAAACCGTCTCGGCCACACTGGGTCTGTCCTCGTTGCGGGCCGGCCTCCTGGCCGGTGCGATCGGGTTGATCGCGGTGCTGATCTACGCGCTGGCCTATTACCGCATGCTCGGCTTCCTCACCGTGGCGTCGTTGCTGCTGTCGCTGGTGATGGTCTACGGCATCATCGTGCTGCTCGGTCGCTGGATCGGGTTCACCCTGGATCTGGCCGGTATCGCCGGTCTGATCATCGGTATCGGTATGACCGCAGACTCCTTCGTCGTGTACTTCGAACGCATCAAGGACGAGATGCGTGAGGGACGAAGTTTCCGGTCCGCGGTCCCGCGCGGCTGGGCGAGCGCGCGACGCACGATCTGGTCGGGTAACGCCGTCAGCTTCCTGGCCGCGGCGGTCATCTACATCCTCGCCGTCGGCGAGGTGCGCGGATTCGCCTTCACCCTCGGCCTGACCACCATCCTCGACATCGTGGTCGTGTTCCTGGTCACGCACCCGCTCGTCGTGCTCGCCAGCCGCTCGGAGTTCCTGTCGCGACCGCGGGTCAACGGACTCGGTGCGGTCAGCGAGGTCGCGCGAGCGCGCAGAACCTCACGGGCCGAACGGGTGTCGAACCTCAGTCCGTCCAAGACGCCGGCAAGCGCGGCACCGGCAGGCGCGGCCTCGACATCAACCGACTCGACCCCCTCTGGTCCGACGAAGGGATCGGCGAAATGACCGGCAGCAATCGGAGCAGCGGTGCACCGACCGGCAGCACGACGACGGGCGAGGAGTCGGGTACCGCGACCGCGACGGCGGTGACGATCGCCGGCAGTGATGCCGACTTCCACGCCGACACCTCCCGGTCGTTCCTCTCGCGCCTCTATACCGGCACCGGCGCCTTCGAGGTCATCGGCAAACGCCGTATGTGGTACCTCGTGACCGCGCTGATCCTCGCGGTCGGCATCATCTCGATCGGCGTGCGCCAGTTCACCTTCGGTATCGATTTCGAGGGCGGCACGCAGATCTCGATCCCGGTGTCGCAGGGCATCACCAGCCAGTCCGTCGAGGACATCGTCGGCAAGGCGCTCGGCAGTGCCCCGGATTCGGTACAGACCGCCGGATCGGGGTCGAGCGAAACCGTGCAGGTGCGCACCGACGCGCTCAGTGCCGAGCAGGCACGCGCAGTAACCGTCGCCCTCACCGACGCGTATGCGCCGACACTCAAGGCCGCCGACGTCAGCATCTCCGAGGTGAGTTCCACGTGGGGACGTGAGATCACCGAGAAGATGTTGCTCGCCCTCGCCGTGTTCCTGGTGATCGTCTTCGTCTACATCGCGGTGCGCTTCGACCGGGAGATGTCGATCGCCGCGCTGGCGACCCTGTTCTTCGACATCATCTGCACGGCCGGGGTGTATTCGCTGGTCGGTTTCGAGGTCACCCCGGCCACCGTCATCGGTTTGCTGACCATCCTCGGTTTCTCGCTCTACGACACCGTCGTCGTGTTCGACAAGGTCTCGGAGAACACCCGTTCGGTACTGCAGACGACGCGTCGCACCTACGCCGAGCAGGCCAACCTCGCGGTGAACCAGACCCTGATGCGCTCGATCAACACCACGATCATCTCGGTGCTGCCGATCATCGCGCTGATGGTCATCGCCGTGTGGCTGCTCGGGGTTGGCACGTTGAAGGATCTGGCGCTGATCCAGCTCGTCGGCGTCGTGGTCGGCACCTACTCGTCGATCTTCCTCGCGACCCCGCTGCTGGTGACGCTCAAGGAACGGCGTCGTGAGATCGCCCGCCACACCGCCCGCGTACTGGATCGACGCGCGGCCATCGCCGCCGGGCAGGACCCGGACGCCGGCAGCACACCGCCGCGTCGCCGTCCGTCCCGGGCGTCGACCGGTCGGGGAGCCGCCGAGGACGACACCCCGACGGCACCGAGCGGGAAACGGCGTCGCGCGCGATAGTCTCGGCAGTCGTGGCATCCAGAGGTCGGCAATCCAGGTGTTGGCATGGCACGACCACACCGGTGATGAGGTCAGCAGTCCTGGTGGTGATCCTGGTGGTGGGTGCCGGGCTGATCGCCGGTTGCTCCCGGGACGATGCGCCTCCGACGATCAACTACGTCGTCGACGCCGACATCCGCAGCTACAACGCGAACACCGAGAACGGCAACGCCGACGGCGTGCTGATGGCGTTCACGCGCGTGCTCCCCGGGTTCAGCTATCTCGGCGACGCCGGACAGGTCACCCCCGACCGTGATGTCGGTACGGTCATCCGTGAGCCCGGTACCCGGCTGTCCCTGAAGTACCAATTCAACCCGCGCGCAACGTATTCCGACGGCACGGCGATGGATTGCGACGACCTCGTGCTGGCCTGGGCGGCGATGAGCGGGCGATTCGGCCAGTTCACCCCGGCGACCACCGCGGGCTATCGCGACATCGACTCCGTCGACTGCGCGCCCGGAGACAAGACGGCAACCGTCACCTTCGCCGCCGGACGCGACCCCTCCGACTGGGCCTCGCTGTTCGGCGCGGGCACGCTGCTGCCGGCGCAGGTGGTGGCCCGCGCTGCCGGGGTCCCCGACGTGTCCGACCCGATCCGCACCGGCAACCGCGCCGCGATCGCGCGCATCGCCACGGCCTGGAACACCGGCTTCGACCTCGCCCCGGGAGACCTCGACCCCGAGCGCTTCCCGTCCGCCGGACCGTACAAGATCGCGAGCTACTCGACATCCGGCGGAGTGGTGCTGGTGGCCAACGACAAGTGGTGGGGTGATCCGCCGGCCACCTCACGGATCGCGATCTTCGGCCGCAGCAGCGACGCCGCCGGACGCATCGCCGACGGCGACTACGACGTCGCCGACGTCACCGCGGGTCTCGTCGCCGGCGCCGACGAGATGCGGTCGGGCGCCACGTCGGCCGCGGCCACCGCCGGTGCCGGACTACGGGTCGGGGCGCCCGGTCAGGCGCTCGGCGTCGAGGGGCTCGTGCTGTCCGGGCGCGGGGTGTTCGCCGACGCCCGGGTGCGACGGGCGTTCGCCTCCTGTGTGCCACGCGATGCGCTCGCCCGGCAATTCGGATACGGGGCCCAGATGTGGAATATGCGGGTACTCGCGCCGGGCGACGAGTTGGCCGCATCGCTGAACGGCGAGTTCGGCACGCAATACGCACGTCCCGATCTCCCGCGCGCCCGTGACCTGCTGTCCCAGGCGGCCGATGATGCCGGGGGTCGACCGGCCAAGACGGTGCGTATCGGCTATGCCGCACCGACCGAGCGCTGGAAACAGATGGTCGCGGGCATCGCCACCGCGTGTGCCCCCGCAGGAATCACCGTCACCGATGTCGGTGCCGACACCCACGGGGTCGGAACACTCGGTTCCTCGGCCGACGCGCTGTTTTTGGCCAACGGCGCCGCCTTCGCCGCCGCGGGGGCCGCGGACGAGGCCCGCGATGCCTACCAACTGCGTGGAGACGACCCACTCGACCTGGCGAACTTCTCGAACCCGCAGGTCAATGACGCGATCGACGCTCTGGCGGTCACCGATCTCGAATCCGAGCGACTCGCGCTCGTCCGGACCATCGAGAACGCGGCGTGGGCTCAAGTGCCCTCGATCCCGCTGTTCGCCGCCCCCCGCGCGCATGGCTGGAAAGATCGGATCACCAACGTCGTCGCAGGTGCGGGGCGAAACGGAACGGGATGGAACATGGACCGATGGGTACGCAGCCAGTGAGCAAGGACAGTGATAGCCCTACCCCCGACACCCCGACTGTCGACGCCCCGACTGTCGACGCCCTGGCCCGGGCGCGAACCGCGATCGCCGAACACGGCCGCATGGTGGCCGATTTCCCGGCGCCGGGAATCGATTTCAAGGATCTGACGCCGGTGCTCGCCGACCCCGACGGGTTGTCGGCGATCGTGACCGCGCTGACCCATGGCTGCGGGTCGGTCGATCTGGTGGCGGGCATCGACGCCCGCGGCTTCCTGCTCGGTGGAGCCGTCGCGCGGGAACTGGGGGTCGGAATCCTCGCCGTCCGCAAGGGCGGGAAACTCCCGCCACCGGTGTACTCGATCGACTACGACCTCGAATACGGCAGTGCGCGACTGGAGATCCCGGCGAGCGGAATCGACATCACCGGATCGCGGGTACTGCTCGTCGACGACGTCCTTGCCACCGGCGGCACCGTGGTGGCGGCGGCCGAACTGCTCCGTCGCGCCGGCGCCGAGGTGATCGGGGTCGCGGTGATCATGGAGATCGCGGCGCTCGGCGGTCGGGCCCGCATCGCCGACGGATTCGCCGGCATTCCGGTGCACGCGGTCACCTCCGACTGATCGACCGATGAGAATCGTTGGCGGGCATGGGTGTTGAGGAGTATCGACGCGAACTCGCCGCCTTGGGCGACGCGCCGGCGCGGTGGTTGGCCTATCTGGATGCGCACTCGGGTCTGCCCGGGCCACGGGCGAACCTGACCTTGCTGGCCGCCTTCGTGGAGGAGGCGTCCGCCACGACGATCTGGCAGGCCGTCGATGACGCCGACGAATACCGGGCCACCTGCGGGGCCGCCGGGATCGGACGTCTGCTCCGTGCGGCCGAGGACCGCTCGAAAGGTCTTGTCCGGCTGCGTGAACTCGCCGCCGACGAGCGGTGGCGGATACGGGAGGGCGTGGCCATGGCGCTGCAACGGTGGGGTGACGACGATCCCGACTCGATGGCCGCGGTGGCACGGGAGTGGGCGGACGGACCCGGCCCCCTGCTCGCCCGCGCCGCGGTCGCCGCGATCTGCGAACCGAGGCTGCTGCGGACCCCCGAGATGGCCGCCCACGCGATCGACGTGTGCGAACGGGCCACCGACGTATTGCGTGCCGTCCCCGACGCACGCCGGCGCGCACCGGACACCCGTACCTTGCGTAAGGGATTGGGATACGGGTGGAGCGTCGCGGTCGCCGCCGACCCGGACGCCGGATTGCCGGTGTTCGACGCGCTGTCACAGGATCCGGACCCCGACGTCGCCTGGGTGGTGCGCTCCAATCTCGGCAAGGCGCGGCTCAAGCGGATACGTGGCGATCGCTGAGCCGTGATGCCGCCACGGGCTGCCCGGCTCGTCACATTCCGGCCGGACCGCCGGTGCTCCCGAATGCGCGGATTAGACTTGCGACATGTGTGGTGGGACCGACCTGTGGTGTGAGGCAACGATCCGATGCGCCCGCCGCGTCCACCGCCGAAGCCGAGGGAGGGTCTGATGGCCGACGAGCCGAACACCGCGGGCCCGATCACCGACGCCGGACCCGCCGAGGTGGAGTCGGCATCGGTCGAGTCCGCAGCAGCGGGCGACCCCAACGATGCGTTGCCACAACATTCGTCCGCGTCGCGGCGGGTGCGTGCCCGCCTCGCGCGCCGGATGACCGCGACCCGCAGCCCGGTTCGTCCGGTGCTCGAACCGCTGGTCACCCTGCACCGGGAGATCTACCCGAAAGCCGACGTCGCGTTGCTGCAACGCGCCTACGACGTCGCCGACGAACGTCATCAGGGGCAGAACCGCAAGTCCGGTGACCCCTACATCACCCATCCGCTCGCTGTGGCCACGATCCTCGCCGACCTCGGTATGGACACCATCACCCTGGTCGCCGCGCTGTTGCACGACACCGTCGAGGACACCGGATACAGCCTCGAGCAACTGGAATCGGAGTTCGGGGCGGAGGTCGCCCACCTCGTCGACGGGGTGACCAAGCTCGACAAGGTGGCCCTCGGCAGCGCCGCGGAGGCCGAGACGATCCGCAAGATGATCATCGCGATGGCCCGTGACCCACGCGTGTTGGTGATCAAGGTCGCCGACCGGTTGCACAACATGCGCACGATGCGCTTCCTGCCCCCGGAGAAGCAGGCCCGCAAGGCGCGAGAGACGCTGGAAGTCATTGCGCCCCTTGCCCATCGGCTCGGTATGGCGACGGTCAAGTGGGAGCTCGAGGACCTCTCCTTCGCGATCCTGCACCCCAAACGGTACGAGGAGATCGTGCGGCTGGTCGCCGACCGCGCACCCTCACGCGACACCTATCTGGCGCGGGTGCGCGCCGACATCAACAACGCGCTGTCCTCGGCCCGGATCACCGCGACGGTCGAGGGCCGGCCCAAGCACTACTGGTCGATCTATCAGAAGATGATCGTCAAGGGCCGCGAATTCGACGACATCCATGATCTCGTCGGCATGCGCATCCTGTGTGACGAGGTGCGCGACTGTTACGCCGCGGTCGGCGTGGTGCACTCGCTGTGGCAGCCGATGGCGGGCCGGTTCAAGGACTACATCGCCCAGCCACGGTTCGGGGTCTACCAGTCCTTGCACACCACGGTGATCGGCCCCGAGGGCAAACCCCTCGAGGTGCAGATCCGCACCTACGACATGCACCGCACCGCCGAGTTCGGCATCGCCGCCCACTGGCGATACAAGGAGAGTGGCTACAAGGATCGCAAGGGTCGCAAATCCGATGTCGCCGAGGTCGACGACATGGCGTGGATGCGCCAACTCCTCGACTGGCAGCGAGAAGCCGCCGACCCGGGGGAGTTCCTGGAGTCGCTGCGCTACGACCTCGCGGTCAAGGAGATCTTCGTGTTCACCCCGAAGGGTGATGTGATCACGCTGCCCGCCGGGTCGACACCGGTCGATTTCGCTTACGCGGTGCACACCGAGGTCGGTCACCGCTGTATCGGCGCACGTGTCAACGGCCGGCTCGTCGCCCTCGAACGGACCCTCGAGAACGGTGAGGTCGTCGAGGTGTTCACCTCGAAGGCGCCCACGGCCGGGCCCAGCAAGGACTGGCAGAACTTTGTCGTCTCACCACGTGCGAAGGCCAAGATCCGGCAGTGGTTTGCCAAGGAGCGTCGCGAGGAGGCGCTCGAGCACGGCAAGGACGCCATCGCCAAGGAGGTCCGCCGCGGGGGACTGCCGCTGCAGCGATTGATGAGTGCGGACTCGATGGCCGCGGTCGCCAAGGAATTGCGGTACACCGATGTCAGCGCGCTCTACACCGCGGTCGGGGAGAACCACGTCTCGGCTCGGCATGTGGTGAACCGTCTCGTCGCCGCTCTCGGTGGCATCGACGAGGCCGCCGAGCAGATCGCCGAGCGCTCCACCCCGTCGACCATGCCCAGCCGTTCCCGTCAGGGCGGTGATGCCGGCGTGGTCGTCGAGGGCGTCGACAATGTGCTGATCAAGCTCGCCAAGTGCTGCACCCCGGTACCCGGTGACGAGATCATGGGCTTCGTGACCCGCGGTGGCGGGATCAGCGTGCACCGCACCGACTGCACCAACGCCACCGCCTTGCGCGATCAGTCCGAACGGATCATCGACGTCTCCTGGGCGCCGTCACCCGAATCGATCTTCCTCGTCGCCATCCAGGTCGAGGCGCTCGACCGTCACCGGCTGCTCTCCGACGTGACCAAGGTGCTCGCCGACGAACGGGTGAACATCCTCTCGGCATCGGTCACCACCAGCCGCGATCGCGTCGCGATCAGCAAATTCACATTCGAGATGGGCGACCCGAAGCACCTCGGACACGTCTTGAACGTCGTCCGCAATGTCGAAGGCGTCTACGACGTGTACCGCGTCACCTCGGCTGCCTGAGAAGTCGGCGGCCTGATGGGTCTCGCCACGGCCGGGCCGTGGCGAGATCGGCGTCAGGAGACCTTGGCGGTCTCGATGGTGATCGGCAGCTTCGGTGAGCCGTCGTCGGCGGTGCGCTCGTACGCGCCGGTCGTCTGGTTGGGTCCGATGCCGGGGTTCACGCCACCGGCGAACACCTTGTCGATGACCTTCATACCGTCAGGTGCGACGGTGCCGACCACCGCGTAACTCGGCGGCAGGGTGCCGTCCTGGATGAGGATGAAGAATTGCGCCGACCCACCGGAATTCGCCTCACCCTGCTGGGCGCTACCGCTGTTGGCGATCGCGACGGTCCCGCGCGGGTAGGTGACGGCCTGCTGGCCGGTCATCGGGTTGGCCTGACCGGACGGCTTGAGATCGGTCGGCGGCTCGTCGGGGCTCGTCCAGCCGGGCTGGCCGAGACCGGTGCCGGTCGGGTCACCGCACTGCAGGACCTTCAGCGCCGCGGTCGTCATCCGATGGCACGGGCTGTTGTCGTAGTAGCCGTGATCGGCGAGCGAGATGACCGCGCCGGTGTTACACGGAGCACCGGTGCGATTGAGATCGACCGGCACGACACCCTGCGTGGTGGTCAGGGTGAGCGTGGACGTGCCGTCCTTGGCCTGCGTCTTGTCGGGCATCGGCGCGGTCTTCTGCTTGGACTCGCCGGCCTTCACCTTGTCGATCTGCTCCTGATAGAGCGCGCGCTGGGCGGGATCGGTGATCTCGGCGGGAACCGTCGTCGGGATCTGCTTGAAGTTGCTGTCCTTGGCGACGTAATCGCACGTCGTGTGCGAGGCGTTGAATCGATCGGTCTGGATCTTGTCGACGATGAAGTAGGTGGCGGTCGCCAGTACCGCGATGACCACCACACCCGAAACCGAACCGATGAGGACCTTGCGTTTGCGGGCAGCCGCGCGTTCGCGCTCCAACCGTTCCTCGAGCTTGCGCTTGGCGGCCTCGCGTCGTTGCTCGTTGGTCAGCGCCCGGTCGCCCGTCGCCGGATCCGCGGGACCGTCGCCCGCGGGATCGGAGGGATTCTTGCTCAGGTTCGGCCCCGTCGGACTCGAGGTGGCCGGGTCATCGTTGTCGGCATCGTTGTGGGCACCCGGCTTCTCGGGTTCCTTGTTGCTCGCCACGCTGTGACCCCTCCTCGGTGTGCGCTTGGTGTCGTATGCGCTCTGCTCGTCGTCCGACTCCCGCCGGACACCCCATGCAGTGTGCCAGTATCTCCTGTGAACTCGCCGCACCGGGTCGAGGACACAGCCGGGCGTGGCGACGCTCGCGCCGACAAAAGAGCTGGTACGCCGACCGCGGCCGAGGCCGCCGGATTCCCATGAGACACAATGGAGCCATGCTGATCACCGGCTTCCCCGCAGGCATGTTCCAGACCAACTGCTACATCCTCGCCCCGGCACCCGGTGGCGAGGCCGTCGTCATCGATCCCGGACAGGACGCCGCACCGATGGCGAAGAAGGTGCTGGCAGAGCATGATCTCACCCCGGTCGCGGTACTGCTGACCCACGGCCATCTCGATCACACGTGGACCGCCGCGGATCTCTGCGACGAGTTCTCGATCCCGGCCTACATCCACCCCGAGGACCGGCCGATGCTCGCCGATCCGGGCATCGGTCTCGGCCATGCGCTCTCCTCGGTGATCGGGTCGCTGGAGTTCCGGGAACCGGACAAGGTGCTCGACTTCGTCGACGGCGAGACGGTGGAGATCGCCGGGCTGCGGCTGGCGGTCGACCACGCACCGGGTCACACGCAGGGCTCGGTGTTGCTGACCCTCGATGTGCCGGTCGACGAGAGCGGCGCCGGTGACACCGTCCCGGTGTGTTTCTCCGGTGACGTATTGTTCTCCGGGTCGATCGGCCGTACCGATCTGCCCGGCGGCAACCATCAGCAGCTGCTCGACTCCATCGCTGCTCGGCTGCTGACCCGCACCGACGACACCCAGGTCCTGCCCGGGCACGGACCGCAGACCTCGATCGGTGCCGAACGTGCGAGCAATCCGTTCCTCGCCGGTCTCGCCGGTGGCGCCGAGGGCACCAGTACCGCGAAGAAGGGACGAATGGGCCTGTGACCAACGATTTCGCCGCACCTCGGGGTATCCCGGACTACTACCCGCCGGCCTCGGCCGACTTCCGCAAGGTGCGCGACACACTCACCGAGGCGGCACGGCGTGCGGGGTACGGCCACATCGAGTTGCCCGTTTTCGAGGACACCGCGCTGTTCGCGCGTGGGGTGGGTGAGTCCACCGACGTCGTCAGCAAGGAGATGTACACCTTCGCCGACCGCGGTGGCCGCTCGGTCACGCTGCGCCCGGAGGGCACCGCGGGCGTGATGCGCGCGGTCATCCAACACGGTCTCGACCGTGGTCAGTTGCCGGTCAAACTCTGCTATGCGGGTCCGTTCTTCCGGTACGAGAAGCCGCAGACCGGTCGCTACCGCCAGCTCCAGCAGGTCGGTGTGGAGGCCATCGGCGTCGACGATCCGGCCCTCGACGCCGAGGTCATCGCGATCGCCGACGAGGGCTACCGACGCCTCGGGCTCTCCGGCTTCCGGCTGGAAATCACCTCCCTCGGCGACGACGAGAGCCGACCCCGGTATCGGGAAGCGTTGCAGCAGTTCCTCTTCGGGCTCGACCTCGACGAGCCGACCCGTCAACGCGCCGAGATCAATCCGCTGCGTGTGCTCGACGACAAACGTCCCGAGATCAAGGCCGCCACCGCCGACGCGCCGCTGCTGCTGGACTATCTGAGCGACGACGCGCGGGCACACTTCGACACCGTGCTCGCCCACCTGAACCGGCTCGGCGTGCCCTACGAGATCAATCCGCGGCTGGTACGCGGACTCGACTACTACACCAAGACCACCTTCGAATTCGTCCACGACGGACTGGGTGCGCAGTCGGGGATCGGTGGCGGCGGACGCTACGACGGCCTCATGCAGCAGATCGGCGGTAAGCAGGATCTGTCGGGTATCGGATTCGGCCTCGGCGTCGATCGCACGATGCTCGCCCTCGAAGCGGAAGGCGTCGCGGGTGCCGACGCCGCGCGCGTCGAGGTCTTCGGGGTTCCGCTCGGTGCCGATGCGAAAGCCGAATTGGTATCTGTCGCAGGGACTCTGCGGGCCGCGGGAATCAGCGTCGATCTCGCCTACGGCGATCGCGGTCTGAAGGGTGCGATGAAGGCGGCCGACCGGTCCGGGGCACGGCTCGCGCTCGTGCTCGGTGATCGCGAACTCGCCGAGCGCACCATCGAGATCAAGAATCTCGCGACCGGCGACCAGCATCGGGCCTCGCTCGACGGCCTCGTCGACGAGGTACGGGGCCTGCTGGGCTGAGGCGCACGTCGATCCGTATGACATTCCCTCCGGAAACCGGAGGAAATGTCATACGGATCGGCCTCAACCCGCTCGGCGCATCTGCTCGGCGAGGACATCGAGGCCCACCCCGCCGAGCGCCAGCGCGCGGGTGTGGAACTCCTTGAGCGTCCACCCCGGATGCGCGGCGAGGGCGGCGTCGCGGGTCTGTTCCCAGACCCGTTGTCCCAATGCGTAGGACGGCGCCTGACCGGGCCAGCCCAGGTAGCGGTCGAGCTCGAAACGCAACACCGCCCGGTCCATGGCCACCGACGAGGTGAGAAATCTCCAGGCCTTCTCGGCGTCCCAGATGCCGCCGCCGACCGACTCGGGGGCACGCAATCGGCAGTGCACGCCGATGTCGACGACCACCCGCGCCGCGCGCAGCCGCTGCGAATCCAGCATGCCCATCCGGTCGCCCGGGTCGTCGAGCCAGCCCAGTTCGGCCATCAGGCGTTCGGCGTAGAGCGCCCAGCCCTCGCCGTGCCCGGAGGTGAACGACGCCAGTTTGCGCCACGAGTTGAGATCATCGTCGACGATCGCCGAACCCAGCTGGAGGTGATGACCGGGCACTCCCTCGTGGTAGACGGTGGTCTTCTCCTGCCACGTGTGAAACACGGTCTGCCCCGGGGGAACCGCCCACCACATGCGGCCCGGCCGGCTCAGGTCGGCGGCGGGCTGGGTGTAGTAGATGATGCCGGTCGACGACGGCGCGAGCCGGCATTCCAGCCTGGTCAGCCGGGACGGGATCTCGAAGTGGGTGCCGGCCAGTCCGTCGACGGCGGCGTCGGAGGTCGCCTGCATCCAGTCGACGAACGCCTGCTTGTCGTGGATCTGATACCGCGCATCGGCATCGAGTGCGGCCAGGGCGTCGGCGACCGTCCCCCCGGGTACGAGTTGCGCGGCGATGGCCTGCTGTTCGGCGACGATTTCCCGCAGATGATCCAGACCCCAGTCGTAGGCCTCTTCGGGGTCGGCGTCGGCACCGAGATAGTGCGGCAGATGCAGCAGGTACCGGTCACGGCCGACCGCATCGTCGTCGACGGCGTCGGGCGCCACCCCGGTGCGCAGGTGCCCGGCGAAGTCGGCGAAGGCCGAACCCGCTGCGGCGGTGGCGGATTCGAGGTCGGCGGCCAGTTCGGGGTCGGCGACGATGGAGCCGGTGTTCGCCGAGATCGCTGCAAGCGCCTGATCTGCCTGCGCGGCAACGAGTTCCACCTGCCGGCGGGCGAACGGCGGCCCGGCTGCGCGTCGTTGTTCGAGGCCGGCGATCGCGGTGGTCAGCGCGTCCGGGATCGCCGCGATCCGGCGCACCATCGTCTCACGCGCCGCCGGTGAACCGGTGTCCATCAGATCGAAGATGTCGCGGATCGCCTGTAGTGGAGAGGCGATGACGTTGCAGACACCGGTCAGTTCTCCCGCATCGGCGAGTGCGAGCTCACGGCGCAGCGACGCCGTCATCGTCGCGACGGTCACCCGGTCGACGTCGTCGGACACCTCGGCGGCGCCCAGCGCGGCCAGCGTCGCGCGGGCGTGCTCGGCGCGAGTGGCGACGGCGTCGGGGGAGAAGTCGGTGAGCCGGTCTGCGGCGGCGTCATCGATCCCGAGTTCGGTGGCCAGGATCGGGTCGTCGGTGGCCATCGTGCGCAGATGGGCGTCGGCGATCGCGTCGACGGCGGTGCTGGTGCGTGCGGACGGCATCACAGGTCGTTGGTGGCGAAGGTGTCGCAGCGCTTGGGGTCGCCGCCCTGATAGCCGATGGTGAACCATCGCGCGCGCTGCTGCGCCGACCCGTGCGTCCAGCCCTCCGGGTTGGAGTTGGCGCCCTGGATGGTGTCGTCACCGATGGCCTTGGCGGTCTGGATGACCCCGGCGATATCCTGTTGGGTCAGTTGTTGCAGCCGGTTGTCGTATCCCTCGTCACTGGCGTGATGCGCCCACACCCCGGCCAGGCAGTCGGCCTGCAGTTCCACGCGCACCGATCCCGACAACGGTCCCTGCGAGCCGAGTTGCTGTCCCTTGCGCAGTGCCCCGGTCAGGTTCTGCACGTGATGGCCGTACTCGTGGGCCACGACGTACTCCTGCGCGAGGGCGCCATTGCTGCCGCCCATCTGGACGAGGGTGTCGAAGAAATCCGGGTCGAAGTAGGCGGTCTTGTCCGCGGGGCAGTAGAACGGGCCGGTCGCCGAGGTCGCCGCACCACACGCGGTGTTCACCGACCCGCTGAAGATCGTGGTCTTGGGTGGGGTGTAGTTCGACATCAGCGTCGGCCAGACGTGGTCGAGGCTGTTGGTGGTGGCCACGATCCGGCAGATCGCGTCACCCTGATTGGCCATCTCCACGGTGCAGGACCGGATGTGCTCGTCGATCACCGACGACGAGGCCGAGTTGGAGCTCCCGGTCCCTGTGGTGCCGCCGCCCATGATGTCTCCCGGGTTGACCCCGAACAACAACGCCACGATGGTGATGATCAGTCCGGCACCACCGCCGAGTGCGATCCGGCCGGCGCCGCCACCGCCACCCCCGCCGGAGACGTTCCCGGTGTCGAGTGGCCCGCTGCCCTGAAAAGTCATGGCCACAGCGTAACGAGACGAACCACCCGGATCGGGTCGAACAGTTCGAGACTCGCCGACGCCGCAGCCGTGCGCGACAACCGCCCGGGCGGTGGCCGCCTGCGTGCGGTGGCCGCCTACGATTGTCAGGGGCCGACGCGCCCACCGATCTCGACGTCTCCACCCTTGAGGAAGGACCTTCGTGCTCCGCACACATCTCGCCGGTTCCCTGCGCCGCGCCGATGCCACGCAGACCGTCACCGTCGCCGGCTGGGTGGCCCGCCGCCGCGATCACGGGGGCGTGGTGTTCATCGATCTGCGTGACAGCTCCGGACTCGTGCAGGTGGTGTTCCGGGACGAGGCGGTCGCCGCGGCCGCGCATCGGCTGCGTGCCGAGTACTGCATCGCCGTGACCGGCGTCGTCGAGGTGCGCCCCGAGGGCAGCGAGAACGCCAATCTGCCGTCGGGTGAGATCGAGATCAACGCCGCGCGACTCGAGGTGCTCAACGAGGCGGCGCCGTTGCCGTTCCAGCTCGACGAGAACCCCGGCGAGGAGACGCGCCTGCGCCACCGGTACCTCGACCTGCGCCGCGAGGGTCCCGGATCGGCGCTGCGGCTGCGCTCGAAGGTCAACGCCGCCGCCCGCGGGGTGTTGCTCGCCCGCGACTTCGTCGAGATCGAGACCCCGACGCTGACGCGCTCGACCCCCGAGGGCGCCCGCGACTTCCTCGTGCCCGCACGCCTGCAGCCGGGTTCGTTCTACGCCCTCCCGCAGAGCCCACAGCTGTTCAAGCAGTTGCTGATGGTCGCGGGTATGGAGCGGTACTTCCAGATCGCGCGCTGCTACCGCGACGAGGACTTCCGCGCCGACCGTCAGCCGGAGTTCACCCAGCTCGACGTCGAGATGAGCTTCGTCGATCAGGACGACGTGATCGCCCTCGCCGAGGAGATCCTCGTCGCGCTGTGGCGGCTGATCGGGGTGGAGCTGACCACACCGATCCCGCGCATCACCTACGCCGACGCGATGCGTCGCTTCGGCAGCGACAAACCCGACCTGCGTTTCGACATCGAACTGGTCGAATGCACGGAGTACTTCTCCGAGACCCCGTTCCGCGTGTTCCAGGCGCCGTACGTCGGCGCCGTCGTCATGCCCGGGGGAGCCTCGCAGCCGCGACGCACCCTCGACGCCTGGCAGGAGTGGGCCAAGCAACGCGGGGCCAAGGGCCTGGCCTATGTGCTCGTCAACGACGACGGCACTCTCGGCGGACCGGTCGCCAAGAACCTCTCCGACGCCGAACGTGACGGTCTGGCAGCACATGTCGGGGCCGCGCCAGGCGACTGCGTGTTCTTCGCCGCCGGGCCCGCGAAGGCGCAGCGAGCGTTGCTCGGCGCCGCACGCTCGGAGATCGCGATGCGACTGGGACTCATCCCGGCAGCGGGTGAACCGATCGACCCCGCGACCGCGGACTGGGCATTCACCTGGGTCGTCGACGCGCCGCTGTTCGAGCCGGCCGACGAGGCGAGTGCCGCGGGCGACGTCGCCGTCGGCTCCGGAGCCTGGACCGCCGTGCACCACGCCTTCACCTCGCCGACCCCGGAATCGTTGGAGCACCTCGAATCCGATCCTGGTGCGGCGCTGGCCTACGCCTACGACATCGTGTGCAACGGCAACGAGATCGGTGGCGGATCGATCCGTATCCATCGCCGCGACGTGCAGGAACGGGTCTTCGAGATCATGGGCATCGGGCCCGAGGAGGCGCAGGAGAAGTTCGGCTTCCTGCTCGACGCCTTCGCCTACGGCGCCCCGCCGCACGGCGGGATCGCCTTCGGCTGGGATCGCATCACCGCGCTGCTCGCGGGTGAATCGTCCATCCGTGAGGTCATCGCCTTCCCCAAATCCGGTGGCGGCGTCGACCCGCTGACCGACGCGCCTGCGCCCATCACCGCACAGCAGCGCAAGGAGTCGGGTATCGACGCCAAGCCGGCACCGAAGAAGGGCCCCGACGCCCCCGCTGCCGGGTCGGCCGAGCCCACCGCCTGACCGCCCACCCGATGGCCACCCACCCCGGGTGGCCATCGGGGTGAGCCCGATCGCACGACGGGCGCACGGGTCACATCTGTGATGTGATTTTCCGCAGGCGGGACCGCGGGTTCACCGACACCTGTGGCGCCCGCACCCGCGCCGAGGTGACGTGAAAGGTAGGTGGGCTGCTGTGACCATCAAGGTCGCGCTGGAACATCGCACGAGCTACGCCTTCGACCGGCCGGTGAAGATCTTCCCGCACGTGGTCCGGCTCCGGCCCGCACCGCATTCGCGCACCCCGATCGAGGCCTATTCGCTGAAGGTCGAACCGGGTGAGCACTTCCTCAACTGGCAGCAGGATGCGTTCAGCAATTACCTTGCGCGACTGGTGTTCCCGGAGCCGTCGACGTCGCTGACGATCACCGTCAGCCTGCTTGCCGACCTGACGGCGATCAACCCGTTCGACTTCTTCATCGAGGACTGGGCCGAGCATTACGGGTTCGATTACCCCGACGATCTGAAGGAGGATCTCGAGGCCTACCTGCGTCCGGTCGGGGTCATCGAGGGCGAATTCGCCGGTGCGCCCGTGCATCCGGCGATCGCCGAGTTCGCCGCCGCGCACCGGCCGACGTCGAGGATTCGGGTGATCGATTTCCTCGTCGGGCTGAATCAGGCGGTGCAGCAGGCCGTCGGGTACACGGTGCGTCTCGAGCAGGGTGTGCAGAGCCCCGAGTACACGCTGTCCAGTGCGATCGGATCCTGTCGTGATTCGGCGTGGTTGCTCGTGGCCCTGTTGCGCGAGCTGGGCCTCGCGGCGCGTTTCGTCTCCGGCTACCTCGTCCAGTTGACCTCCGACATCCGGTCCCTGGACGGACCATCGGGCCCCGACGCCGATTTCACCGATCTGCACGCGTGGACCGAGGTGTATCTACCCGGCGCCGGATGGGTCGGCATGGACCCGACGTCGGGACTGTTCGCGGGGGAGGGACACATCCCGCTCGCGGCGACCCCGAGTCCCGGTGCCGCCGCACCCATCACCGGATCGACCGGTCCCTGCCACGCCACCCTGGACTTCTCCAACACGGTCACCCGATTCCACGAGGACCCGCGGGTCACGTTGCCCTACACGGCTTCCCAGTGGGATCGCGTCTGCGAACTCGGCGCCCGCGTGGACGCGACGATGGCGGAGAACGACGTCCGGCTCACCATGGGCGGCGAACCGACCTTCGTCTCCATCGACAACCAGACCGACCCGGAGTGGACGACCGCCGCCGACGGCCCGCACAAACGACTGCTCGCCTCCGACCTCGCCGAGCGCCTGCACCGCGACTACGCCCCGACCGGACTGGTCCAGCGCAGCCAGGGCAAGTGGTATCCCGGGGAGCCCTTGCCGCGCTGGCAGATCGCGATCATGTGGCGCGCCGACGGCCGGCCGATCTGGACCCGGCCGGAATTGCTCGCCGACCCGTGGTCGAATCCGGCGCGCGCCGCCGAGTCCATCGCCATCGAGACCGCGGGACCGGTGCCCACCGCCGAGGGTGCCGAGCGCGCCCAGAAGTTGTTGCAGACCTTCGCTTCTCGCCTGGGTGTGCCCTCCTCGCAGGTGATGCCGGCCTTTGAGGACCCGTTGGTCCGGATGCGCGAACTCGCCGCGCTGCCACCGGGTGACCCGGGAGCCGACCCCACCACGCCGGCCGCACGCGCATTCGCGCGGGCCGAGGCCGCCGTCGAGATCGACGATCCCGACGTCGACCTCGAACCGCCCGCCGACTCGACCGCCGCGCGTCGGGAACTGCTCGACCGCCTCGATGCCAACGTCGTGCACCCGACGGCATATGTGTTGCCGTTGAGCCGATCCGAGGACGAGACCGCCTGGCACAGCGCACGATGGACCACCCGCCGCGGCCGTCTGGTCCTGACCGCGGGCACCTCCCCGGCGGGACTGCGGTTGCCGCTGAACTCGCTGTCGTGGGGGCCGGCTCCCGCGGTGTTCGTGTCCGATCCGTCGGCGCCTCATGACGCGTTGCCCGACAAGGCCTCCGACGATCTGGGCTTCACCGTGCTGGAGATGGACCCGACGCAGTTCGTGCCGCGGACCGCGGTGGTGGCCGAACAGCGCGGGGAGACGCTGTTCGTGTTCATCCCGCCGACGGCGGCACTCGAGGAGTACCTCGCGATCATCGAGATGATCGCCGACGCCGCCGAGGCGACCGGTACCGCCGTGGTCATCGAGGGATACGGCCCGCCCGCCGACCCGCGTCTGACCACGCTGACCGTCACCCCCGATCCGGGCGTCATCGAGGTCAACATCCAGCCGACGTCGAGTTTCGCCGAACAGTCGGAGCTGTTGGAGTCGCTCTACGATCACGCCCGCCGCGCCCGGCTCGGTACCGAGACCTTCGACCTCGACGGCTCGCACGGCGGTACCGGCGGCGGCAACCACATCACGCTCGGCGGTCCCACGCCTGCCGACTCGCCGTTGTTGCGGCGCCCGGACCTGCTGGTGTCGATGCTGACCTACTGGCAGCGCCATCCGGCGCTGTCGTATCTGTTCAGCGGCAAGTTCATCGGCACCACCTCCCAGGCGCCGCGGGCCGACGAGGGCCGCGAATCGGCGCTCTACGAACTCGAGATCGCCTTCGCCGAGATCGACCGGCTCGCCGAGAAGACACCGGTCGCGGTCAAGCACGCCAAGGGGGAGCCGCACGCGCCGACGGTCGGGGTCGCGCCGAATCCGTGGGTGACCGACCGCGCCCTGCGTCATCTGCTCACCGACATCACCGGCAACACCCACCGCGCCGAGTTCTGCATCGACAAGCTCTACAGTCCCGACTCGGCGCGCGGCCGGCTCGGGCTGTTGGAACTGCGCGGGTTCGAGATGCCCCCGCATCACCGGATGGCGATGGTGCAGTCGTTGCTGGTGCGCTCGCTGGTGTCGTGGTTCTGGGAGCAGCCCTATCGGGCGCGGCTGATCCGGCACGGCGCCGATCTGCACGGCAAATACCTGTTGCCGCACTACATCATCGCCGACATCGCGTCGGTGGCCGAGGAACTGCGCGAGGCCGGGTATCCGTTCGACACGGCGTGGCTCGACCCGTTCACCGAGTTTCGTTTCCCGCGGCTCGGGACGGTACAGATCCGCGATCAGGAGATCGAACTGCGGGGTGCGATCGAGCCGTGGAACACCCTCGGTGAGGAGGCCACCGGCACCGGCACCGCACGCTATGTGGACTCCTCGATCGAACGGGTTCAGGTACGCGTCGCCGGTGGCGACGACGATCGATACGTGTTGACCTGCAACGGTTTCCCGGTTCCGTTGCGTGGGACCGGCCGGGCCGGCGAACGGGTGGCCGGTATCCGGTTCCGGGCCTGGCAACCGCCGAGTGCGCTGCATCCGACGATCAGCATCGACACCCCGCTGACCTTCGATCTCGTCGACACCGTCAACGGACGGTCGGTCGGCGGTGCCACCTATCACGTGGTGCATCCGGGCGGGCGCGCCTACGAGCGGCCGCCGGTGAACGCGGTCGAGGCCGAATCGCGTCGTAACGGCCGGTTCGAGGCCACCGGACACACGACCGGCACCCTCGACACCGGCCTGTTGCGGGAACGGTTGGCGCGCGCCGCGATCGACGCCGGGGTCCCGGCGATCCTCGACCTACGTCGGGCACGTACAGTTCTCCGGTGACCGATTCTGCGGGTGGCCCACTGCCCGCGGTGTTCGACAGGTATCGCTCCGACGGCTACGCGCTGTTCGATCTCGCGCAGATCGACGAGGGGGTCCTGCGCGCCGCTGCCGGCCCCGTCCACCATGACGAGATGCTCGACGTCGGGGGCGCGGTGCGCCCGGCCTGGGACGAGCTGGTGGCCGGCTACGGCATGCGCGGTGACGAGCGGCTGCGGACCGCCGCCGCCCGCCTGGCGTCGGCGACCCGGGACGAGGGCGTGGTCTACAACGCCGTGCAGGGCAGCACGACCGTCGCCCGACCGTGGTCGGTCGATGCCGTCCCGCTGATCATCGACGGCGTCGAGTGGGCGGCGCTGGAGAAGGCGATCACCCAGCGGTCGATGCTGCTGGACCTGATCCTGCGTGACCTCTACCGCGACCAGCGACTGATCACCTCCGGGCTGATTCCCCCCGAGATGGTCTTCGCCCATCCCGGATACATCCGCAAGGCCGCACGTCTGGAGGTTGCCGGTCCGCATGCGCTGTTCCTGCATGCCATCGATCTCGTCCGGCGCAGCGACGGACGTTTCGTCGCCCACGCCGATCGCACGCAGGCGCCGTCGGGCATCGGTTATGCCACCGTCGACCGTCGACTGGTCTCCCGGACCTTCCCGCAGCTGTTCCAGTCGTGTGCCCCGCGCCCCATGGCGACCTTCGCCGGAACGCTGCGCTTGGCGCTGTTCGACTACGCACCGCCCGGGGTCGACGACCCGACGGTGGCCGTGCTCAGCCCCGGCAGCATGTCCGAAACCGCCTTCGACCAGGCGTATCTCGCGTCGATGCTCGGCTTCCCGCTGGTGGAGGGCGCCGATCTGACCGTGCGTGACGGTGCGGTCTACATGCGTTCGCTGGGCCGCTTCAAACGCGTCGACGTGTTGCTGCGCCGCATCGACGCCGCATACTGCGATCCACTCGACCTGCGCACCGATTCACGTCTCGGCGTCGCCGGTCTCGTCGAGGCGATCTCGCGCGGCACGGTGACCGTGGTCAACACCCTCGGCAGCGGTGTCTGCGAGAACCCCGCCCTGCACACGGTGCTCGAGGCGGCCGCGCCGGTGCTGCTCGACGAGGAGTTGGCGCTCGGGTCGATACCCACGTTCTGGGCGGGTGAGGAGCTCCAGCGATCCAAGGTGCTCGCCGAACTCGCCGACCTGTCGGTCACCAACGTGCGCACCGGCGAGGAGTTCGTCGGCCCCCTCACCGATGTGCGTACCCGCGACGACCTCGCGCGCCGCATCACCGCGCACGGCGCGGAGTGGGTCGCGCGCTCGCTGGAGGCATACTCGGTGGCGCCGACCATCACCCCCGGCGGGACCGGGCGTCCGGGTGCGGTGCGCGCCGCGCCGGTCTCGGTGCGTGCCTTCAGCGTCGCGCAGGGCCCGACGTATGCGGTGATGCCCGGCGGACTCGGGTCGGTGCTGGCCGACGGCGTGGGCGGGGCGGCACTGCAGACCGTGGCCGCCAAGGATGTGTGGGTGACCAACCCGGAGGTCGGCGGTCATGTCTCGCGTCGTTCGGAAACGCGCGGGGAGCCGGCCGAGGAGGTCATCGAGATCCGCTCGCCGCGCCCGTCGGCGGCCGAGTACGTCGACACCGCCGTCGCGGCGAGCCCGCGCGTGCTCTCCGACATGTTCTGGTTCGGCCGCTACGGCGAGCGGACCGAACTGGTGACACGCCTGACGAAGGTCGCTCGCGAACGATGCCAGGACTTCCAGTACCGGCCGTGGATGCAGGGCACCTCGGCGGTTCCGTTGTTCCTGCACGCGGTGGCGACGATCACCGGAACCGCCGAGCACCTGCGCACCGCCGACCTGCTGGTCGACGACGGCCAGCGCTCGCCCGAGCAGGTCAACTCCGCGATCATGCGCATCGTCGAGCTGACCGTCGACGCGACGGTGCCGGGCACCGTGGCCTTCGCCGTGGACCGGCTCGTCGCGGCGGCCCGCGCGGTGCGCGATCAGATGTCGACGAGTACCTGGATGGTGCTGACGTCGATGGAACGGGCGGTGGAATCGCTGGCCCGGCAGGTGGCCAGGTCAGCCGAGGTCGACCAGACCACCGGCGCGCGCACCGCGGGCATCTTCGGCGATGCGTCGCTGGATCTCGCCCCCGACCTGGCCCGCACGCACGAGGACATCATGCACGGGGTGCTGGGGCTGGTCGGGTTGCAGGCCGAGTCGATGGTTCACGACGCGGCCTGGCTGTTCATGGACGTCGGACGCCGGATCGAACGGGTCATCACCCTCGCCGATCTGACCGGGGCGCTCTTCGAGACACCCCACGAGACCGCCGTCGAACAGGCATTGTTGGAGTCCTATCTGATCGCCGGTGAGTCGGCGGTGATCTACCGCAGGCGCAGCCGTGGTCTCTACCGACTGCTCCCGGTGGCGCAGCTGTTGCTGTTCGACGAGACCAATCCGCGCGCGATGATCTACCAGCTCGACCGCATGCGCGCCGACCTGACCGGCCTGCCCGACGCGTTGCGGTCGGCGGCGGCCGAGCGTCTCGTCGAGGAGATGACCGCCGAACTGCGACGTATCGATCCCGCCGATCTCGGCGCCGTCGGTGACGACGGCAGGCGTGGTGACCTCGTCGAATTGATGACCACGCTGCGCGAGGGGTCACGTGAATTGTCGGAGGTGCTGGCCCGCAGCAGGTTCGCGTTGCCACGACCGGCGCAGCCCATCTGGGGCTTCGGGAGAGGTGACACGTGACCGGCCCGCAACCCGTCGCGCCGACGACCCGTCGCTACCGCGTGACCCACCGCACCGTCTACACCTACGACGCAGAGGTGTCCTCGTCGTACGGGCGGTGCTACCTGATCCCGCGCGATCTGCCGCACCAGCGGGTGCTGCGCAACGACGTGAGCGTCGACCCCGAACCGGACGACCGCTCGACCGGGCTGGACGTCTACGGCAACACCGACACCTACTTCCACGTCCACACCCCGCACACCGAACTGGTGGTGACCGGGACCTCGGACGTCGAGGTCGACCCGATCGACCCGGGCCTGATCGTCAGCCCGGCGGCGCGGGTGCCCTGGGAGCAGGCCCGCCCGGCGACCCTCGGCCCGCAACTGGCGACGGAGTTCACCCTCGATCTCGATCCGCCGGAGATCACCGAGGCGGTCACCGAGTACGCGGCCACCGTGTTCACCCCCGACCGGCCGCTCATCGAGGCGGTGACCGACCTGACGACCCGCATCTACCGCGACTTCACCTACAAATCGGGGTCGACCGCGATCAGCACTCGTGTCGACACCGTCATGGCCCGCCGCGAAGGCGTGTGCCAGGACTTCGCCCGGGTGGCCATCGCCGCCTTGCGCTCGGTCGGGCTCGCCGGCCGCTACGAATCGGGGTATCTGGCGACCGATCCGCCCCCGGGGCGCGAACGCATCTTCGGCGCCGACGCCAGCCATGCGTGGGCGGCGGTCTGGCTCCCCGACGGTCGCTGGCTGCCTTTTGATCCGACCAACGACAAACTCGTCGACGAACGGCATGTCACCGTCGCCTGGGGTCGCGACTACGACGACGTGCCGCCGCTGCGCGGGGTCATCTACACCGATGCCACACGCAGCGAGATCAAGGTATCGGTCGACGTCAGCCCGGTCGACGCGGACTCCGACGCACCGCCGGCCCCGGTCCGTCCGGACGTCGCCGCCGACACCGGAACCGCGTGAGGTTCGCCGAGGCCGGGTACCCCGCGTGCGCGCTCGGATGTCCTCCGATCGGTCACGAAACCCCAACGGCCGGTGACGACTGTCGGTGGCATTCGGTACCGTGGGAGTTGCCATGACGGTCATCACAGAAAGCCGCATCACCAGCGTGGTGCGTGCCGCAGAGGCCCTGTTGTCGCATCGAGCCGGTTCGCCGGTCGTGCTCGCCGAACCGGAGGATCTCGGAGGAAGCGGGCGCACCATCGTGGTGCGCGTACGCGTCGCCCAGAACCCCCTGTCGATGGACCGCACCCTCGTCATCAAAGCGCTCCCCGAGCACGAGGATCCGCACGCGTTCCACCGCGAGATCGCGTCGTACAAGTACGCGACGGCACTGCCCATCGAGTCCCGACCGGGGCCCCAGCTGATCGCCTCCGACCCGGACGCGCGGCTCATGGTGCTCTCCGATCTCGGCCGCGGCAACGCGATGACCACCCTGCTCGGTGGCCTCG
The DNA here is from genome assembly GCF_029269935.1 of Gordonia sp. N1V. Taxonomy (NCBI): domain Bacteria; kingdom Bacillati; phylum Actinomycetota; class Actinomycetes; order Mycobacteriales; family Gordoniaceae; genus Gordonia; species Gordonia sp. N1V. The sequence goes on from NZ_JARJDD010000005.1 coordinate 52,561, forward strand.
ACGTCGTCGAGATCTCCCGTGCGGTGAGCGCGTGGGGTCAGGCGCTCGGTCGCATGCACGCGGCCACCGTCGGCGGCGAGGTCGACTTCGACGCATTGGTCCGCCGCGGGCCCTCGGGGACCGAGGGGCGCGACCTGCTCGGCGAGGAGGCCCGACGCGCGGTCCGGATCGCACGAACGCGAGCCGCCGACCTCGGGGTGGAGATGGGTTGCGCGGTCGTCTCCGCGCTCGAGGGGGCGTGCACCCTGTTCGACGAGGGCGATCATCGTGCGTTCAGCCCGTCGGATGTCGGTCCGGAGAACATCCTGCTCAACGAGGCCGGCGTGCAGTTCATGGACTACGAGTGGGGCGGGTTCCGCGACGCGACCCTCGATATCGCCTACGCGCTGGTGACCTTCCCGGCGCAACTCGGCCCGCATGCGCTCGAACGTCGCGACCAGCTCGAGACCGCGATGGTCGACGCGTGGCGTTCGGAGGTGCACACCATCTGGCCGGCGCTGCGCCGCGACGGCGATCTGCAGCGCAAGCTGGTCGTCGCCCGGCTGCTGTGGGCGTGGCTGTCGACGGTGTGGTTGCTGCCCGAGGAGGATGCCGACCTCACATCGGCGGACCCGGCAGGACCGCAGGAGTTCGCGACCGCCGACCACGCGCACGACTGGGCACTGCATTCCAACGATCCACGCGTGATCGTCGCGAGGTGGTCGGACCTGGCCGCGTCCGCGCGATCGGTCAACGCCGACGTCGCCGATTTCGCCGCCGCGATCGGTGTTGCGCTGCACCGGGTCTGGCTGTCCTGACGCGGGAATGAACGGACTTTTCGACACTCCCGATCCCGCGTCACCCAGCAGCGGACCCCCCGTCGGCGTCTCGGCACCGCTCGCCGTCCGGATGCGGCCCCGCTCACTCGACGAGATCATCGGGCAGACCCATCTGCTGGGTTCGGGGTCGCCGTTGCGTCGGCTCATCAACGGTTCCGGTGCGGCGTCGGTCCTGCTCTACGGCCCGCCGGGCACCGGCAAGACCACGATGGCGTCGCTGATCTCCACCGCGGCCGGCGGCCGGTTCGAGGCGCTGTCGGCGTTGTCGGCGGGGGTCAAGGAGGTGCGGGCGGTCATCGAGGTTGCCCGCCGACGACTCGTCGACGGCGAGCAGACCGTCCTGTTCATCGACGAGGTCCATCGATTCTCCAAGACCCAGCAGGACGCGTTGCTCGACGCCGTCGAGAACCGGATCGTGTTGCTGGTGGCCGCCACCACGGAGAATCCGTCCTTCTCGGTGGTCTCGCCGCTGTTGTCGCGTTCGCTGGTGTTGCGATTGCGGTCGTTGACCGACGACGACATCCGCGAGGTGCTCCGCCGGGCGGTCACCGACGAGCGAGGACTCGGTGGGGCGGTTCGCGTGACCGACGCCGCCTACGATCACCTCGTCGCCGTAGCCGGTGGCGACGCCCGACGTGCCCTGACCGCCCTGGAGGCCGCCGCCGACGTCGTGTCCCAGGATCGGTCCGATCCCGATGCGCAGGGCGACGCGAGCGAGATCCCGGCGGTGGATCTCGCCGACGTGGAAGCGGCCATCGACAAGGCCGCGGTGCGCTACGACCGCGACGGCGACCAGCACTACGACGTCACCTCGGCGTTCATCAAGTCCATCCGCGGGTCCGACGTGGACGCCGCGCTGCACTATCTGGCGCGGATGATCGCCGCGGGGGAGGACCCGCGATTCATCGCGCGGCGGTTGATGATCCACGCCAGCGAGGACATCGGGATGGCCGACCCGATGGCCCTGCAGACCGCCGTTGCCGCCGCGCAGGTGGTCGCCCTGGTCGGGATGCCCGAGGCGAAATTGGCTCTGACGCAAGCCACCATCCATCTCGCGACCGCTCCGAAGTCGGCCGGCGTCGTCGGCGCGATCGGAGCCGCGCTGGCCGACGTCGAGGCCGGTAAGGCCGGCGCAGTACCGCCTCATCTGCGGGACAGCCACTACGCCGGCGCGAAGAAGATGGGCAGCGGCGTCGGCTACCGCTACCCGCACGATGACCCAGATGGTGTTGTGCCGCAACAGTATCCGCCGGACGAGCTGGTCGGCGTCGACTACTACCAGCCGACCGACCACGGCTTCGAACGCGAAATCGGGCCGCGGGTGGGCAAATTGCGGTCGATCATTCGACGGGCAACCTCGAAGCGACGCTGATTCGCGGACCGGTTCTGACCGCAATGGTTCCTACCGTCTTCGTCACAGGGGATCTCCCCACCGAGACGAGCCGAAGGAACACTTACCATGTCGATCACCGAAACCGTTGGGGGAGTGCAGGACCCACCTGCCTTGAGCGCCCGTGCCCGCACAGTGGCGCTGCTGTGCCTGTTGACCGCGTCGTTCATGGAACTGATGGACGCCACCGTGGTCAACGTCGCGCTGCGCACCATGCAGTCCGATCTCGGGCTGTCCGCGGCGGCGTTGCAGTGGATTGCCGCCGGGTACCCGCTGGCGTACGCGTCGGGACTGGTGCTCGGCGCGCGACTCGGCGATCGTTACGGGCGGCGCCGGTTGTTCGTGGTCGGGCTGGCCGCCTTCGGTGCCGCCTCGTTGGCGTGCGGCCTCGCCGCAGATCCGGCGTCGCTGGTCGCCTTCCGATTCCTTCAGGGACTCGCCGCGGCCCTGATGGTTCCACAGGTGCTCACCTGCATCCAGGTGTTGTATCCGCCCGCGCAGCGGGGTACCGCCATGGGGATGTTCACCTCCGTGATCGGGTTGGCCGCCGTGGCGGGCCCGCTGCTCGGCGGCGTCATCACCGCAGGTGACTGGTGGGGGATGTCGTGGCGGCCGATCTTCCTCATCAATGTCCCGATCGCCGTCCTGGCGATCCTGGCCGCTCGCGCGTTCCTCCCGGAGTCCAAGGCGCAGGTGCCGGCCCCGATCGTCGTCAGGTCGGCGGTGCTGCTCGGCGCGGGGCTGGCGAGCCTGATGGTTCCGATCACCGTGGGTCCCGAACATGGCTGGCCTGCATGGGGATTCGGATGTATGGCGCTCGGGGTGGGTTTGCTGGCCGAATTCGGTCGTCGGCAGTGGACCTCGGCGCGGCGCGGTGTGGAGCCGATGGTGCCCCCGGCGGTGTTCGCCACCCGGTCGTTCACCGCCGGACTCGCGGCATTCGCCGCCTTCATGGTGCCGACCGGCGGGTTCTTCCTGGTCCAGTCGCTCTACGTGCAATCTGCATTGGGTTTCTCGGTGCTGCGCACCGGCCTGATGTGGCTGCCGTTCTCGGTGACGGTGTTCGTCGCCGCAGGCCTGTCGGCGACAGTCCTGGCACCCCGGTTCGGGGCATCGGTGCTGCGATGCGGCGCACTGGTCTTCGCCGTCGGCGTGGTCACGATGATGCTCGCGGCACGCACTGACGACCCCTACTGGTGGTTGGCGCTGACCCTGGTCCTGGCCGGGGCCGGTTTCGGGCTCGTGGTCGGGTCGGCAGGCCTGCTGGTGCTCGACGAGGTTCCGGTTCACCGCGCGGGTGCCGCGTCGGGGGTCCTCAACACCGTGCAGGCGTTGTCGGTCGCGGTGGGTGCCGCGGCGATCGGGACGATCTTCACCTCCGCGACGTCGGTGGGCGCCGGATACCGGGCGTCGATGACCGCGATGGTGGCGTTGCTTGTTTTCGGCGCGGTCGTGTCGCTCGCGATGCCCGGGCGGCGTGCGGCCGCTGTCACTGGTCAGAGTCGGTGAGGGGAGAGGTGTTGTGGGTCCCCCCTCACCCGGCGTCAGAGCCGAGGTGGCGGACGAAGAATCGGGCGGCCTCCTCACCCGCGAATTGCGGGACGCCTGTGTGGCCACCCATGTTGGCGCAGAGCGTCTTCTCGGTGGATCCGAAGGCGTCGAAGAGATCGAGAGCCATCCGCCGGTCGTTGCTCTCGTCATCCCACTGGAGAAGAACGTGCAGCGGGGCGGTGACGAGGCGTGCCTCTTCCATTGTCACCGACGGCACGTAGCTACCTGCGAAAAGCCCGGCTGCCGCAATACGTGGGTCGACGGCGGCCAGGCGGGTACCAACGGCGATCACGCCGCCCGAGAGCCCGACCTTGTCACCGATCTCCAGTCGCCCGAGGATCTCGTCGAGAGTGATCCGGCACTCCGGCACCGCCTGCTCAAGGAGGGGGAGCACCAGCCGATCGATGAGGTCTGCCCCGGGCCGTTCGCCGGCGGCGATCGCGCGGCGCAGGTCTGCTCGAACGTCGTCGGCACCGGGCAGCGGGGTGCGATCGCCGGCACCGGGCGGCTCGATCGTGACAGCGGCGAAGCCGTCCGCGGCCGCACAACGGGCCCGTGCCGCCAGCCGGGGATACATGTGTCGGGTCCCGATACTGCCGGGTTGTCCGAGGACGATCAGTGGGACCGGAGTGGACCCGGAAGCCGCCGGCGGTGTCCACAGGATTCCGGTGAAGTCGCCGAGGGTGAACTCCCGCTCGGCGATACCGTCATCGAGAACTCGTTCAGAAGTGAAATGCATGGCCGTGCCTTTCGGAGCGTGCACAGGTGCGGCGCCCCGGGCGACCTATCGTCCGACCGTGACTCCTCCGAGGAGCACCGACGACAATTGATTCACAGGTGGCACCTCCTCGGGACGTTGCACGGAAACCTGACCATAGCCGGTCTATCGTGCTGCCGTCCAACCTATTTGATCGCTTCGCCAAGGGCGGCGCAGTCGGTGATCAGCGATCAGCCGACGGTAACGGTGGCGTGGTGGCCGATCGGGAAGTTGACCGAGTTCGCGATGAAACACCACTCGTGGGCGTCGTGGTGGGCGTCGTGGGCGTCGGCGACCATCGACTCGTCGGCAACCGTGACCGTCGGGCGCAGCGTCGCCGAGGTGAAATGTCCGCCGTTGCCCTCCTGCGCCATGACGGCACTCGCCTCGTCGGTGTAGCCGGTGACGACGACGCCGCGGGTCACACACGCGTGCAGATACGACAGCAGGTGACACTGCGAGATCGCGATGAGCAGCAGATCCTCGGGATTGTGGTGCGTCGCATCGCCGCGAAACGCCGGATCCGCCGAACCGATCACATCGGGTTTACCGTCGACGCCGATGCGGACGGTGCGGTCGTAGTCGCGGTACCCGGACGTCCCGGTGCCGCGGTCGCCAATCCACGTGGTGGTGACGCGATAGTGGTGTTCGCCGGACATGGGCCGAGTATGCCCGCGCCGGTGACGGCCGCGATACCCGACGCGGTCGGAGAGCGTGGGGCCCGCCGACGGTAGGCTGGTAAGCCGCAGATACGCTCATCGCCGATCTTTCGAGGACTCACCCAGTGCAGACGCATGACATCAGGAAGCGATTCCTGGATCACTTCATCAAGGCCGGGCACACCGAGGTGCCCAGCGCCTCGCTGATCCTCGACGACCCGAACCTGCTGTTCGTCAACGCCGGCATGGTGCCGTTCAAGCCGTACTTCCTCGGCGAGCAGACCCCGCCGTTCGACCGCGCCACCAGCGTGCAGAAGTGTGTGCGCACCCTCGACATCGACGAGGTCGGCATCACCACCCGTCACAACACCTTCTTCCAGATGGCGGGCAACTTCTCCTTCGGCGACTACTTCAAGCGCGAGGCGATCACCTTCGCGTGGACGCTGCTGACCAACAGCGTCGAGGACGGCGGATACGGCATTCCGCCCGAAAAGCTGTGGCCGACGGTCTATCTCGACGACGACGAGGCGGAGTCGATCTGGCGCGACGAGATCGGCGTGCCCGCCGAGCGCATCCAGCGACGCGGCATGAAGGACAACTACTGGTCGATGGGCGTCCCCGGTCCGTGCGGACCGTGTTCGGAGATCTTCTACGACCGCGGTCCGGCATACGGGATCGAAGGTGGGCCCGAGGCCGACGAGGACCGCTACATCGAGATCTGGAATCTCGTGTTCATGCAGAACGTGCGCGGCCCGGGTGGCGGTAAGGAGGGCTACGAGATCCTCGGCCCGCTGCCCAAGAAGAACATCGACACCGGTATGGGCATCGAGCGCGTCGCCTGCCTGCTGCAAGGTGTCGACAACGTCTACGAGACCGATCTGCTCAAACCGATCATCGACCTCGCCGCGAGCGTGACCGGACGCGCCTACGGCGCCGGTGACCACGAGGCCGACGTCCGATTCCGCGTGATCGCCGACCACACCCGCACCGCCGCGATGCTCATCGGCGACGGCGTGCTGCCCGGCAATGACGGCCGCGGCTACGTGCTGCGCCGGTTGCTGCGCCGCGTGGTGCGCTCGGCGCGACTGCTCGGCGCCGGGAGCGCAGCGAGCGGGCCGAATGTCGACGGCGCGGACGCCCCGACGATGGGGGCGTTCATCGGTGCCGCGATCGACCTGATGGCGCCGTCGTATCCGGAACTCGCCGACAAACGTGAGCACATCGTGAGTGTCGCGGTCGGCGAGGAAGCCTCGTTCGCCAAGACCCTCGCCGCCGGGTCGAAGTTGTTCGCCGATGCGGCCGCGGCCACCAAGGCGGCCAACAAGGGCACGCTCTCGGGCAGCGATGCATTCACCCTGCACGACACCTACGGCTTCCCGATCGATCTGACCCTCGAGATGGCCGCCGAGGCCGGGTTACAGGTCGACGAGGGCGGCTTCACCGAACTCATGGCCGAGCAGAAGCAGCGAGCCAAGGCCGACGCGAACGCCCGTAAGACCGGGCACGCCGACGCCGGGGTGTACCGGGAGTTCCTCGATCGCGGACCCACCGAGTTCACCGGCTACGGAGAGCTCGTGTCCGAGGCGCGCGTAGTGGGTCTGATCGCCGACGGCGTGCGGGTCCGCAGCGCCGGCGCCGGTCAGGAACTGACGGTGATCCTCGACCGCACCCCGTTGTACGCCGAGTCCGGTGGCCAGATGGCCGACACCGGCTCCATCACCACCGGTGCCGGCGCCCGGCTGACCGTCAAAGATGTTCAGCGGGTGGGCAAGTCGGTGTGGTTACACAGCGTCATCGTCGATGCCGGGGAGATCGCCGAAGGCGATGAGGTCCTCGCGAGCGTCGACACGAGCTGGCGCCACGGTGCCACGCAAGGACACTCCGGTACCCACATGGTGCACGCCGCGCTCCGTCAGGTGCTCGGACCCGGTGCGACACAGGCCGGTTCGCTGAACCGCCCCGGATACCTGCGCTTCGACTTCCATGCATCGGGACCGCTGTCGGCCGAGCAACGCACCCAGATCGAGGAGATCTCCAACGAGGCAGTCGAGGCCGATTACCGGGTCAACACCTTCGAGACCGGTCTCGCCGAGGCGAAGGCGATGGGCGCGCTCGCACTGTTCGGGGAGAACTACGGCGACGAGGTGCGTGTCGTCGAGATCGGCGGCCCGTTCTCGATGGAACTGTGCGGTGGCACCCACGTCTCGTCGTCGGCGCAGATCGGACCGGTCACGCTGATCGGCGAGTCCTCGGTCGGTTCGGGGGTGCGCCGCGTCGAGGCCTACGTCGGCATGGACTCATTCCGCCATCTGTCGAAGGAACGCGCCCTGATGGCGGGTCTCGCGTCGTCGCTGAAGGTGCCCTCCGACGAGGTTCCCGCGCGCGTCGAGCAACTCGTCACGCGATTGCGTGACGCCGAGAAGCAACTGGAGAAGATGCGCGCCGAGGCGGCACGGGCGTCGGCGGCCGCGTTGCTCGATCGGGCGATCACGGTCGGGTCGACGTTGCTCGTCTCGGGCACGCTGCCCGGGCTCGACGCCAACGGATTGCGTTCGGTGGCAGGCGATCTGCGCGGCCGGGTCTCCGATCGTGCCGCGGTGATCGCATTGTTCTCCCCGAGTGAGGACGCCGAGCAGACCAAGGTGCCGTTCGTCGTCGCCACCACCGAGGCCGCCCGCTCGGCCGGGCTCAAGGCCGGTGATGTGGTCAAGGAGATCGCACCCATCCTCGGCGGCCGCGGCGGCGGCAAACCCGATCTGGCACAGGGGTCGGGAACCGATCCGGCCGGCGTGGACCCGGCGATCCGACGGATCTCCGAGCTCCTGCACTGATGGCGGCTCCGGGGCACGACGACCAGCAGACGCGGCGGGGCCGGCGTCTGGGCATCGATGTCGGCAGCGTGCGGATCGGCGTCGCGGTGTGCGATCCCGACGGCATACTCGCCACCCCGGTCGAGACCGTGCGACGGGACACGTCCGGAGGGTCGGATGTGACGAGAATCGCCGAACTCGCCACCGAATACGAGGTCGTCGGTGTCGTGATCGGTTTGCCCAAGACGTTGCGCAACACCGACGGTGTTGCGGTGGCCGCCGCGCGGGAGTTCGGCGACGCCCTGACCACCGCGATTGCCCCGGTGCTCGTCGAGTACGTCGATGAACGGCTCACCACGGTGACCGCGGCGCAGGCGTTGCGGGCGAGTGGCCGGTCGGCGAAGGCATCGCGTTCGGTGATTGATCAGGCGGCTGCGGTCGCTATTCTGCAGGGATGGCTGGACGCGCGACGATGAGCTCGTTGGCGCCGTCGCTTCGTCCGCCGATCGGAGGGTCCGATCGGTTCAGGTCCAGTGTGAGGCGCGACGTGCGCACGTGTCGGGGGACGGGCGGGGTTCACGCCGCGCCGTCGAACCGGAACCAGGGAGGGTATCCGCGGTGAGCGACGAACGGCATCGGAATCGCCATCGGGAGCGAGCGGACCACCCCGCCGACGGCATGGACCCCGATCGGTTGCGGTATTTCACGCAGCCGGTGGATGGGCGACCCAACACCCGGCATCGCCGCCGCCGCACGGGACCGGCGGGCACCCCGTCGGGATCATGGCCGGCAGTGCCGGCGTCTTCGGATGATCGGGTGGCCCGACCCGGGAATGGTCCCCAGACAACGGCACCCCAGACAACGGCACCCCAGACAGCGGCACAGGCGCCCGCGCCGCAGTCCGCCGACGAGACGACCCCATCTGCGCCGCAGCCGACGCTGCGTTCACGCGCCCAGCGGTCCGCCCCCCGCACCGCTCCGATCCCCGCGCCGCGGCAGGCCGAATCACAGCGGACCGAACCACAGCGGGCCCGGCCACAGCGCGCGCAGCCGGAGCGCGCGCAGCCGGAGCGCATCGATCCCGACGCATCGTCAGCCCCCGCGACCACGAGCCGGTCGGCGGCCCGTGACCGGTCGGCAGATCGCCGGCGGGAGGCAGGTGTGGCACCGGGCGCGCTGGCCGCCCTGGCCGAACCGACGCTCGCCGTTCCCGAGGCCGACGCCGACCTCGCCGATCGAGACGACACCGGATCCCTTCGCACCGATGATCGCGTCGATCACGACCTGACCGCACCGCACGAACTGGTCGAACCGGCCGACGACACCGTCCTCGCACCCGTATCCGACGACTCCCACCCAGACCTCGATGACCATCCCGAACGTCGTCCGGCGGCGGTCGCCCGTCGGCGCCGACGCCGGATCGGCATGGCCGTGGTGGCCGTCGTGATGCTGGCGCTGGTCGCCGGGGTGGGGTACTGGGGAGCGGACAAGGCCGGGCTCTTCGACTCCCGAAAGGACTACACGAACGCCGCGGGTACCGCTGACGTGCTCGTGCACGTCCCGGCGAATGCGTCGATCAAACAGATCGGCGGCATTCTCGTCGACGACAACGTCGTCGGCAGCGTCCGCGCGTTCGTCGACGCCGCCGATGGAGCCTCGCTGTCCAGCGGCTACTACAAGTTGCGCACCCAGATCCCGGCGGCGGAGGCGGTGAAGTTGATCACCGACTCCGACTCGACCAACCGCGTCGGGCGCATCGTCGTACCTCCCGGCACCCCGCTGGACACCAAGCGCGACACCTCGGGACGCGTCACCCCGGGCATCTTCGCGATGATCGCCGACCAGACCGGCGTCGAGATCAACGGACAACGCCTCGGGGTGACCGAGCAGCAACTGTCCGACGCGGCCGCCAACGCGAGTATCACCGAGCTCGGTGTCCCGAGCTGGGCGCAGGAGTCGGTGACGGCACTCAACGGCGACCATCGCCGGATCGAGGGCCTGATCGCGCCCGGCACGTGGGAGGACATCGATCCGCACGACAACGCCACGCAGATACTCAACACCCTGATCACCAAGAGCGCCGCCATGTACGAGGGCTGGGGTCTGGTGAGCAACAACAAGTCCGGGCTCAGTCCCTATCAGACGTTGGTCGCCGCATCGTTGCTGCAGGGCGAGGTGCAACCCGACGACTACCCGAAGGTGGCGCGGGTCATCCTGAACCGGCTCGCCAAAGGCCAACGGCTGGAATTCGATTCGACCGCCAATTACACCGCCAGCGTCGTCGACCTGAACCTGCACGACGACGCGCTCAAGGCCGACACGCCGTGGAACACCTACGTGCGCAAGGGCCTTCCGCCGACACCGATCGGTGCGGTGGAAGAGCCGTCGGTCGAGGCGATGGAGCAGCCCGCCGACGGCGACTGGCTGTACTTCGTGACCGTCGACTCCAAGGGGACGACACTGTTCACCGACGACTTCGATCAGCATCGGCGCAACATCGCCACCGCATGCCAGAACAAATTCATCACGTGCCGGTGACCGGTCCGCTCGACGAGGCCGGCTCGGTGCTGGCGCGTCCGCCGCTGTGCGCCCCGGTGGGCGGGCGCACCGCCCGCCGAGCCACGGTGCTCGGCTCCCCGGTGTCGCATTCGAGATCGCCGGATCTGCACCTGGCCGCCTACCGTGCGCTGGGGTTGGAGGACTGGACCTACACGCGGCGGGAGTGCACCGCAGCGGATCTTCCGGGGGTCGTCGCCGCGGCGCCGGCCGAGCAGATCGGTTTCTCGGTCACGATGCCGAACAAACTCGCCGCGCTCGCCGTCGCCGACGAGCGCACCGAACGTGCGGTCCTGGTGGGTTCGGCGAACACACTGGTGCGGACCGTGACCGGTTGGCGAGCGGACTGCACCGACATCGACGGCATGACCGGTGCACTCGAACACCTCGGTGTCGCGGCAAACGTCGTCGGCGGTGACCTTCCCGATTCCGCGGTGCTCGTCGGGGCCGGCGGTACGGCGTTACCGTCCGTCGCGGCGCTCGCCGCGGTCGGGATCGGCGAACTCACCGTCGTCGCCCGCAGCGCGCAGCGCGCCGCCGACGTGCTCACTCTGGCGCGCGATCTCGGGATGTCGGTGCAGGTGGCCGATTTCGCGAGCACCGACGACCTGAGCCGGCGCTGCCGTGACGCCGCGGTCGCCGTCTCCACGGTCCCGGCGTCGGCGACCACACCGGTGATCGACGCCGTCTCGGGCTCCGCGCGTCTGGTCGACGTCATCTACGACCCGTGGCCCACCCCGCTGGCCACCGCGGTTCGGGCTGCGGGTGGTCGGGTGGCCGGTGGACTGGTGATGCTGCTGAACCAGGCGTTCAGCCAGGTCGAGCAATTCACTGGTCTGCCGGCACCGCGCACGGTGATGGCCGAGGTGTTCGCCGGAGCCGACGCGGCCTCCTGACGCACTCACAGAGACGGGACGGTCCACAGCCCGACGCCGGCGGGCCGTCCGGCGCCCGAGCCCACCGACGCCACCGACCACACTGGCGGCATGGTTGCGACGGCGCTGGTGGTGATGATCTGGCTCGCGGTGGTCGCCGAGAGCGACCGGCGCACCGCGCGCATCCCGAATCGATTGCTGTGGCCGGGCGTGCTCGCGGTGGTCGTCGGCGGGCTGACGGCCCCGCACGTGCTGATCGCGGCCCTGGCCGGGGCCGTTCCGTACCTGCTCGCCTTCACCCGCCGATGGTGCGGGGGAGCCGACGTCAAACTCGGATTCGTCCTCGGTGGCCTCCTCGCGCACCCGGTCGCGGCACTGCTGATGGTTGCGCTCGCCCAGGTGGGAGTCCTGATCGGACATCGGCGTGGCGGCCCGGTGCGACGCCCGCACGGCCCCACGCTGATCCTTGCCGCGGTCCTCGTCCTGGCGATCGGTTGAGGCTCGTGCGTCGGTCGTCGGCGCCGGCGGCCGGGCCTGGTCAAGGCTGTTCGCGGGCCGCGTGGCCCGCATGGAACAATGGATTCTTGTGTTGCGCTGGATAACAGCCGGAGAGTCGCATGGCCCGGCACTCGTGGCGATCGTCGAGGGTATGGTCGCCGGAGTTGAGATCACCTCGTCGGATATCGCCGAACAGTTGGCCCGTCGCCGTCTCGGATACGGACGAGGGGCCCGGATGAAGTTCGAGGCAGACAAGGTGACGGTGATCGGCGGTCTGCGCCACGGACTCTCGATGGGCGGTCCGATCGCGGTCGAGATCGGCAACACCGAGTGGCCCAAATGGGAGACGGTGATGTCGGCCGATCCGGTCGATGCCGCCGAACTCGACGGCAGCGCGCGCAATGCGCCACTCACCCGTCCGCGTCCCGGGCATGCCGACTACTCGGGGATGCTCAAGTACGGCTTCGACGATGCGCGCCCGGTGCTCGAGCGGGCCAGCGCCCGCGAAACCGCCGCGCGGGTCGCCGCGGGCACCGTCGCCCGCAACTTCCTGCGGCAGGTGCTCGGCGTTGACGTCGTCTCGCACGTGATCTCCATCGGGGCGAGCGAGCCCTACGACGGCCCGCCGCCCCGGATCGCCGACCTCGAGGCGATCGACGCAAGCCCGGTCCGTGCCTTCGACTCCGACGCCGAGGCGGCGATGATCGCCGAGATCGAGGCGGCCAAGAAGGACGGCGACACCCTCGGTGGCGTGGTGGAGGTCGTCGCGACGAATGTGCCGGTCGGGCTCGGCTCGCACGTGAGTGGTGAGACCCGCCTCGACGCCCGACTCGCCGGTGCACTCATGGGGATCCAGGCGATCAAGGGTGTCGAGGTCGGTGACGGTTTCGCGACCGCGCGTCGCCGTGGCAGCGCCGCCCACGACGAGATGGTCCCCGGGCCCGACGGCGTGCTGCGGTCGACCAACCGGGCCGGTGGCCTCGAGGGCGGCATGACCAACGGCGAGGACGTGCGGGTGCGGGTGGCGATGAAGCCGATCTCGACGGTGCCGCGCGCCCTGTCGACCATCGACATGAGCACCGGCGATCAGGCCAGCGCCATCCATCAACGATCGGACGTGTGCGCGGTGCCCGCGGCGGGTGTGGTCGCCGAGGCCATGGTCGCGCTGGTACTCGCCCAGGCGGCGCTGGAGAAGTTCGGCGGCGATTCGGCCACCGAAACCGGTGAGAACCTGCGCGGCTACCTCAAGCACGTCGAGTCCCGGCCCCCGCGTTCATGACCGGCGCATCACTGCCGGTGACCGGCGGTCCCGATCGTCCGGTCGCCGTGCTCGTCGGGTTCATGGGTGCCGGAAAGTCCACGGTCGGACGGATACTCGCCGACAAGCTCGGCGTCGACTTCGTCGACACCGACGCCGAGATCGTGACCCGCACCGGCCAGACCATCCCGGAGATCTTCACCGGTGCCGGGCCCACCCGGTTCCGCCAGATCGAATGCGACGTCGTCACCGACGTCCTGGAGAACCACCGCGGGGTGGTGGCCCTCGGCGGGGGTGCGGTGACCACCGAAGCGGTCCGTGACGCGCTCGACGGACACCGTGTCGTCCACCTCAAAATCGGTGCCGAGGACGGCTTCTCGCGCGTCTCGGGGTCCGATCGACCGCTGCTGGCCGACGGCGATCCGGCCGCCCGCTACCGTGAACTGCTGACCGACCGCGCCGAGATCTACAGCGGCGTCGCGACCATCGAGGTCGACGCGGCCGACGGCGACGCGCAGGATGTCGCCGACGTCATCATCGCCGCGATCGCCCGCGAACTCGTACCCGAGAGGACCACATGAGCGACCCGACGACCACCGAGCCGGTACGGATCCGCGTCAATGCCGGGTCGCCGTATGACGTGATCATCGGTCGCGGTCTGCTCGGTGAGCTCGCCGATGCTGCCGCCGGCGCCGATCGGATCGCGATTCTGTATCAGCCGACGCTCGCCCAGACCGCGGAGCAGATCCGGGAATACCTGTCCGGCAAGGGATTCGACGCACATCGTGTCGAGATCCCGGACGCCGAGGCCGGCAAGGATCTCGCGGTGGCCGCATTCTGCTGGGACGTGTGCGGCCGGATCGGGCTCAAACGCAACGACAAGATCATCTCGTTGGGCGGCGGCGCCGCGACCGACCTGGCCGGATTCGTGGCCGCCACCTGGATGCGGGGGATCGGGGTCATCCACGTTCCCACCACCCTGCTGGCGATGGTCGACGCCGCGGTCGGCGGCAAGACCGGCATCAACACCGATGCCGGCAAGAACCTGGTGGGCGCATTCCACGAGCCCGACGCGGTACTCATCGACATCGCGACCCTCGAGACGGTACCGCGCAATGAGGTGATCGCCGGGCTGGCGGAGGTCATCAAGACCGGATTCATCGCCGACCCGACGATCCTCGACATCATCGAGACCGACCCGGCCGCGGCCACCGACCCGACCGCCGACGTCCTCCCCGAGCTCATCCGACGATCGGTGCAGGTCAAGGCCGATGTGGTGTCCGCCGACCTCAAGGAGTCGTCGCTGCGGGAGATCCTCAACTACGGTCACACGCTCGGCCACGCCATCGAGCGTCGCGAACGCTACCGCTGGCGCCACGGCGCTGCGGTGTCGGTGGGGCTGGTCTTCGCCGCCGAACTCGCGCGGCTGGCCGGTCGGCTCGACGACGCGACCGCCGATCGGCACGCGGCGATCCTCTCCCTCGTCGGATTGCCGACGACCTACGACGCCGATGCCCTCGGCGATCTGCTCACCACGATGGCGGGCGACAAGAAGAACCGCTCCGGGGTCATGCGTTTCGTGGTCCTCGACGGACTCGCCAAACCCGGACGCCTCGAGGGCCCCGACCCTTCGCTGGTCGCCGCCGCATACTCGGCGGTTGCCGCGGAAGCGGCGCCGGGCGGGGCAACCCTGCTCTGAGCCTGATGATTCTGGGACTGATGGTTCTGGGCCGCACGATTCTGGGCCGGACAACGAGGGACGGCGTCGGTGTGTGAACAGTGTGTCGTCTCGCCCGTCTACTTCGGCGAACCGCTACCCGGGTGGACGCTGGCGCGCGCTCGGCTGGAATCGCCGGTGGCCGACTGGCGCCAGGGACAGTGGGGACTGATCCGCGCGGACGACCCGACTTTCGTGTGGTGGACCACCCCGACACCGAGTCCGACGCGGGGTATGTCGGAGGACGAGGAAGACGCGTGGTGGGCCGAACGGTCTGGGGGACACCAGGACCTCGCGGCGCAGGACCCCGAGGTCGAACGCGAACTCTGGGCCACCGACGAACGGTGCGCCGACTTCCTCTCCGCTTTCCGTGCGTGCTCACCGAACGACGGCTTCGATCTGGTGACCGCCGCCGCCCACTGTGGCTACGAACGTGCTCGTGACGGAGTTTTCGAGATCTGGTTCTTCGACTACCTGGGTGACCATCTTCGCAGCGCGCCTGCAGAGGTCGATCCGTACGATGAGCGGCCCGAGTTGGTGCGCGATCTGCCCTTCGACGCCACTATCGGGCGGCACCCGTTGCCTGGCGAGCCGTTCTACCGACAGTGAGTCTCCGCACGCTGCCCGAGGACCGGGCGAGGTGCGTCAGACCCGCTCGATCTGCTCGGTTGGTTGCGCGTCGGGGTGCACCGACCAGTCGTCGTCGTGGGAGTTCTTGCGCTGATCGCGGCGCATCAGCCAGCGACCCACCGCCGCGCCGACGAACGCGGGGACAAAGATCAGCAGCGCGGTGAACGAGCCACCGGCGATCAGTTCGACCCACAAGCTGGCCTGGCCGATCCCGGCGAAGACGAAGCTGCCCAGGATCCAGGAGATGAGGCCCGCGACGACACCTGCGAAGACGCCGGCCTTGAGCCAGCGGACGGTCAGGTCCTCGTAATCGTCGGGATCGGGGTTGGCCCGCGCGTCGGCGATGCCGTCGATGCCGCCCCAGAGCAGGGACACCAGCACGACCACGGCGACCGCGATCGTCTTCCACACCGTGGAATGCAGGGGAGCGTGGATGATGGCCAGTCCGAGTACCACTCGGGCCGCGACGTGTACCGCGGTCATGACGACTCCGCGCAGCAACCAGGAGGAGAACATGCCGAACACGTTACTAGAGGGTCAGCACATCCAGTGCTCTTGGCCACACTTTGCATCATGTCGTATGCCCTGTCCCGGAATGCGTCGGGCTAGCGTGAACCGATGACCCCCACACATGACCACGCCGGTCGTCGTGATCGGCTGCGCGACCTGATCGTCAGTGGTGACCACGCCGTCGATGCCTTCCTGGTCGGTGATCTCACCAACGTGCGCTACCTGACCGGGTTCACCGGCTCCAACGGTGCGGTGTTGATCTCGGCCTCGGGTCCGGCGGGTGACCGGATCTGCACCGACGGCCGTTATCAGACCCAGGTCGGTGAGCAAGCCGGCGACCTCGAGGCCGTCCTCGCCCGCGACTGCCCACCGGCACTGCTGCGCGTCGCCGCCGACGCCGGGGCGCGCCGGGTCGGTTTCGAGGCCGACGCCCTCACGGTCGCCGCGCACCGGGCCCTCGGTGCGGACGCACCCGACGGTGTCGAACTCGTCGGCCGGACCGGCCTGGTCCAGGGCCTACGGGAAATCAAGGATGCCGGGGAGATCGCACTGCTGCGGCAGGCCTGCCGGATCGGGGACGAGGCACTCGCGGCACTCATCGACGGCGGAGGATTACGGGCGGGTGCCACCGAACGAGAGGTCGCTCGCGTCCTGGAATGGGAGATGTACCGGCACGGCGCCGACGCGGTGGCCTTCGAGACGATCGTCGCCGCCGGCGCCCATTCGGCGATCCCACACCATCGCCCCACCCACGAGGTGCTCGCCGACGGCGACTTCGTCAAGATCGACTTCGGTGCGGTGTTCGGCGGTTACCACTCGGACATGACCCGGACCTTCGTGCTCGGTCGCGCCGCACCGTGGCAGCGTGAGATCTACGAGCTCGTCGCCACCGCACAGTCCGCCGGGCGGGCGGCGCTGCACCCGGGTGCCGACCTGCGCGGGGTGGACGCCGCGGCCCGGACGGTGATCGCCGACGCCGGTCACGCGGAGAACTACGTGCACGGTCTCGGACACGGAGTCGGCCTCGAGATCCACGAAGCGCCCGGAATCGGCAAGCTCGCAACGGGTACACTGCCTTGCGGCGCAGCGGTGACCGTGGAACCCGGGGTCTACCTCCCGGGCCGAGGTGGAGTCAGGATCGAGGACACCCTCGTCGTCACCGACGGCGATCCGGAGCTGCTGACCGCCAGCGACAAGACATTCACCGTCATCTGACGGTTCTCGACGTCAAGAAGGAAGAGACGACACATATGGCGACCACCGCCGATTTCAAGAACGGCCTCGTGCTGCGCATGGATGACCAGCTCTGGCAGATCCTGGAGTTCCAGCACGTCAAGCCCGGCAAGGGTCCGGCCTTCGTGCGCACCAAGATCAAGAACATCCTGTCCGGCAAGACCGTTGACAAGACCTTCAACGCCGGGGTCAAGGTGGAGACCGCGACCGTCGACCGTCGCGACATGACCTACCTCTACAACGACGGCACCGACTACGTCTTCATGGACGCCCAGGACTACGAGCAGTACTCGCTGGCACCGGCCACCGTCGGCGACGGCGCCCGGTTCCTGTTGGAGAACATGACCGTGCAGGTCTCGCTCAACGACGGCACCCCGCTCTTCGTCGAACTGCCGGTCACCGTCGAGCTCGAGGTCACCCATACCGATCCGGGCCTGCAGGGCGACCGCTCCACCGGCGGCACCAAGCCCGCCACCCTGGAGACGGGTGCCGAGATCGCGGTTCCGCTGTTCATCAACACCGGCGACAAACTGAAGGTCGACTCGCGCGACGGCAGTTACCTCGGCCGCGTCAACAACTAGCGAGATCCCCACACGTGAAGCAGCCCGGAACCCGACACAAGGCGCGCCGCCGCGCCATCGACCTGCTGTTCGAGGCGGAGGCCAAGGACGTCAGCCCGGCCGAACTCGTCGCCGAACGGCGGGAGCTGGTGCAAACCGACGAGAGTGTCGGACAGATCCATCCCTACACCGCGCGGGTCGTCGACGGTCTGGTCGCCGACGAGGCGCAGATCGACGCGGTCATCTCCTCGCACCTGAAGGGCTGGACCCTGCAGCGACTACCCGCTGTGGATCGGGCGATCCTGCGCCTGGCCACCTGGGAGTTGTTCAACGCCACCGACGTCGATCCGATCGTCGTGGTCGACGAGGCGGTCGAGCTCGCCAAGGAACTGTCCACCGACGACTCGCCCGCCTTCGTCAACGGGGTGCTGCAGACGATCGCCGACCTCGCCCCGCAGGTGCGGGCCGCGCAGGCGGCGGGTTCGGACCGCGACAACCACTGAGCTCGAGTCCACCGGGGCCGGCGCGGCTCGAGTCCGGTTCGGCGTACACGATGCCGGCGTGTAGTCTTGGCCGCGACAGACATCCTTTAACGATCCGTCCCGTGAGGCGGAGAAGGAGGTCGGCGTGGTCACGCCCACCGACGGTGCACCCTCAGGTAGACGAGTTCTCCTCGACGCCGGCGACGTCTCGCGGACCATTGCCCGCGTCGCACACCAGGTGATCGAGAAGAACGCTCTCGACGCCCCCGACGCCCCCCGCGTCATCATCATCGGGATTCCCACTCGCGGAACCACTCTCGCCGACCGCTTGGCCGCCAAGATCGGCGAATTCGCCGGACGCGACATCCCCGTCGGCTATCTCGACATCACCCTGTATCGCGACGATCTGCGCGACAAACCCCACCGCCCTCTCGAGCGCACGATGGTGCCGCCCGGCGGCGTCGACCACGCGATCGTGATCCTCGTCGACGACGTCCTCTACTCCGGTCGTACGGTGCGGGCCGCCCTCGACGCCCTGCGCGACCTCGGCCGCCCCGACGCGGTGCAACTCGCCGTCCTCATCGATCGCGGCCATCGCGAATTGCCTTTGCGCGCAGACTATGTCGGCAAGAACATCCCGACCTCGCGTGACGAGAGCGTGGCCGTGCACCTCGTCGAGCACGACGGGCTCGACGAGGTCGTGCTGAGCGCGGCCGGGTCGGGGGATCGCTGATGCGGCACCTGCTGTCCACCGAGGACCTGTCGGCGGCCGAGGCCACCGAGTTGCTCGACGAGGCCGAACGCTTCGAGCAGGCACTGACCGGACGTGAGGTCCGCAAGCTGCCGACGCTGCGCGGGCGCACCGTCATGACGGTCTTCTACGAGAACTCCACCCGCACCCGGGTGTCCTTCGAGACCGCAGGGAAATGGATGAGCGCCGACGTGATCAACGTCTCGGCCTCGAGTTCCTCGGTCGGCAAGGGCGAGTCGCTACGAGACACCGCGATGACCCTGCGCGCCATCGGCGCCGACGCGCTGATCGTTCGGCATCCGGCTTCGGGTGCGGCACAACAGATCGCGCAATGGACCGAGGGGCAGGACGGCATCGGTCCGTCGGTGATCAACGCCGGCGACGGCATGCACGAACACCCCACGCAGGCGCTGCTCGACGCCCTCACGCTGCGTCAACGACTCGGCTCGCTGCAGGGTCGCCGCGTCGCGATCGTCGGCGACGTCCTGCACTCCCGGGTGGCCCGCTCCAACGCTCATCTGCTCTCGACCCTCGGCGCGGAGGTGGTGCTGGTGGCGCCACCGACACTGCTGCCGGTGGGCGTCGACACCTGGCCGGTGACCGTGTCGAGCGACCTCGACGCCGAACTCCCGGCCGTGGACGCGGTGATGATGCTGCGCGTACAGGCCGAACGCATGAACGGCGGTTTCTTCCCCAGTGCACGCGAATACTCGGTGCGCTACGGGCTCTCCGAGCGGCGGCTGGGATTACTCGGTGACGACGCGGTGATCCTGCACCCGGGACCGATGTTGCGTGGCATGGAGATCGGTTTCTCGGTCGCCGACGCACCCGCGGCGACCGTCCTGGAACAGGTACGCAACGGAGTCCACGTGCGGATGGCGGTGTTGTTCCGCCTGCTCGTCGGGACCGAACAGTCAGGAGTATCGCAGTGAGCGCCCCGAGGAACATCGGAACTGTTGTCCTGCAACAGGTTCGGCCGTACGGCGAGGACCCGGTCGACGTGGTCGTCGTCGACGGGGTGATCACCGGGATCGGGACGTCGGTGACGGTGCCCGAGGGAGCCGAGCGCATCGACGGGGCCGGTGCCGTGCTCCTGCCGGGCCTCGTCGACCTGCACACCCATCTGCGCGAGCCGGGCCGGGAGGACACCGAGACCATCCGCACCGGCTCGCGGGCCGCGGCGCTCGGTGGGTACACGGCGGTGTTCGCGATGGCCAACACCGATCCGGTCGCCGACAACTCGACGATCACCGACAACGTATGGCGGATCGGCCGCGACGTCGGTCTGGTCGACGTCCACCCGGTCGGTGCGGTCACCGTCGGCCTCGGCGGTCAGCAACTCGCCGAGATGGGCATGATGGCGGCCGGCGTCGCGGGTGTCCGCATGTTCAGCGACGACGGGAAGTGCGTCCACGATCCGCTGATCATGCGGCGCGCCCTCGAATATGCCACCGGCCTCGGCGTACTGATCGCCCAGCATGCCGAGGAGCCGCGACTGACCAAGGGGGCCGTCGCCCACGAGGGTGCGAACGCGGCACGGCTGGGTTTGACCGGGTGGCCCCGCGCCGCCGAGGAATCGATCGTGGTGCGCGATGCGCTGCTGGCCCGCGATGCCGGGGCGCGAGTGCACATCTGCCACGCCTCCACCGAGGGCACCGTCGAGTTGGTGCGCTGGGCCAAGGAACAGGGCATCGCCATCACCGCCGAGGTCACCCCGCATCACCTGCTGCTCACCGACGAACGCCTGGCCACCTACGACGCGGTCAACAAGGTGAACCCGCCGCTGCGGGAGGCCCGCGACACCGCAGCGCTGGTGCAGGCACTGGCCGAGGGCATCGTCGACTGCGTGGCCACCGATCACGCGCCACACGCCGCGCAGGACAAGTGCTGCGAATTCGCCCTGGCCAAGCCCGGCATGCTCGGGCTCGAGACGGCGTTGCCGATCATCGTGGCGACCATGGTCGAACCCGGATTGCTGGACTGGCGCGGGGTCGCCCGGGTGATGAGCGAACGGCCCGCGCAGATCGTCGGACTCACCGATCAGGGTCGTCCCATCGCCGTCGGCGAACCGGCCAACCTGACCCTGGTCGACCCGGACTCGCCCTGGGTCGTGCGGGGAGAAGAGCTGGCCAGTCTGTCGTCGAACACGCCGTACGAGGAGATGACGATGCCCGCGCGGGTGATCGCCACGCTGCTGCGGGGGGTCGTCACCGCCCGGGACGGGCAGGCGAGCGCATGAGTGAGATCTTCCTCGACCTGATCATCGTGATCGTCGTGCTGGCCGCGTGGCTGGCGCTGGTGGCCCTGTTGCTGCGGGGCTGGCGCAATCGAGGTCGACGCCAGGCCGAGGCGATCGGCGAGATCCCGGCATTCCCCGACGATCCGGGTATCGCGCTCCTCGGCCCGGATTCCGGACTGTACCTCGGTGCCACCCTCGCACCGAGCTGGCAGAACCGGGTCGCCGTCGGCGATTTCGGTGATCGCGCCGCCGCCGACCTCTCGGCGTTCACCGACGGCATCGGCATCGAGCGCGCCGGGGCGTCGACGATCTGGATACCGCGGTCGTCGATCACCGCGGTCCGTACCGAGAACGGCCATGCAGGGAAGGTGATGGGCCGCGGCGGCGTGCTGGTGATCCGCTGGACACTGCCGTCGGGAACCGAGATCGACTCGGGCTTCCGCGCCGACGACAAGGCCGTCTACCCGCCCTGGATCGCCGAATTCACCGCGACACCGGCCGATTCCGAGACCCCGGCCCACGTTGAGACACTGACCGATAGCGAACAGGGGAAAGATCAATGACCGCAGCGGTTCTGGTGCTCGAGAACGGCCAGGTGTTCTCCGGGCAGCCCTACGGAGCCACCGGCGAGACACTCGGTGAGGCCGTGTTCTGCACCGCGATGACCGGATATCAGGAGACCCTGACCGACCCCAGCTATCACCGCCAGATCGTGGTGGCCACCGCACCGCAGATCGGCAACACCGGATGGAACACCGAGGACGGCGAATCGACCGGCAGCGCCGGCAGCGACGGCATCGACGGTGACTCCGGCAAGATCTGGGTGGCCGGTTACGCGATCCGCAATCCCACACGGCGCGTGTCGAATTGGCGAGCCACGACGAGCCTCGACGAGGAACTGACCCGTCAGGGCGTGGTCGGTATCGCCGGCATCGACACCCGCACGGTGGTGCGCATCCTGCGTGACCACGGATCGATGCGTGCCGGGGTGTTCTCCGGTCCGGCGCTCGCCTCGACCGAGGAGATGCTCGAGCGGGTACGCAGCCAGCCGTCGATGAAGGGCGCCGACCTCGCCGGCGAGGTGTCCACCGACCGGGGCTATCTCGTCGAGCCCGCGCAGCAGGCGCGACTGACCGTCGCCGCCATCGATCTGGGTATCAAGACCAACACCCCTCGGATGTTCACCCAGCGCGGCGTGGCGGTGCATGTGCTGCCCTCCGACACGTCCTTCGCGGCCATCCGCGAACTGCGGCCCGACGGGGTGTTCCTGTCCAACGGACCCGGCGACCCGGCGACCGCCGATGCCGCCGTCGCGCTGACCCGCGAGGTCCTCGGAGCGGATCTGCCACTGTTCGGGATCTGCTTCGGCAACCAGATCCTCGGGCGGGCGCTGGGCCGCTCCACCTACAAGATGACCTTCGGACACCGCGGGATCAACATCCCGGTCATCGACCACGCCACCGGCACGGTGTCGATCACGTCGCAGAATCACGGGTTTGCTCTCGAGGGCGAGGCCGGCGAGGAGTTCGACACCGACTTCGGACGGGCCCGCGTCAGCCACACCTGCGCCAACGACGGAACCGTCGAGGGTGTCGAATTGCTCTCGGGCCGTGCGTTTTCGGTGCAGTACCACCCGGAGGCCGCGGCCGGACCCCATGACGCCGCCTACCTTTTCGACAAATTCGTCACCCTGCTCGAGGGTGACCGCGCCAACGGAACGAGGGCCTGATGCCGCGCCGCACCGACCTGTCACACGTCCTGGTGATCGGTTCCGGACCGATCGTCATCGGTCAGGCCTGCGAGTTCGACTACTCCGGCACCCAGGCGTGCCGCGTCCTCAAGGCCGAGGGCCTACGCGTGAGCCTGGTGAACTCCAACCCGGCCACGATCATGACCGACCCGGAGTTCGCCGACGCCACCTACATCGAGCCGATCACCGCCGAATACGTCGAGAAGGTCATCGAGGCCGAACGCGACGCCGGGCACCCCATCGACGCCGTGCTGGCCACCCTCGGCGGTCAGACAGCGCTGAACACGGCTGTGGCACTGCATGATCGGGGTTCGCTGGAGAAGTACGGCATCGAGTTGATCGGCGCCGACTTCGATGCCATCCAGCGTGGTGAGGACCGGCAGATGTTCAAGGACATCGTCGCCAAGGTCGGCGGCGAGAGCGCCCGCTCCGCCGTCTGCCACACCATGGCGGAGGTTCGCGAGACCGTCGCCGAACTCGGCTATCCGGTGGTGGTGCGACCCTCGTTCACCATGGGCGGCCTCGGGTCGGGTATGGCCTACGACGAGAACGACCTCGAGCGCATCGCCGGCGGTGGACTCGCCGCGTCGCCGACGGCGAATGTGCTCATCGAGGAGTCGATCCTCGGGTGGAAGGAATACGAGCTCGAGCTGATGCGCGACAACCGCGACAACGTGGTCGTCATCTGCTCCATCGAGAACGTCGACCCGGTCGGGGTGCACACCGGCGACTCGGTGACCGTGGCCCCGGCGATGACACTCACCGACCGCGAATACCAGAAGATGCGCGACCTCTCGATCGCCATCCTGCGCGAGGTCGGCGTCGACACCGGCGGCTGCAACATCCAGTTCGCGCAGGACCCCGCCGACGGCCGTCTCGTCGTCATCGAGATGAATCCGCGTGTCTCGCGCTCCTCGGCATTGGCCTCCAAGGCAACGGGATTCCCGATCGCCAAGATCGCCGCGAAGCTCGCGATCGGGTACAGCCTCGACGAGATCACCAACGACATCACCAAGGAGACGCCGGCCTGCTTCGAGCCGACGCTCGACTACGTCGTGGTCAAGGCGCCGCGGTTCGCGTTCGAGAAGTTCCCCGGCGCCGACGACACACTGACCACCACCATGAAGTCGGTGGGCGAGGCGATGAGTCTGGGCCGGTCGTTCGCCGAGGCGCTGGGCAAGGTGATGCGGTCGCTGGAGAACAAGGCGGCCGGGTTCTGGACCGAACCCAACCGGCCCGACCCGTCGACGGTGGATCTCGAGGCACTGCTCGACGAGTTGCGCACCCCCAAGGACGGCCGGCTCTACGGCATCATGCTGGCCTTCGATGCCGGCGCCACCGTTGAGCAGTTGTACGAGGCCACCGCGATCGACCCGTGGTTCCTCGCCGAGATCGGCGGGATCGCGGCGCTCGGCGCCGAGATCCGCGACGCCGGGCAACTCACGGCGGAGTTGCTGCGCGAGGCGAAGTCGACCGGCTTCTCCGATCGCCAGATCGCGGCGCTGCGTTCCGATTTCGCCGACGAGGACGCGGTCCGCGCCTTCCGGCACGCCTCGGGTGTCCGCCCGGTCTACAAGACCGTCGACACGTGCGCGGCCGAATTCGAGGCCAAGACGCCCTATCACTATTCGACCTATGAGCTCGATCCGGCGGCGACCAGCGAGATCGCGCCGCAGCCCGATCGGCCCAAGGTCCTGATCCTGGGTTCGGGACCCAACCGCATCGGGCAGGGCATCGAATTCGACTACTCGTGCGTGCACGCCGCGCTCACGCTCAGCGAGGCCGGCTACGAGACGGTCATGGTCAACTGCAACCCGGAGACCGTCTCGACCGACTACGACACCGCCGATCGCCTGTACTTCGAGCCGTTGACCTTCGAGGACGTCCTCGAGGTGTTCCACGCCGAATCGGAGTCGGGCACCGTCGCCGGCGTCATCGTCCAGCTGGGCGGGCAGACCCCGCTAGGATTGGCCGACCGGCTCGAATCCGCGGGTGTCCCCATCGTCGGCACGAGCCCCGCGGCGATCGACCTCGCCGAGGACCGTGGTGAATTCGGCAAGGTGCTGACCGCCGCGGGACTGCCCGCCCCGGCGTTCGGGACGGCCACCAGCTTCGACGAGGCGCGCGAGACCGCCGCCCGGATCGGCTACCCGGTCCTGGTGCGTCCCTCCTACGTGCTCGGCGGGCGCGGTATGGAGATCGTCTACGACGAGTCATCCCTGGCCGACTACATCTCGCGCGCAACCGAATTGACCCCCGATCACCCGGTGCTGGTGGACCGGTTCCTCGAGGACGCGGTGGAGATCGACGTCGACGCGCTGTGCGACGGCACCGAGGTCTACATCGGCGGGATCATGGAGCACATCGAGGAGGCCGGTATCCACTCCGGCGACTCGGCGTGCGCGCTGCCGCCGATCACCCTCGGTCGCGCGGACCTGCAGATGGTGCGCGAGTCGACGGAGGCACTGGCCAAGGGGATCGGGGTGCGCGGACTGCTCAACGTCCAGTACGCGCTCAAGGACGACATCCTCTACGTGCTCGAGGCCAACCCCCGCGCGAGCCGCACGGTGCCGTTCGTCTCCAAGGCCACCGCGATACCGCTGGCCAAGGCATGTGCCCGCGTCATGCTGGGCACCTCCATCGCCGAGCTGCGTGATCAGGGCATCCTCGCCGCCGACGGCGACGGTGGCCACGCCCCGGTGCACGCACCGATCGCGGTGAAGGAAGCGGTGTTGCCGTTCAACAGGTTCCGCCGCCACGACGGCACCGGGGTCGACTCGCTGCTCAGTCCGGAGATGAAGTCCACCGGTGAGGTGATGGGCATCGACGCCGATTTCGGGCGGGCCTTCGCCAAGTCGCAGACCGCCGCCTACGGCTCGCTGCCCACCGACGGCGCCGTCTTCGTGTCGGTGGCCAACAAGGACAAGCGGGCGCTGCTGTTCCCGGTCAAACACCTCGCCGACCTCGGATTCACCATCCTGGCCACCGAGGGAACCGCAGAGGTGTTGCGGCGCAACGGCATCGAGTCGCAGACGGTGCGCAAGCACTTCGAGGCACAGCCGGGGGAGCCGACCATCCTCGACGCCATCCGCGCCGGTGAGGTGGCGATGGTCATCAACACGCCCTACGGCCAGTCCGGCCCGCGGGTCGACGGCTACGAGATCCGCAGTGCCGCCGTGGCCGCCGGAATCCCGTGTATCACCACGGTGCAGGGTGCCAGCGCGGCAGTGCAGGGCATCGAGGCCGCGCGGGGCAACCAGATGGGTGTCGAGGCGCTGCAGCGGCGCCACGCGGCCCTGGTGAACGAGCCGGGCGGGACCGAGAAGTGACCGGCTTCGGTCCCCGTTTCCGCACCGCCGTCACCGCACGGGGGCGGCTGTGCGCGGGGATCGACCCGCACGTCGAACTCCTCGAATCCTGGGGACTCGGAGCCGACCCGGCCGGGCTGGACCGCTTCGCCGACATCTGTATCGAGGCGTTCGGGTCGGTGGCGGCGGTCGTCAAACCGCAGGTGGCGTTCTTCGAGCCGTTCGGCGCGGCCGGCCTGGCGACCCTCGAACGGGTCATCGCCGGATGCCGCGACGCCGGGGCGCTCGTGCTCGCCGACGCCAAACGCGGTGACATCGGATCGACGATGGCCGCCTACGCGCGAGCGTGGCTCGACGATTCGTCGCCGCTGGCCTCCGACGCGGTCACCGTCTCCCCGTACCTCGGATTCGGTTCCCTCGCACCGGCACTCGACGCGGCACGCCCGGCCGGGCGGGGCGTGTTCGTCCTCGCCCGCACCTCCAACCCGGAGGGTGCGTCGGTGCAACTGGCCGATGCCGACGGGCGAACGGTGGGGCAGCGGATCGTCGACGCGGCCGCCGCGGTCAACACCGACGGCGCGGGCACGGTGGGCGTGGTGGTCGGTGCGACCCGTGCGCACAACCTCGATCTCACCGCACTCGCCGGTCCCGTCCTGGCCCCGGGCCTCGGCGCCCAAGGAGCACGCGCCGAGGATCTCGGTTCGGTCTTCGCCGAGGCCGACCTCGCCTGGCTGCTGCCGGCGAGTTCACGCGGGGTGCTGCGCGCCGGCCCCGACATCGGCGCGTTGCGCGCGTCGTTCGAGGCCGCGCGTGATGAGGTGGAATCAGCGCTGTCGTGAGGCCGGCGCCCGAGGAGGCCGCATGAACCGGACCATCAGCGTCGTGGTCGTCGACGATCACCCGTTCTTCCGGGACGGTCTGTTGCGAGGACTGTCGGCCAGCGGTCGCATCCGGGTGGTCGGGGAGGCCGGGGATGCGCGGTCGGGGATCGCCACGATCGGCGAACTGCAGCCCGACGTCGCCGTCGTCGACTACCAGATGCCCGGCATGACGGGTAGCGATCTCGTCCACGCGGTGACCCGGGACGGTGTCTCCACCAAGGTGCTGCTGCTCTCGGCGGTCACCGATTCGGTGGTCGTGTTCGACGCGCTGCGCGAGGGTGCGGCGGGCTACATGTCGAAGGACGCCGACCGCGACGCCATCGTCGGAGCCGTCGAACGGGTCGCGCGCGGCGAGACGGTCGTGCCACCCGAGCTCGCCGCCGGTCTCGTCACCCAGATCCGGGCGCACGCCGCTCCCGGTGTACCGACACTCAGTGAGCGAGAAAGCCAGGTGCTCAACGGTTTCGCGCGAGGCCTGTCCATTCCGCAGATCGCCGCCGAGCTCTACATCGGTGCGTCGACCGTCAAGACCCACGCGGGCAACCTCTATCAGAAGCTCGGTGTCTCCGATCGTGCCGCCGCGGTCGCCGAGGGCATGCGGCAACACCTCATCGAATGAGTCGGGAACCTCTCGGGCGGTGGCGGCCACGCGGGTTTTCCGCACCGGGTCTCGGTGAGCCGGCACTCGACCGAATCCTCTACGAACACGCCCTGCTCGGGCTGCGTGTGCAGGTGGTGGTGCGGCTGACGCTGGCGGTGTTCATGACGCTTGTCGTCGCCCTCGATCCACCCGCGCACCTGTTGGTGCCGACCTGGGCGGTCGTCGGCGCCTACGTGGTGTGGGCGGTCGCCAGCATCGTGCCCGCACGACGTGCCGGCCGGCGGACGCTGTACTGGGCGTGGCTGGCGCTGTTGGTCGATCTGGTGGCCCTCACCACCGTCGCGTCCTTCGCCGCCGCCTCCGACGCGACCAGCTGGACCTCGGATGTGCTGCTCACCGGGTTCGCGCTGCTCCCGATGGCGGCGGCCACGCAGTTGCGTCCGGCGGTGTGTGCCGCGATCGCGGTGCCGACCGCGCTGGTGTTCTTCATCACCAGTGCGGCCGCACGTACGGCCAACGGCGAACCCTGGTCGTCGGTGGTGTTGCACACGATGGTGATCGCCGGCCTCGGGCTCGCCGCGGTGCTGCTCTCGCGGGTCGCGCGGTCACGGGTGCTCACCATCGCCGTGCTGGCCCGCGAACGGGCGCAGTTGCTCGAGGATGCGCTGCGCGTCGAGGCTCGCGAGCGGCAGGCACTGGCCGAGGCGTTGCACGACGGGGCCCTGCAGTACGTGCTCGGTGCGCGCGCCGAGATGGACGCGGTGCGCCGGGGCGATCCGGTGGCGATCGATCGGGTCGAGATCGCCCTCGCCGAATCCGGCCGATTGCTGCGATCGACGTTGACGGCACTGAACCCGGCGGTCCTCGAGCATCACGGGTTGGCGGTCGCGGTCACCGAGCTTGCCCGGACGACGCAGGCATCGTCGGGGGTGACGGTGCTGGTCGACGCCGCGGCCTGGCCCGATGGGCCGACCCCGGTCGACCGGCTGCTGTTCGCGTCAGCCCGCGAACTGCTCACGAACGTGGTCAAACATGCCCGCGCGCACCGGGTGGAGCTCACGCTCGAGCACACCGACGGGCAGGCGCGGCTGATCGTCGTGGACGACGGTGTCGGCGTCACCGACGACGACGTGTCGGGCGAGCGACTCGACGCCCAGATGGCCACCGGCCACCTCGGGCTCGCCTCACGTCGGGTTCGGCTGGCCGCCGCCGGCGGATCCCTGACGGTCCGGGCCCGCCCCGGCGGCGGGACCGTGGCGATCGCGACGGTCCCGACAGACCGCTGAGCCGATCCGCCGAGCAGGTCCTCCGTTTGCCGGTTCGGGTCCCACGACACGCGCAACGTGCGGGGAATGTTCGGAGCAATTCGGCGTGACCACACCCGTCACACCAGTCCCAGAGCTGTCGCCGTGGGCAGAGTCGGTCGTCGCTCGGCGAGATCGCCGCATTCTGGTGTCGGCCTCGACACACCCCGCTCACCTGCGGTTATGGTCGCAACCATCCGGGTTGATGGGGTACGGTGATGCCCGATCGACCCGCCCACCGGCGGGCGGTCCGCGGGCAACCTACAGCACCGCCCACGCGGCGCTTGGCAGGGGTGGCCCTCGCAAATGCCTGCTCACGTGGGTACGGTCGCTTTCGCCGCACCAAATCGGTGAGTGCCGGTCGTGGCGATCCGTCGCAGCGACCCACCGCACCCGCTCACGAGCGGCCACACGCCACCGGGCACCACACGGTGCCGGTGCAGTCCAGATCGATAACGAAAGACGGAGGAACCCGTGGCGCTTCCCCAGTTGACAGACGAGCAGCGCGCCGCTGCGTTGGAGAAGGCTGCTGCCGCCCGCCGAGCGCGCGCCGAGCTCAAAGAGCGTCTCAAGCGTGGTGGCACCGACCTCAAGCAGGTGCTCAAGGATGCCGAAGATGACGAGATCTTGGGCAAGATGAAGGTCTCGGCCCTGCTCGAAGCCCTGCCGAAGGTCGGCAAGGTCAAGGCGCAGGAGATCATGAACGAGCTGGAGATCGCCCCGACGCGCCGCCTGCGCGGTCTCGGCGATCGTCAGCGCAAGGCGTTGCTCGAGAAGTTCAGCTCCTGACCGAGCACAACGAACACAGCAGCGTGATGGGCCAGCCCACACGTACGAGGGGCCGACTGGTGGTACTGGTCGGCCCCTCTGCTGTGGGCAAGTCGACGGTCGTCGGCAGGGTTCGGGAGCTGGTTCCCGACCTGTGGTTCAGTGTCTCGGCGACCACCCGCGATCCCCGCCCCGGCGAGGTCGACGGACGCGATTACCACTTCGTCTCCCGCGCCGACTTCGACCGCATGATCGCCGACGGCGAGTTGCTCGAATGGGCCGAGATCCACGGCGGGCTGCAGCGCTCGGGCACACCGTTGCGCCCCGTGGAGCAGGCGCTGGAGTCCGGCGTGCCGGTTCTGCTCGAGGTCGATCTGGTCGGCGCCCGCAATGTGCGACGCCGACTTCCGGAGGCGCACCTGGTCTTCCTGGCGCCGCCGAGCTGGGACGAACTGGAGTCACGATTGCGTGGTCGGGGTACCGAAACGCCCGAGGCGATCGACGCCCGACTGGCCACCGCGCGCACCGAGATGGCTGCTCAAGACGAGTTCGATCACGTCATCGTCAACTCCCGAGTCGACCGCGCCGCCGACGAATTGGTATCCTTGCTGGTCGGACCCGAATCAGCGGCGAGCTGACCGCCGCAGGCGCCGACGACGCCGGTTCCCGCCCGGACATCAACCCCGACAGACTTCCAACCTCACAGACTTTCCACCCCGACAACTCCCAGGAGTTCGCGTGAGCACGCAGACCAACTTCGACATGACCGAGATCGCCGACGCACCGGCCTACGACACCCCGTTGGGGATCACCAACCCGCCGATCGACGACCTCCTCGAGCGCGCTTCATCGAAGTACGCGCTGGTCATCTACGCGGCCAAGCGCGCCCGGCAGATCAACGACTACTACAACCAGCTCGGCGACGGCATTCTCGAGTACGTCGGCCCGCTCGTCGAGCCGGGCCTGCAGGAGAAGCCCCTGTCGATCGCGATGCGCGAGATCCACTCCGACCTGCTCGAGCACACCGAGGGCGAGTAGGAACCCCGCGGGCCCGCAGATGACCGCAGCGACGACCGGCCCGGCAGCACGCGGCCGCAAGCGCATCCTGATCGGGGTGGGCGGTGGGATCGCCGCCTACAAGGTGTGCTCGCTGATCCGGCACTTCACCGAGGACGGCCACGACGTCCGGGTCGCGCCGACGCGCAACGCGCTGGAGTTCGTCGGCGCCGCGACCTTCGAGGCGCTCTCCGGTAACCCGGTCAGCACCGAGGTCTTCGACGGCGTCGACGAGGTCGTCCACGTGCGGCTCGGCCAGGGCGCCGACCTGGTGATCATCGCCCCGGCGACCGCCGATCTGCTCTCCCGCGCCGCGACCGGCCGCGCCGACGACCTGCTCACCGCCTCGCTGCTGGTGGCGACGTGTCCGGTGCTGTTCGTGCCCGCGATGCACACCGAGATGTGGCGCCATCCCGCCACCCAGGCCAACGTCGCGACGCTGCGGGAGCGCGGCAACATCGTCATGACGCCCGCCTCGGGCCGGCTCACTGGGACCGACAGCGGACCCGGGCGACTGCCCGAGCCGCAGGAGATCGCCCTCATCGGTGAGCTCCTGCTCGACCGCGCCGACGCACTGCCGCACGATCTCGCCGGGGTACGCGTGCTGATCAGCGCGGGCGGCACCCGCGAGCCGCTCGACCCGGTCCGTTTCCTCGGCAATCACAGCTCCGGCAAACAGGGTTTCGCGCTCGCGCGCGCGGCTGCACAGCGCGGTGCCGAGGTCACCGTGGTGGCCGGGTCGACCGCCGGGGCCGGTGAACCCGCCGCCGTCGAGGTCGTCCCGATCGACAGCGCGCGTGAACTCGCCGCCGAGATGACCCACCGTGCCGCCGATGCCAACGTCGTCATCATGGCGGCCGCGGTCGCCGACTTCCGTCCGGTGTCCACCGCGGAATCCAAGATCAAGAAGGGCGACGCGGGCCCGGCTCCGGTCGAGTTGACCACCAATCCCGACATCCTGCGCGGACTCGTCGAGGCCCGCGACGCGGGGGCCATCCCGGTCGAGACGGTGATCGTGGGTTTCGCCGCCGAGACCGGCGACGAGACCGGCGGTGTCCTCGACCATGGGCGGGCCAAGCTCAAGCGCAAGGGGTGCGATCTCCTGGTGGTCAACGCCGTGGGAAATGGCAAGGCATTCGGCACCGAGGACAACACCGGGTGGCTGCTGTCGGCGCACGGCGAGGAGACCGCACTGCCGATGGGCACCAAAACACTCATGGCGAGCAGGATCCTTGACGCGGTCCGCTCCCTGGTGCCTGATGGATCGGGCACCGCAACGCCCGTCACGCACACGTCGTGACCCCTGTGTAGTTTTGTCTACGATCACCGGCGACGTCCGCACGTCGCCGTCACGACCTCGAGAGGATCCGATGTCCAGCTCTGCGTCCCGCCTTTTCACCAGCGAGTCCGTCACCGAGGGACACCCGGACAAGATCTGTGACGCGATCAGCGACTCGATCCTCGACGCCATCCTCGATCAGGACCCCAAGGCCCGCGTCGCGGTGGAGACCCTGGTCACCACCGGACAGGTGCACGTCGCCGGCGAGGTGACGACCAGCGCCTACGTCGACATCCCGGGCATCGTCCGCGGCAAGATCCTCGACATCGGCTACGACTCGTCGACCAAGGGCTTCGACGGCGCGTCGTGCGGTGTCAACGTGGCCATCGGCGCGCAGTCGCCGGACATCGCGGGCGGCGTGTTCAACTCCCACGAGAACCGCAGCGGCATCTCCGAGGACGAGATCGACGCCCAGGGCGCGGGCGACCAGGGCTTGATGTTCGGTTACGCCACCAACGAGACCCCGGAGTACATGCCGGTGCCCATCGCGTTGGCCCATCGCCTGTCGCGCCGCCTGACCGAGGTCCGCAAGTCCGGTGCACTGCCGTATCTGCGCCCCGACGGCAAGACCCAGGTCACCATCGAATACGACGGCGACAAGCCGGTTCGCCTCGACACGGTCGTGCTCTCCACCCAGCACGCCGCCGACATCGACCTGGACAACATGCTCACCCCCGACATCCAGAGCCAGGTCGTCGACCCGGTTCTGGCCGAGCTCGATCTGCCGGGTCTGACCACCGACGGTTACCGGCTGCTGGTGAACCCGACCGGCAAGTTCGTGCTCGGTGGTCCGATGGGCGACGCCGGGCTGACCGGCCGCAAGATCATCGTCGACACCTATGGCGGCATGGCCCGTCACGGTGGTGGCGCATTCTCCGGCAAGGACCCATCGAAGGTCGACCGCAGCGCCGCCTACGCGATGCGCTGGGTCGCCAAGAACGCGATCGCCGCGGGACTCGCCGACCGTATCGAGGTGCAGGTCGCCTACGCCATCGGCCGCGCCGCCCCGGTGGGCTTGTTCGTCGAGACCTTCGGCACCGAGAAGACCGACCCGGTGGTCATCCGCCGCGCGATCTCCGAGACATTCGACCTGCGTCCGCTGGCGATCATCCGCGACCTGGATCTGCTGCGCCCGATCTACGGACCGACCGCCGCCTACGGCCACTTCGGCCGTACCGACGTCGACCTCCCGTGGGAGCGCACCGACCGCGCCGAGAAGCTCCGCGCGGCCGCCGGACTGTAGTCCCCGCGTTGGCGGCCGGTGGTGACCGCGCCGGGGCCCGTGAGCGTGCACACTCCGCACCCATCGCCCGCGTCCTGCCGATGCTGGGGCTCGCCCACCTCGACCGGCCGTTCGACTACCTGATCGACACCGACCAGGACGACGACGCCGTCCCGGGCGTGCGGGTACGGGTCCGCTTCGCCGGCCGGCTCGTCGACGGTTTCCTCCTCGAACGGATCGACGACTCCGACCACGAGGGGCGCCTGGGCTGGATCGAACGGATCGTGTCGGCGGAGCCGGTGCTCTCGGCCGAGATCGCACACGTGTGTCGCGCTGTCGCCGACCGGTATGCGGGCACGATGTCCGACGTCCTGCGATTGGCCGTCCCACCCCGCCACGCGCGCACCGAGGCGCAACCGACCCCCATGCCGAGCACGGAGGTGGTGGCGCCCGACCGCAGTGCCTGGCAGGCCTATCGCACCGGCGCGGCGTTCCTGGAGTCGTTGGCATCGTCGAATCCGCGGGCGGTATGGCAGGCCACCCCGGGAGAGAGCTGGCCGCATCGGCTCGCCGATCTCGCCGCGCTGACCGCCGCCGCCGGTCGTGGCGTGGTCATCGTCGTTCCCGACCAACGCGACCTCGATCGCCTCTCGGCGGCCTGCGAGCCGCTGTTGGGCGATCGCTGCGTCACCCTCGCCGCCGGTCTGGGGCCGACCGCCCGCTACCGCCGGTGGCTGGCGGTACGGCGCGGAGGAGCTGACGTCGTCCTCGGCACGCGCAGCGCGATCTTCGCGCCCGTGCACGATCTCGGGTTGATCGTGGTGTGGGACGACGGTGACGACAGCCTCAACGAACCGCGCGCACCGTATCCGCACCCTCGGGAGGTCGCGGTGCTGCGCGCCCATCACGAGCAGGCCGGGCTGGTGATCGGCGGCTACGCGCGCACCGCCGAGGCGCAGGCACTCGTCGCCTCGGGCTGGGCGCACGATCTCGTCGCCGACCGCGCCGTCATCCGCGAACGTGGTGCCGCGATCGAGGCCATCACCGACGAGGACGTCCGCGTTGCACGGGACCCGTTGGCGCACACCGCACGTATCCCGGCGGTCGCCTTCGATGCCGCGCGGCGCGCGCTGGCCGCCGACGCGCCGGTGCTGTTCAGTGTCCCGCGGCGCGGGTACATCCCGTCGCTGGCCTGTGCCCGCTGCCGCGAACACGCCCGCTGCCGGGCATGCCACGGCCCGTTGCAGATGGACGTCCACGGATCGTTGTCCTGCCGGTGGTGCGGGCGTCCCGAGACCAACTTCCGATGCCCGGAGTGCGGCGGCACCCGCGTCCGCGCCCTCACCGTCGGCGCCCGCCGGACGGCCGAGGAACTCGGCCGGGCCTTCGCCGGCGCGCCGGTCGTCACCAGCGGCGGGACCGGCGTCGTCGACGAGGTGGAGCCGGGACCGCGCGTGGTGGTCGCCACGCCCGGGGCCGAACCGGTCGCGCCGGGCGGTTACGGGGCCGCGGTCATCCTCGACACCTGGGCTCAGCTCGACCGAGCCGACCTGCGGGCCGAAGAAGATGCCGTGCGCCGGTGGATGGCCGTCGGCGCGTTGGTCCGGGCCCGGCGGCAGGGCGGCACGATGGTCATCGTCGCCGACTCGACGTTGCATCCGGTACAGGCGCTGATCCGTTGGGACCCGGTCGGTTTCGCCGAGACCGAACTCGGGCGTCGCGTCGAGCTCGGCTTCCCGCCCGCGGTCACCATGGCCTCCATCGACGGCCCGGCCGAGCTGGTCACCGGTTTCGTCGACCAGATCGAGTTGCCCGACGGTGCCGACACGCTGGGCCCGGTGCCGCTGCCCGACGGTGTCCGCCCGCCCGCGGGCAGCGCCGACTGGGACCGGCCGGACGGGCACGGCGCTCCCGACGAGATCGAACGGATACTGATCCGCACCGACCGCCGCCAGGGTCGCCGGCTCGCCGAGGCCTTGCGCGCCGCGCACATCCGGCGCAATGCGCAACGCGAGACCGGACCGATCCGGGTCCAGGTCGATCCGCCTACGATCGGATGAGCGCCGCGCACGTCGTGCGCGGATCGAGATGATCGAACGAGTGGAGGAAACCGGCGTGAGAATCGTGTTCGCGGGAACACCGGAGGTCGCGGTGCCGTCACTGCGACGGCTCGTCGAGGGTTCCGAGCACGACGTCGTCGGCGTCATCTCCCGTCCGGATGCGGTCTCGGGTCGGGGCCGCAAGGTGCACCGGGCGCCGGTCGCCGAACTCGCAGATATTCACGGCATCCCGGTCATCACCCCGCGACGTCTCGGTGAACCCGAGGTCGCCGAGACGCTGCAGGGGTGGGCCCCTGACGCCGGGGCGGTCGTGGCCTACGGCGGGTTGGTGCCGCCGCCGCTGCTCGAGCTGCCCACCCACGGCTGGATCAACCTGCATTTCTCGGTGCTGCCCGCCTGGCGGGGCGCGGCGCCGGTCCAGGCGGCGATCGCCGCCGGTGACGCCACCACCGGAGCCAGCACCTTCCGCCTCGAGAAGGGCCTCGACACCGGGCCGGTGTACGGGGTGCTGACCGAGACCATCCGCGACACCGACACCAGCGGTGAACTCCTCGACCGTCTCGCCGACGCCGGGGCGGGTCTGCTCGTCGACACCTTGTCGGGGATCGAGGCGGGGGCGCTGACCCCGGTTCCGCAGCCGGCCGACGGCGTCAGCCACGCCCCGAAGGTCGAGGTCGACGACGCCCGGGTGCGGTGGGACCTGCCCGCGCACATCATCGATCGCCGCATTCGCGCGCACACCCCGGCACCGGGCGCGTGGACCACCCACGGTGACCTCCGACTCAAACTCGGGCCGGTCGCGATCGCGGATTCGACGGCACCCGAAAAGTTGGCGCCGGGTGAGGTCCACGTGACGAAGAAGGCCGTGTTCGTCGGGACGGGCACCACCCCGGTCCGCCTGGGCCTGGTGCAGGCACCAGGGAAGAAGCCGATGCCGGCGACCGACTGGGCGCGCGGCGCCCGCCTCGACGAGGGGAGTGTGCTCGGATGAGCAGACCACGCGGTGACCGCAACGGGTCCAACCGCAGCGGGACCGATCGGGACAATCATCGTTCCGGTCCGGGTCGCGGCTCCCGTAACGATCCGAAGGTGCGGGACAAGGCGGTAGATCCGGTCCGCGAGACCGCCCGCGATGTGTTGCGTGCCGTCCGTGAGCGCGACGCCTACGCCAACCTCGTGCTGCCGAAGATGTTGCGGGAGCGCCACATCAGCGGTCGAGACGCCGCACTGGCCACCGAACTGACCTATGGTTCGGCACGCGCACAGGGCATCCTCGACGCGGTCATCGCCGCCGCCGCGAACCGCCCGGTCGACGAGATCGACGGCAAGCTGCTCGACGTGCTCCGGCTGGGCACCTATCAGCTGTTGCGCACCCGGGTCGGTGCCCACGCGGCCGTCGACACCTCGGTGGACCTGGTCCGGTCCGAAGCCGGCATCGGGCCCGCCGGATTCGTGAACGCGGTGCTGCGCAAGGTCTCTCAGCGCGACGAGGAGTTGTGGGTCGATCTACTCGCCCCGTCCATGGCCGACGACCTGATCGGTCACCTGGCCTTCCGCTATGCGCATCCGCGGTGGATCGCGGAGGTGTTCTACGACGCCCTCGGCGGTTCGTTCGGGCAATTGCAGGCCGCGCTCGCCGCCGACGACGAGCGGCCACCGGTGCACCTCGTCGCGCGGCCCGGTTTCATCACGGCCGAGGAACTCGCGCTGACCAGCGGGGGAGAGATCGGCAGATACTCGCCGTACTGTGTCTACCTGCCCGGCGGCGATCCCGGTGACGTGGAGGCAATCCGGCAGGGCTACGCCGGCGTGCAGGATGAGGGCAGCCAGTTGGTGGCGCGGGCGGTGACGGTGGCCGACATCGGGGCCGACGGCGGTCGGTGGCTCGACATGTGTGCCGGGCCTGGCGGCAAGGCCGCCCTGATCGGTGCGCTCGCCGACATCGACAACGCGCACCTCGACGCCATCGAGGTCAGCGAGCATCGCGCCGACCTCATTCGCGGTGTGGTGCGCGATCTCCCGGTCGACGTCCATGTGGCCGATGCGCGCGATGTCACCGCCCACACCGGACTCGAGCCCGGCTTCGACCGGATTCTGCTCGACGCCCCGTGTACCGGCCTGGGATCGTTGCGCCGGCGGCCCGAGGCGCGGTGGCGCCGGCAGCCGACCGATGTTCCCGAACTCGTTGCGCTGCAACGAGAGTTGCTGACCGAGGCGCTGCGGCTGGTTCGTCCCGGCGGGGTGGTGCTGTACTCCACGTGCTCCCCGCACCCGGCGGAGACCACCGACCTGGTGTCGAGCGTGCTCGAATCGGTCACGACCGCACGCCAACTCGATGCGCGGCCACTCGTCGGCGCCATCGAACTCGGCGAGGGTCCGCATGTGCAGCTGTGGCCACACATCCATGGCACCGACGCGATGTTCCTCGCCGCGCTGACGCGCGACTGAGACGCGTGGACCGAGGAGCTGACGGGACCGGGTCAGACGGCGACGTCCTCGGCCGTCGCCGACCGCCATACCTCCACGGCGTCGGTGACCGGGAGCCCGAGTGCGTCACAAATGGCCACCACGGTGCCGAAACTGGGGGTGGCGATCCGGCCCACCTCGATCTTGCGCAGCGTCTCCGGCGAGATTCCCGCATCTCGCGCAATCGTTTCCGGGTCACGGCCGGCGCGGGCGCCGCGGAGCAGTGCGCCGAGCCGGCGGCCGGCCTCGACTTGTTCGGGGGTCAGTGGAACGCGCACCATGCCGGCCATCATAGCCGGTATTACTGTACCGATCCATGGTAGCGTCGACGGGTATAGAAATACCGATGTGGTTGCGACCGATGCGATCCGAGTGGAGTGCGATGATCGAACTGAAGTCCCCGGCCGAGATCGACAAGATCGCCGTCACCGGCCGCTTCGTCGCCGAAGTCCTGCACGAGATCGGCGGCCGGGCCCGGCCCGGGGTGAACCTGCTCGACCTCGAAGCGCACGCCCGCACGATGCTCGACACTCGGGGTGCCCGGTCGTGCTATTGGGATTACTCGCCCTCGTTCGGTCGTGGCCCCTTCCGCAACGTGATCTGCCTGTCGGTGAACGACGCTGTGCTCCATGGTCTTCCGCACGACCATGTGCTGGCCGACGGGGATGTGCTGACCATGGATCTCGCGGTGTCGATCGACGGATGGGTCGCCGATGCGGCGGTGACCACCCAGGTCGGCACCGTCGACGACGAGGTGAGCGCCCTGATCGATTCGACGCGTCGTGCACTGGCCGCGGGAATCGAGAAGGCGGTGCCACAGGGCCGTCTCGGCGACATCTCCGCCGCGATCGGTGCGGTCGCCCACGCCGACGGCTACCGCGTCAACACCGACTTCGGCGGACACGGACTCGGGCGGACCATGCACGAGGACCCACACATCCCGAACACGGGGCGCGCCGGACGCGGCATCCGCCTCAGGTCGGGGATGGTGCTCGCCCTCGAGCCGTGGTGGGGCCTGGGTACCGACGAACTCGTGGTCGACCCCGACGGGTGGACCCTGCGTCTGGCCGACGGACGCGTCGGCGCCCACACCGAGCACACCGTGGCGATCACCGACGAAGGACCGCGCATCCTCACGGGGGTATGACCGATCCGGGGTATGGCCGATCCGGGGGGCATGACCCGTCCGGCAATTACCGATCCGGCACCAGGGTGCCCTGGTGATACAGCGCCACCCAGTGCTCACCGTCTTCCTGCCCACCGATTTCCTGCCCACCGTCGTACCGCCAGATCGTTACCCGGCGCGACACCCTCTCACCCTGGTGCAGCGTATAGGTGACCAGCTGGGTGGCAGGGGCGATGCTGCGCACCACGAAATCCTCGACGCGCCAGTTCTCTTCGAGGTCGGTCGCGGCTGTGCTGCTGGCATGACGCCGGGCGAGCACCGACCACACGTATTCGCGGTCGTAGCGGCTGCCCGAGGCGCCGACCTCCGAGAAGTCCACATCGGTCATCCGGTCGAATTCGGCGCGGGAGAAGCCGCGCTCCCATCGGTGAAAGATCGGTTCACACCGCCACAGGGCCTCGGCGACCCCACCGGTGTCCTCGCCCGGGACCTCGCCGGTGTCGTTGTTCGAGACCTCGTCGTCCATGGTGTCGAGTGTCGCACCGGCGGCGATCGGTGGGCGCCAAACCCGACTTCGTCGGTGCCGCCCGGCCGCGTATGTTGTCTGCCATGAGTTCCCCGATTGCCCCGATGATCGCCCCGTCGATCCTCTCGGCCGACTTCGCCAACCTCGCCGCCGAGGCCGACGCGGTCTCCGGACCGGGACCCTCGCGCGCCGACTGGTTGCACGTGGACGTGATGGACGCCCACTTCGTCCCCAACCTCACCCTCGGGCTGCCGGTCGTGGAGAGCCTGCTCAAGGCCACCGACATCCCACTCGACTGCCACCTGATGATCGACGACCCCGGTCGCTGGGCCCCGCCGTACGCCGAGGCGGGCGCCTACAACGTCACCTTCCACGCCGAGGCGACCGACGACCCGGTCGCCGTGGCCAAGGACATCCGGGCCGCAGGCGGAAAAGCCGGTCTCGCCCTCAAACCGGGCACCGCGCTCGAGCCGTACCTGGCGATCCTGCGGGACTTCGACACCCTGCTCGTGATGAGCGTCGAACCGGGTTTCGGCGGCCAGAAGTTCATGCCGGAGGTGCTCGACAAGGTGCGCGAGATCCGCACGATCGTCGACGCCGGCGAGTTGCGGCTGCTCGTGGAGATCGACGGGGGCATCCACGACGGGACGATCGCCGAGGCCGCCGAGGCCGGCGTCGACTGCTTCGTCGCCGGGTCCGCGGTCTACGGTCCCGCCGACGCCGGTGCCGCCGTCGCGGCGTTGCGTGAGAAGGCAACGGCCGCACGGGTACACGCT
This sequence comes from Gordonia sp. N1V, assembly GCF_029269935.1. NCBI lineage: Bacteria > Bacillati > Actinomycetota > Actinomycetes > Mycobacteriales > Gordoniaceae > Gordonia > Gordonia sp. N1V. Next base: position 93,038 of record NZ_JARJDD010000005.1, read on the forward strand.
CACTGACAACCATGATCCCCGACGAGGCGGTGCTGGCCGCCGCGATGCGTGAGGCCGTCGCCGAATCGCGAGCGGCACTCGGTGGGGTGTCGCCGAATCCTGCGGTCGGCGCCGTCTTGCTGGCGCCGGACGGTACCGAGATCGCACGCGGTCACACCCAGCCGCCGGGCGGTGCGCACGCCGAGATCGAGGCGTTGCGCCGCGCCGGGGATGCGGCGCGCGGCGCGACCGCGGTGGTCACCCTCGAGCCGTGCAATCACACCGGGCGCACCGGTCCGTGCGCCCAGGCATTGATCGAGGCGGGTGTGGCCCGGGTGGTCTACGCCGTCGGCGACCCGAATCCGACCGCGGCGGGTGGTGCGGATCGGTTGCGTGCGGCGGGGATCGAGGTGATCGCGGGCGTCGGTGCCCTCGACGCACGGTCGGGGCCGTTGCGCGGCTGGCTGTTTCGCCAACGGTTCGGACGCCCACTGGTCACCGCGAAGGTCGCGTCCACCCTCGACGGCCGGATCGCCGCGCCGGACGGCACGAGTCAGTGGATCACCGGGCCGCAGGCACGCGCCCGGGCCCATCGGCAGCGCGCCGAACTCGACGCGATCATCGTCGGCACCGGGACCGTCGTCGCCGACGACCCCGCACTGACCGCCCGGTTGCCCGACGGCACGCCGCATGCCCACCAACCCATCCGGGTTGCCATGGGGGAGCGCGACATTCCCGACGGCGCCCGGATTCGTGACACCATGGTGGGTGGGTTCCGGCATGTCCGCACCCACGATCCGGTCGAGGTGCTCGCGGCGCTGGACGACACGACGTGGGTGCTGGTGGAGGGTGGCCCGGGGATCATCGGGGCGTTCCTCGACGCCGACCTGGTCGACGAGGTCGACAGCTATGTGGCGCCGACGATCCTGGGTGCCGGGCCGTCGGCGGTCGAACGGGCCGCGACGATCACGCTCGCCGACGCAACCGAACTACATCTGGCCGGCGTCGAACAACTCGGTTCCGACGTCCTGATCCGGAGTGTGTCCGACCGGTTACTGCCGTGAGCGCTTGCGCGCGCCGTTGTGCCCCAGGATCCAACCCGCGAGCAGGCCACCGAGCGTGACGATGGTGAGGATCAGCCACTGCCATGAGCTGATGGAGAACATCAGGAACCGCACCTGCACATGCTGGGTGTTCTGGGCGATGAAGATGATCGCGACGATCACCAGGATCAGCGGGAGCCAAAAGCGTTTCAGGAGTCCGAGGACCATCTCGCCAGGTGTTCGAGCAGCGGGTCCGGTGGATGTCCGCGTCGACTTGTCGGCCATGCTGGCGTCGCCTTTCGCCGTGTACCGCGTCCGAGAACCCAGACCCGGGTGTGGTGAATCTTAGCGCAGTGGCGGTCGTTCCTGTGCGACAGTTGAACCCGCCTCACCGCGTAAGTGGACCGCCGTACTGGTTGGGTCCGCGACCTCGTGCTAGCGTCGATACGTACGTTCTCGGGGCGGGGTGAAACTCCCCACCGGCGGTGATGGTGTCGCACAGGCGACACCGAGCCCGCGAGCGCCCGTCCACCCGGACGGGGACAGCAGATTCCGGTGTGAATCCGGAGCCGACGGTCATAGTCCGGATGCGAGAGAACAAGACGGCCCTACGCCGTCCTGTCTGCTCCGAGCGAGCTCGACAGGAGGTAGAAGGTGTTCACAGGCATCGTCGAGGAGCTGGGCACCATCGTCGGGCGAGATGATCTCGCCGACGCGGCCCGACTCACCATTCGTGGCCCTCGGGTCACCTCCGACGCCGGCTTCGGCGATTCGATCGCGGTCAACGGTGTGTGTCTGACGGTCGTCGAATTCGACGACCAGCAGTTCACGGTGGATGTGATGGCCGAAACCCTCCGTCGCAGTTCGCTTGACCGTCTCGGACCGGGCAGCTCGGTCAATCTCGAACGCGCCATGCGCGCCGACGGCCGGTTCGGCGGTCACATCGTGCAGGGACATGTGGACGGCACCGGGACCGTTGTGGCGATCACCCCCTCCCAGAATTGGACGGTCGTACGCATCGGCGTCGATCCGCACCTGAGCCGCTATCTCGTGGAGAAGGGCTCGATCACCGTTGACGGTGTCTCGCTGACCGTCTCGGCGATCGGCGCCGGGAGCGAAGCGAGCGGGCCGGGGGCGATCGGCGCCGGGAGCGAAGCGAGCGACGGCGACTGGTTTGAGATCTCGTTGATCCCCACCACTTTGCAGGAGACCACTCTGGGGTCGGCGTCGGTCGGCGCGGTGGTCAATCTCGAGGTCGACGTCCTCGCCAAATACGTCGAACGACTCCAGGCGACCCGCGCCGAGTCGATCCGAACCCAGAACACAGCCGGCACGGCAGAGGTGAAGTGATGAGCGAGACCGTCAGCGACGAGACCGTGAGTGAATCGGCAAGTGCAGCAGTGCATCTGGATACCGTCGAACGTGCGATCGCCGACATCGCGGCAGGCAGGGCCGTCGTGGTGGTCGACGATGAGGATCGCGAGAACGAGGGTGATCTGATCTTCGCCGCGGAGAAGGCCACCCCTGAGCTCGTGGCGTTCATGGTGCGTTACACCTCGGGGTATCTGTGTGTGCCGCTGGCCGGTGACGACTGTGATCGGCTGGGACTCCCGCCGATGTATTCGATGAACCAGGACAAGCACGGCACCGCCTACACCGTCACCGTCGACGCCCGAGAGGGCATCGGCACCGGGATCAGCGCCTCGGATCGGGCGACGACGATGCGGTTGCTGGCCGATCCGGCGAGCACCGCGGGTGATTTCACCCGTCCGGGCCATGTGGTCCCGTTGCGTGCCAAGGAGGGCGGGGTGTTGCGCCGGCCGGGGCACACCGAGGCGGCCGTGGATCTCGCGCGGCTGGCCGGTCTCGCGCCGGCTGGGGTGATCTGTGAGGTGGTGTCGCAGAAGGACGTCGGGTCGATGGCCCAGACCGACGAGCTGCGGATCTTCGCCGACGAGCACGATCTCGCGTTGATCTCGATCGCCGACCTGATCGCGTGGCGACGCCGTCACGAGAAGCATGTGGTCCGGGTCGCCGATGCCCGCATCCCCACCCGGCACGGGGATTTCCGCGCCGTCGGATACACCAGCATCCACGACGACGTCGAGCATGTGGCACTGGTGATGGGTGATCTCGCCGGAGCCGACGGCAGCGGCAGTGATGTGCTGGTGCGGGTGCATTCCGAATGCCTCACCGGCGACGTCTTCGGTTCACTGCGCTGTGATTGCGGTCCGCAGCTCGATGCCGCGATGGAGATGGTGGCCGCCGAGGGGCGCGGTGTGGTGCTCTACATGCGCGGTCATGAGGGGCGCGGCATCGGTCTGCTGCACAAGTTGCAGGCCTACCAGTTGCAGGATGCGGGCTCGGACACCGTCGATGCGAATCTGCAGCTCGGTCTGCCCGCCGATTCCCGCGACTACGGTCTGGGCGCCCAGATCCTCGTCGACCTCGGGGTCACCTCGATGCGTCTGCTCACCAACAATCCGGCCAAGCGGGTGGGACTCGACGGGTACGGGTTGCATATCGTGGAGCGCGTGCCGATGCCGGTGCGGGCGAACAAGGAGAATCTGCGGTATCTGCGGACCAAGCGTGACCGGATGGGTCACGATCTCGACGGTCTGGAGAACTGGGACGGTCCGGACAACTGGGATCCGCACGGCACACTGGATTCGGCGGCCGGAGACGGCGGACCGTCATGAGCCGCGGACTCGTATGAGCTGCGGACCTGTACGAGCGGAGGACCTGTATGAGCGGACACGGTGAACCCACCCTCGAGTTGGGGGATGCGGGCAAGCTGCGCCTGGCGATCGTCTCGTCGCAATGGCACGCGACGATCTGTCGGGCGTTGCTCGACGGTGCGGTGCGCGCCGCAGCCGAGCACGGCGTCGACGATCCGACGATCGTGCGGGTGGCCGGTGCCATCGAGCTGCCGGTGATCGTGCAGGCCCTGGCGCGTACCCATGACGCCGTCGTCGCGCTGGGTGTGGTCATCAAGGGGGAGACCCCGCACTTCGACTACGTCTGTGACGCGGTGACCGCGGGCCTGACCCGGGTGTCGCTGGACGAGTCGACCCCGGTGGGCAACGGGGTGCTCACCACGTTCACCGAGGAGCAGGCTCTGGATCGGGCCGGTTTACCGGAATCCAAGGAGGACAAGGGCGCTCAGGCCACGACGGCGGCGCTGGCCTCGGCCCTGACCCTGCGCGCGCTGAGTCGCGGCGAGGCCTATCCCGGGTCGGTGACGACGGCCGCGGCATCGTGAACGAGGCACGACCGGAGCCCGCGGTGACCGATGCGTCGACGTCCGAGTGGGACATGGAGTACCGGTCGCGGCGCCTGCGGCTGATCGGCATCGTTGCCGCGGCGGTGGTGGTGGTCATCCACGTGACCTTCGGTCTACTGCTGACCATCTCCAACACCGGTCCGGACAACATCGGCTGGTCCGATCAGGCCGCGCTCATCTGCATCGGTCTGGTCGAGGCGTGCGCCATCATGTTGCTCGCCCGACCCCGCCTGCGGGTCGGCTCTCGTGGGGTGTCGGTGCGCAATCTGGCCACCGAGCGGCTCTTCGAGTGGGACCAGGTACGCGGACTCACCTACCCGGACAAGGGTTTCGGCGGCCAGCTCGAGCTCCCCGCCGACGAGCACGTGCCGGTGCTGGCGATCCAGGCCGGTGACGGCGCCCGCGCGATCGAGGCGATGGAACGCTACCGGGAGATCGAGCAGCTCTACCGTCGCGGCTGAGTCGGGGACACGCGATGATCGATCTCGACGCCGTGGGGCAGACCGCACTCGGGGTGGCCTATGTGCGCGCCTACGAATCGCTGCGACGTGATGCGCTGTTCGCCGACCCGTTGGCCGTTGCGTTGTTCGATTCCGCTCTCACCGATCCCGACGGCACCCTGCGGCCGATGCCGCCGGTCACCGATGCCGCGGGTCGCGAACGTCGCGGCATGTACCACTGGATCGTCGCCCGCACCCTGTTCCTCGACGAGCTGTTCCGATCGGCCGCACGCGACGGGATCGAGCAGTTCGTCATCCTCGGCTCCGGACTCGACGCCCGGGCCTTTCGGCTGGAGCTGGGACCGGCGGCGGTGGTCTACGAGCTGGACCGCCCGCCCGTGGTCGAGGTCAAGGAAGCTCTCGTCGCCGAGCACGAGCTGGTCGCCACCACCGGCCGCCGGGTCGTGCAGGCCGATCTGATCTCCGACTGGTTGCCGCCCCTGCTCGAGGCCGGCCTGCACACCGATGAGCCGACGTGCTGGCTCGCCGAAGGACTCCTGGTCTATCTGGAACCCGACGTCGCGCGGCGGGTGATCGACACCATCGGGCAGGCCAGCGCATCCGGATCACAGGTCGGGGTCACCGTCCGCTCCACGCGCCGCACACGCACCGATGGCCCCTTCGCGCAGGTGGCCGCGCTGTGGCACGAGGACCCGGGCATCGTCGGGCGTTTCACCGACACCGGGTGGACCTGTGAGCTCACCGACACCGTCTCGGTACTCGCCGCGGCGGGCCGAGCCGTCGATGCCGAGCTCGTGGGCCCGGGCACCGCCGACGACGGTTCGGCGGGGCCGTCGGCGAGTCTGCTCGCCGGCCGGTTCGAATCCCGATCCGTCGGCCGCGCCGACTAGCCTGGAACACGTGGCCGACCCGAGCACCTACCGTCCCGCGCCCGGGACGATCCCCACCGATCCGGGGGTCTACAAATTCCGTGATTCCCACGGCCGCGTCATCTATGTGGGCAAGGCCAAGAACCTTCGCTCACGGCTGACGTCGTACTTCGCCGACATCTCCTCGCTGCATCCGCGCACCCGCCAGATGGTGACCACCGCGGCGTCGGTGGAGTGGACGGTCGTCGGCACCGAGGTCGAGGCGCTGCAGCTGGAATACAACTGGATCAAGGAGTTCGATCCCCGGTTCAACGTCCGTTATCGCGACGACAAGAGTTACCCGATGCTGGCGGTCACGCTCAACGAAGAGTATCCGCGGCTGTTCGTCTATCGTGGGCCGCGGCGTCGTGGCGTGCGCTACTTCGGTCCGTATTCGCACGCGTGGGCCATCCGCGAGACCGTCGACCTGCTGACCCGGGTGTTCCCGGCCCGCACCTGCTCGGCCGGGGTGTTCAAGCGGCACGGGCAAATCGACCGGCCGTGTCTGCTCGGCTACATCGACAAGTGTTCGGCGCCGTGTATCGGTCGGGTCAGCGCCATCGAACACCGCGAGATCGTCAATGATTTCTGCGACTTCCTGGCCGGCCGCACCGACCAGATGATCAAGCGCCTCGAGCGTGAGATGGCCTCGGCCGCAGAAGCACTCGACTTCGAACGGGCGGCGCGTCTGCGCGACGACGTGGGGGCGATGCGGCGCGCGTTGGAGAAGCAGGCAGTGGTACTCGGCGACGGCACCGACGCCGACGTCATCGCCATGGTCGGCGATGAACTCGAGGTGTCGGTGCAGATCTTTCACGTCCGGGACGGTCGGGTGCGCGGTGAGCGCGGGTGGGTCGTGGAGAAATCCGATGACGACGACATCGGCGAGCAGGTCGGGCAGTTCCTCACGCAGTTCTATGGCGCCCAGGCCGATCTCGACGCGACCGTCGAGGTCGGCGAGGACCGCGAGCGCGGTGAGTCGGTGCCGCGTGAGGTCCTCGTCCCCGCGCTTCCCGCCGAGCACGAGGAGCTGACCGAGTTCCTCTCCGATCTACGTGGCAGCCGTGTCAGTCTGCGGGTGCCGCAACGCGGCGACAAGAAGGCGTTGTTCGAGACGGTCGCGCGCAACGCGGGAGAAGCGTTGACGCAGCACAAGTTACGCCGTGCCGGTGATCTGACGACGCGGTCGGCGGCTCTGACCGAGTTGCAGGAGGGCCTCGGACTCGACCAGGCCCCGCTGCGGATCGAGTGCGTCGACATCTCGCATGTGCAGGGCACCGATGTGGTGGCCTCGCTCGTCGTCTTCGAGGACGGCTTGCCCCGCAAGTCCGATTATCGGCACTATTCGATCCGCGAGGCCGCCGGCGATGGCCGCTCCGACGACGTCGGCTCGATCGCCGAGGTGACCCGCCGACGATTCCTGCGCCATCGCGCCGATCAGGCCGACGGTGTCGCCGCGCAGGTGGCGGCGCAGGTGGCCGCCGATCCCGATTCCAAGAAGGCGCGTCGATTCGCCTACCCGCCGAACCTGTTCGTCGTCGACGGTGGCGCGCCGCAGGTGCACGCCGCGGCGACCGTACTCGACGAGCTCGGCGTCACCGACGTCGCCGTGATCGGGTTGGCCAAGCGACTCGAGGAGATCTGGGTGCCCGGTGACGACGAACCGGTGATCCTGCCCCGCTCCAGTGAGGCGCTGTTCCTGCTGCAGCGGGTGCGCGACGAGGCGCACCGTTTCGCGATCACCTTCCACCGCAGCAAACGCAGCAAACGCATGACGGAGTCGGTACTCGACGGCGTCCCCGGGCTCGGACGCTCCCGGCGCACCGCGCTGGTCACCCACTTCGGCTCCGTCGCCAAACTGCGGGAGGCCACCGTCGACGACATCGCCGCGGTGCCCGGCATCGGCCCGGGGACCGCCCGGGTGGTGCACGAGGCGCTTGCCGGGGACGCGCCAGTGGCCGCCGATGCGCCGCAGGCCACCGACGAATCGGCGGCCGGACCGGGCGAGACCACACACGATGTGACGGTGGGATGGTCATGAACACGAGCAGCGGCATGAGCACGGACGGCACGAGCGGAGGCACGGATATGACCGACAGCGATCCCGCGCACGGGGCACCGGGAGGAGACGCCTCCGGTGCGCCCACCGACGGACTCGTCGTCCTGTTCGTCGCCGGCATGTCCGGCGCCGGTCGCTCCACGGTCGCCAACGTGCTCGAGGACGACGGCTGGTATGTCGCCGACAACGTGCCGCCCGCGCTGATCTCGACGATGGTCGACCTCGTCGCCGACAGCGATCCGCCGATTCTGCGGCTGGCCATGGTGTTACGCGCTTCCGACGAGAACCTCGGCGAGCAGTTGCGCACGCTGCGTGCACAACTCGCGGCCACCGGCACCCAGACGCGACTGCTGTTCCTCGACGCCAGCGATCAGGTGCTGGTCCGCCGCTTCGAGCAGGTCCGCCGTCGCCATCCGCTGCAGGGTAGTGAAACCCTGGTCGAGGGGATCGCGAGGGAGCGGGTGATTCTCGCGCCCCTCAAGGATTCCGCCGACCTCGTGGTGGAGACCTCGACGCTGACCGTCGCCAAACTGCGTGAGGTGGTGGAGGATTCGTATCCGCACGACGCGAGTTCCCGGCTCAGCGTCGCCGTGCAGTCCTTCGGATTCAAGTACGGATTGCCGATCGACTCCGACCTCGTCGCCGATGTCCGCTTCCTGCCCAATCCGTATTGGGTGGCCGATCTGAGGGAACTCAACGGTCGCGACGCGCCGGTGCGGGAGTACGTCCTCGGACAGGACGACGCCAGTCGCTTCGTCGATCTCTACACCGAACTGATCGGTGTCGTGGGCAAGGGTTATCTCCGAGAAGGCAAGCGCTACATGACCGTCAGCATCGGATGCACCGGCGGCAAGCACCGTAGTGTCGCGATCTCCGAGGAGTTGGCGCGTCGCCTGCGGGTCGCCGCGGACGACGCGGGTGCCGCGCGCTACGACGTGCGGGTCATGCACCGTGATCTGGGGCGCGAATGAGTGCATTGCGGATCGCCGCGCTCGGCGGCGGACACGGCCTGTATGCGACGCTGACGGCGATGCGCTATCTGAGCCCCCACGTGACCGCCATCGTGACCGTCGCCGACGACGGTGGGTCGTCGGGCCGGTTGCGTTCCGAACTCGGGGTGATCCCACCCGGCGATCTGCGAATGGCGATGGCGGCGTTGATGTGCGCGCCGGCAGCCCTCGACGGTCTGGCCGGGCGTCGGGACCCGGACGCCGACCGGCGGCACCACGAGTTGTGGGCGGAGACCCTGCAGCATCGTTTCGGTGGTTACGGTGCGCTCGCCGGTCATCCGGTGGGCAACCTGCTGCTGGCCGGGCTGACCGAGGTCCTCGGCGATCCGGTGGCGGCCCTCGACGAGATGATGCGTGTGTTCGACGTCGATGGTCGGGTGCTGCCGATGTCGTCGGTACCGCTGGAGATCGAGGCCGACGTCTCCGGACTGGAATCCGATCCGCGTATCTCCCGGGTCATCCGCGGTCAGGTGGCTGTGGCGACCACCCCCGGCAAGGTGCGTCGGGTGCGACTCCTGCCCGCGGAGCCGCCGGTGTGCGAGCCGGTGATCACCGCCGTCGACGAGGCCGATCTCGTGGTCCTCGGTCCGGGCTCGTGGTTCTCCAGTGTGATCCCGCACGTCCTGGTGCCGGACTTACTGGAGGCGTTGCAGCGCAGCACTTCTCGCAAGGTGTTGATCGTGAACCTGGCGCCGGAGCCGGGGGAGACCCCGGGGTTCTCGGTGGAACGACATCTGCATGTGCTGCACGCCCACGCCGACACGTTCACGATCGATCATGTGGTCGTCGACGAGTCGTCGGTGCCCGCCGGGCGGGAGCGCGAGCACCTCGAGAGGGCCGCCGGGATGTTCGGCGCGAGCCTGGAGATCGGTGATCTCGCCATTCCCGGCCGCCACGTCCACGACCCGGCGAAAGTGGCCGGCCTGATCAAGCAACTGTGTTCGCGTGAACCGACCCGTTAGGCTGGCCCAACGTGGTTGAGCGCGGGCAGGGGAGGCCAGGGCGCGCCCTGGGGAGTACAGGCATGGGGTCCGCGGATGACAGGAGGACCCGGCGATGACAGGAGGACAGGGACCGGTGGCGATGACCGCGGCGGTGAAGGACGAATTGAGTCGGCTCGCCGTGACGCAGGTGAGTCCGCGCAAGGCCGAGGTGTCGGCGCTTCTGCGGTTCGCGGGAGGCCTGCACATCGTGGCCGGGCGCGTGATCGTCGAGGCCGAGGTCGACATGGGCAATGTGGCGCGACGGCTGCGCCGGGAGATCCACGACCTGTACGGATACACCTCCGAGGTCCACGTCCTGCGAGGCGGCGGACTACGCAAGTCGGCGCGCTACATCGTGCGGGTCACCGCCGACGGTGAGGGCCTTGCCCGACAGACCGGGCTGCTCGATCTGCGCGGCCGACCGGTCCGGGGTCTGCCCGCGCAGGTTGTCGGCGGCAGTATCGCCGACGCCGAGGCCGCCTGGCGCGGCGCGTTCCTGGCGCACGGGTCGCTGACCGAGCCCGGCCGGTCTTCGGCGCTGGAGGTCAGCTGTCCCGGTCCGGAGTCGGCCCTGGCACTGGTCGGGGCGGCCCGGCGGCTCGGGGTGTCGGCGAAGGCCCGCGAGGTGCGCGGCGCCGACCGTGTCGTCATCCGCGACGGTGAGGCGATCGGCGCGCTGTTGACGCGGATGGGCGCACACGACACGCGCCTGGTCTGGGAGGAACGCCGGATGCGTCGGGAGGTGCGGGCGACGGCCAACCGGCTCGCCAACTTCGATGACGCGAACCTGCGCCGCTCGGCGCGCGCCGCGGTCGCGGCCGCCGCCCGGGTGGAGCGCGCACTGGAGATCCTCGGCGACGAGGTCCCCGACCACCTCGCCGCGGCCGGGCATCTGCGCATCACCCACCGGCAGGCCTCGCTGGAGGAACTCGGCCAGCTCGCCGATCCGCCGATGACCAAGGACGCCGTCGCCGGCCGGATCCGCCGGCTGCTGTCGACCGCGGACAAGAAGGCGCACGCCGAGGGCATCCCCGACACCGAGTCGGCGGTCACCTCGGATCTGCTCGACGAGGCGTGACCCACCGTTGTCGACCCGATCGTTCGGGCGGCGGTACGGGTGTGCCAGTGCACCCGTCGCGCTGCCCACGATCAGGCGTCCTACTAGGCTGGACCCGACGCCGGTTGGCCATGAGCCGATCGGCCACCAGGAGCGGTGCGGGCAGATGACCCCGTGCCGAGACAACCGCTAAGGAGCACACCAGTGACTGTTCGGGTAGGCGTCAACGGATTCGGCCGGATCGGCCGCAACTTCTTCCGCGCCGTCGAAGCACAAAAAGCATTGGGCACCACCGACATCGAGATCGTCGCCGTCAACGATCTGACCGACAACGCCACCCTGGCACACCTGCTGAAGTTCGATTCGATCCTGGGCCGCCTGCCGCAGGAGGTTTCCCTCGACGGCGATTTCATCGTCGTCGGCGACCAGCGCATCAAGGCCCTCGAGGTCAAGGAAGGCCCGGCGGCGCTGCCGTGGGGCGACCTCGGTGTCGACGTCGTCGTCGAATCCACCGGTATCTTCACCGCCGCGGAGAAGGCCAAGGGCCACCTCGACGCCGGCGCCAAGAAGGTCATCATCTCCGCACCGGCCTCCGGTGAGGACATCACCATCGTCATGGGTGTCAACGACGACAAGTACGACGGCAGCCAGAACATCATCTCCAACGCGTCGTGCACCACCAACTGCCTCGGCCCGTTCGCGAAGGTGCTCAACGACGAATTCGGCATCGTCTCGGGTCTGATGACCACCGTGCACGCCTACACCCAGGACCAGAACCTGCAGGACGGCCCGCACAAGGATCTGCGTCGCGCCCGCGCCGCGGCCATCAACGTGGTGCCCACCTCGACCGGCGCGGCCAAGGCCATCGGTCTGGTCCTCCCCGAACTCAAGGGCAAGCTCGACGGATACGCGCTGCGCGTGCCGATCCCGACCGGCTCGGTCACCGACCTCACCGCAATCCTGGAGAATTCCGCGACCGCCGACGAGATCAACGCCGCGATGAAGGCCGCCGCCGAGGGTCCGCTCAAGGGCATCCTCAAGTACTACGACGCGCCGATCGTCTCCAGCGACATCGTCACCGACCCGCACAGCTCGCTGTTCGACGCCGGGCTGACCAAGGTCATCGGCAACCAGGTCAAGGCCGTCTCCTGGTACGACAACGAGTGGGGTTACTCCAACCGCCTCGTCGACCTGTCCGGCCTGGTCGGCAAGTCTCTCTGACCGACCGGTCGCTGACGAACCCAACCGTTACGGAGCAATGCTGCAATGGGTGTACCCACTCTGAAAGACCTTCTCGACGAAGGCGTTTCGGGTCGCGGTGTGTTGGTTCGATCGGATTTCAACGTCCCGCTCGACGGGTCGACGATCACCGATCCGGGCCGAATCCTCGCCTCCCTGCCGACGCTGAACGCGCTCATCGACGCCGGCGCCAAGGTGATCATCACCGCGCATCTGGGCCGCCCCAAGGGTGAGCCGGATCCGAAATACTCATTGGCGCCGGTCGCCGAGCGTCTCGGCCAGGAACTGGGCCGCAACGTCCAACTCGCCGGTGATGTCGTCGGCTCCGACGCGCTCGCGCGCGCCGAGGGACTCACCGACGGTGATGTCCTGCTGCTGGAGAACGTGCGGTTCGATCCGCGCGAGACGTCCAAGGACGAGTCCGAGCGAGAGTCGCTGGCCAAGGCCTTCGTCGAACTCGTCGGTCCCGACGGCGCCTTCGTCTCCGACGGTTTCGGGGTGGTGCACCGCAAGCAGGCCTCGGTGTACGACGTCGCCAAGCTCCTCCCGCACTACGCCGGTGAGCTCGTGGCGGCCGAGGTCAAGGTGCTCTCGGCACTCACCGAGGACCCGGAACGGCCGTACGCCGTGGTGCTGGGTGGTTCCAAGGTGTCCGACAAGCTCGGCGTGATCGAGGCGCTGGCACCGAAGGTCGACACGCTGGTCATCGGCGGCGGTATGGCGTTCACGTTCCTGGCCGCCCAAGGCCATGGCGTGGGCACCTCGCTGCTGCAGGAAGACCAGATCGAGGTCTGCAAGGATCTGCTGGAGCGATTCGGTGATGTCATCCGGCTGCCCGCCGATGTGGTGGTGGCCGACAAGTTCGCCGCCGACGCGCAGTCGCAGACGGTCTCGGCCGACGCCATCCCCGACGGATGGATGGGTCTGGACATCGGGCCGGAGTCGGTGCAGCGTTTCGCCGCGCTGCTCTCGGGTGCCAAGACGATCTTCTGGAACGGGCCGTCGGGCGTGTTCGAATTCGAGAAGTTCTCCGCGGGCACCAAGGGTGTCGCCGAGGCGATCGCCGGCGCTACCAAGGCCGGTGCGTTCACCGTGGTCGGCGGGGGCGACTCCGCAGCCGCGGTGCGCACGCTGGGGTTGCCGGACGACGACTTCTCGCACATCTCGACCGGTGGCGGTGCGTCGCTGGAATACCTGGAGGGCAAGGAATTGCCGGGACTGAAGGTGCTGGAATCATGAGCGGATCCCGTAAGCCGCTCATCGCGGGCAACTGGAAGATGAACCTCAATCACCTCGAGGCCATCGCGCTGGTGCAGAAGATCGCGTTTGCGCTGCCCGCCAAGTACTTCGAGAAGGTCGACGTGACGGTGATCCCGCCGTTCACCGACATCCGCTCGGTGCAGACGGTCGTCGACGGCGACAAATTGCTGCTGACCTACGGTGCCCAGGATCTGTCGGCCCACGATTCGGGTGCCTATACCGGCGAGATCAGCGGGGCATTCCTCGCCAAGCTCGGGTGCACCTTCGTCGTCGTCGGGCATTCGGAGCGCCGCACCATGCACGCCGAGACCGACGAGGTGGTGCTTGCCAAGACCAAGGCGGCGCTCAAGCACGGCCTGACGCCGATCGTCTGCATCGGTGAGGGACTCGACATCCGGGAGTCCGGCGAGCACGTCGCCTACAACGTCGCGCAGCTGAAGGGTTCGCTGGCGGGCCTCTCGGCCGAGGACATCGCGAAGGTCGTCATCGCCTACGAGCCCGTGTGGGCCATCGGTACCGGTCGGGTGGCCAGTGCCGCCGACGCGCAGGAGGTCTGCGCGGCGGTGCGTACCACGCTCGCCGAGATCGCCGATGCGTCGACAGCCGCCTCGGTGCGGGTGCTCTACGGCGGGTCGGTGAACGCCAAGAACGTCGGTGACATCGTCGGCCAGACCGATGTCGACGGGGCTCTCGTCGGCGGCGCGTCCTTGAAGGCCGACGAGTTCTCCACGTTGTCGGCGATCGCCGCGGGCGGCCCCCTGCCCTGAGCGCTCGCTCAAACGCGTACACTGGTCGAGCCGGTCGCATTCCTCGTGAGGTGACCGGCTCGACCATGTCGTCGGCCCCTGGCCGGACGCGACTCGATTCCAACCGACAAGGATCTGCCTGACGTGCTCGAAACAGTTCTGGACATCGGCCTGATCATCACCAGTGTGCTGCTGGTGATCCTGGTTCTGCTGCACCGGGGTAAGGGCGGTGGCCTGTCGTCGCTCTTCGGTGGCGGTGTGCAATCGAGTCTGTCCGGCTCGAGCGTCGTCGAGCGCAACCTCGACCGGTTGACGATCTTTGTCGGATTGGTGTGGTTCATCTTCATCATCGGTATCGGCGTCGACATCAAGCTGTCCGCCTGACCCGACACACTTCTCTCGACCCGATGCGGCTACGGCCGCATCGGGTCGAGTGCTTTCTGTGTACCCGACTTTCTGTGCACCCGAGATGCCCACCCGAGATGCCGCCGTCACGCGCAGCCGCAATACTGGGGCAATGACCTCTCCTTCGCGCGGTGCCCCGGACTGGCGTCCTTCCATCTCGATCGTCGACCACATCGTCGTCGACGACGAGGGCCGCACCCTCACCGAACCGCTGCGTGAGGACATCCGATTGCTCGGCGGCATTCTCGGCGACATGGTGCGCGAACACTCGGGGGCGGAGGTCTTCGACCTCGTCGAGTCGGCGCGAGTGGCGGCGTTCAAGATCCGGCGGGCCGAGATCGATCGCGACGAGTTGGCCGATCTGTTCGTCGATCTCGACATCTCGGTGGCGATGCCGATCATCCGCGCGTTCAGCAACTTTGCGCTGTTGGCCAACCTGGCCGAGGACATCCACCGTGAACGCCGGCGGATGATCCACGTACGGGCCGGCGACCCGCCCCAGGACAGTAGCCTCGACGCCACATACGCCAAACTGGCCGAGGCCGGTCTCGGCGATGACGAGGTGGGTGATGCGCTCGCCGACGCGACGGTGGTGCCGGTGATCACCGCCCATCCGACAGAAACCCGCCGGCGGTCGGTGTTCGAGGCGCAGAACCGGATCACCGAGCTGATGCGATACCGGTCGCGGACCGAACTGACGCCCGCCGAGGAGGCGGCGGTCACCGAGGGAATCCGGAGGCAGATCCTCACGCTGTGGCAGACCGCGTTGATCCGCCTCGAGCGGCTCACCATCCAGGACGAGATCCGTTCGGGCCTGCGCTATTACGACGCGTCGTTCTTCGAGGTCGTGCCCAAGATCAACACCTCGGTGCGGGCCGCGTTGCGGTCGGCGTATCCGAACGCCGGTCTGGCCGACGAGCCGATGCTGCGGATGGGCTCGTGGATCGGCGGTGACCGCGACGGCAATCCGTTCGTCACCGGCGAGATCGTGGAGATGGCAACGACTCTCGCGGCGCGCACGGCGATCGGCAACCACCTGTCGGAGCTCGAGGCGCTCGCGCAGGAACTGAGCATGTCGACCCGGCTCATGACGACCTCCGACGCGGTCTACGAACTCGCCGGTGTGCCCCGCGAGGACGCGGCCGCCGACGAGCCGTTCCGTCTTGCATTGCGCCACATCCGTTCTCGGTTGGTCGCCACCGCGACCGGGCTGTTCGGTGAGGAGGTGATGAAGACCTCGGATCTGTTCCTGCTCGACGGTGCCGACGCCTACTCGACCGCCGACGAACTGCTCGCCGACCTCGACGTCATCGATGCCGGACTCCGCGCCGCCAACGACGACATCATCGCCGACGACAGGCTACTGCGGCTCCGGGAGTCGGTGCGCACCTTCGGTTTCCACCTGTCCGGGCTGGACATGCGGCAGAACTCCGACATGCACGAGGACGTCATCGCCGAACTGCTGGCGTGGGCCGGCGTGCACCCGGACTACCGGTCGCTGGACGAGGCCGAGCGGGTCGAGATCCTGACCAATGAACTCGCCGCCCGGCGGCCGCTCACCCGGCCCGATGCCGATTTGTCCGAGTTGGCGACCAAGGAACTCAACATCGTCCGTGCGGCCGCGACCGCGGTGGCGCGGTTCGGACCGCAGTCGGTGCCCAACTACATCATCAGCATGTGCACCTCGGTCAGCGACATGCTCGAGCCGATGATCCTGCTGAAAGAAGCCGGGCTGATCGACATCGACGGCGACACCGGGAAACTCATCTCGACGGTTCGAATCGTCCCACTGTTCGAGACCATCGAGGATCTGCAGCAGGGCGCAGAAACCCTGTTGGCCGCCTTGGACATCCCGCTGTACCGCGACCTCGTCGACGGGCAGTCGGGCATGCAAGAGGTCATGCTCGGCTATTCCGATTCCAACAAGGACGGCGGCTACATGGCCGCGAACTGGGCGCTCTATCGCGGCGAGCTCGATCTCGTCGAGGCCGCGGCCAAGGTCGGAATCCGGTTGCGGCTCTTCCACGGTCGCGGTGGCACCGTCGGCCGCGGTGGGGGACCGAGCTACGACGCCATCCTGGCCCAGCCGCCGGGCGCGGTCCAGGGGTCGCTGCGCATCACCGAGCAAGGTGAGATCATCGCCGCGAAATACGCCGAACCCGTCAGCGCCGAACGCAATCTGGAGACGTTGCTCGCCGCGACCATCGAGTCGTCGCTGCTCGACGTCGAGGGACTCGGGGACGAATCAGAGGACGCCTACACCACTCTCGACGAGATCGCGGCGCTGGCCCGCTCGGCCTACAGCGCGCTGGTGCACGAGACACCGGGATTCGTGGAGTACTTCACGACGTCGACGCCGCTGTCGGAGATCGGCGCACTCAACATCGGCAGCCGTCCGGCGTCGCGTAAACAGACCGAGAAGATCTCCGATCTGCGGGCCATCCCATGGGTGCTGTCGTGGACGCAATCCCGCGTGATGCTGCCGGGCTGGTACGGCACCGGCGCTGCCTTCGAGCAGTGGGTCGGCGACGACGCGGACCGTCTGGCGACCCTGCAGCGGTACTACGAGAAGTGGCCGTTCTTCCGCACCGTGATGTCCAACATGGCGCAGGTGCTCGCCAAGTCGGACATGGGACTCGCGCATCGATACGCCCAGCTCGTGCCTGACGAGCAGTTGCGCGACACCGTCTTCGGGATGATCGTCGACGAGCACGAACGCACCATCGCGATGTACTCGAAGATCACCGGTACCAACGATCTTCTTGCCGACAACGCGGCACTCAAACGGTCGGTGTACAACCGCTTCCCGTACCTCGAGCCGCTGAATCTGCTGCAGGTCGAGCTTCTGCGTCGCTTCCGCGCCGGTGACGATTCACCGCGAATCCGCCGAGGGATCCAGCTGACGATGAACGGTTTGGCGACCGCACTGCGCAACAGCGGCTAGGTCCTCGGTCGAGGTGCTTTCCCTGGTGGTCGAGGTGCCTTCCCCGATGGTCGGGGTGCCTTTCCCCGATGGTCGAGGTGCTTTTTCTTGGTGGTCGAGGTGCTTTTTCTTGGTGGTCGAGGTGCGACGAGCGCAAGCGAGGAGCCTCGAGACCCGGTGAGCCACAGCTGGTTCCACCCCACAGCAGAACCCTGTCACCGCGGATACGTGACAATCACCTGCCCTGTCCGTCGGTTCCGCCACTCCACCTTACGATCCAGGAGGAGAGTCGGCACCCACTCGGCGAGGTGTTTGCGTTGGTGATCAGCCCGACACAACGGGATCAGATCACCAAGCACCGTCCACCCTCCGGCCTCGGGGTCGGTGTGGTTGAAGGGTCGCCAGTGGTCGAGGTCGCACAGGTGTGACGGCATCCCGCAGTAGGGGTATCGGCACCAGGCGTCGTTGGCCAGCACCTCAGCGCGCAAGGCAGCGCTGGGTGCATAGGTCAATGCCCCAGGGGGTGGCACGGTAAACCCGCCGTGTCCGGTCGGATCCGCGGGCGGTGCTTGGGGTCGGTCGGAGATCTGCGGGATGAGTGGTCCCGCAGCACGGGCGGTTTCGGGGTAGTGGATGGTTTTCGCTACGTCGGCGAGGGTGGTGGCGTAGTCGGGGTCGATGGGCCCGTATCCCTGCAACCGGGGTACGAGAATACCGTCGGGGTCAGTGACCACCGTCAGTACGGGTGCGCCGGGTACGACCAGGGCCCGCCCGAACTGCACCGGAACCTCATCCGGCGTCGGTGGATTCATCGGGTCGGGGATCTCGGGTTCGGCGACCGGCTCGATCAACTCAACCAACTCGACTGCGGGAGCGTCGGCGTCGGCAGGTTCGGGTAGCAGGTCGTCCCACGCTGCCGCATCCTCGGCGTCAGAGGGTGTTTCGGCCGAGTCCCTGTTGACGGCATCGCTGCCTTTCGTGCAGTCGTCCTGCCCGCATTCGCAGTCGAGTCGGGCTCCGGGCACGCCGGTGATCTCCCCGAGTGCGATCACCCGCACTGGCCCGACGCGTCGCGGGTCCTTACGGCAGGTCCGTTCATCGATCAGGGCGTTGATCTGGGTTGTGAGGAACACCCCGTAGTGGGCGGGGACGACCGCATCGAGGGCGGAGTGCCCAGCAACATCGGGGGTGATGGTCACATTTCCGACCAGATCGGTGATGGTGTCGCGTTCCTCGATCACACTGTCGGGGTTCATCGAAATCAACGCGGCGTCGAGTTGTTGCGAGAGCACCGGGTCGGTCGTCGCCCGAGACCCGTATTCCAGGACGATCTCTTCGAACGTCATCTCCTCGTTGTCCCCGGCCTCGACGGTGTCGGTGTCGGTGGTGTCGATGTTCTCGCCACGCTGCGCGGCCCGCGCCATGATCGAAGCCCGATTCGTCGACAGTTCCCCGTTCAGATAGGCGGCACGGATGAGTGGGAACTTCTCCAACAGATCCGCCAACGCCACCCAACTCCCGGCCTTGCTACGGGAGACCTTGAACTGCAACGACACCTCGGCCCGGCCGAGTCTCTCGGCATGCTCGACCACCGACCCCCACACACCGGTCTCGGGCCGCCCGGCCAGATGCTCACGAAACACCCGCTCCGCCAACGCAGCGGCAGCCAGCACCGTCCGGGCCTCGTATTTGCGGGCCTCGCGGAGCAGGTCCGGGCCGGTCTCGGTGAGCTCATCGCGCGACATGGCTGTGATCGCGGCAGCGTCGGCATCCGGATCGGTGAACGTCAATGTGGTCGACATCCGAACAACCTCCCCTCCCGCGATCGGACTTGATGAGAACGAGTGTACGAAGGGGTACCGACAAAACCGGCCCGGCGGAGATGGGGCCGTCAAAATCTGTGGACAACTATTTTCAACTCATCGATTGGGCGCTCGATTACGTCGAGCGGGTAGTGGATGTGGTTGCGATGCTTGTCATCTCGCCGGGTCTCGAGGCTCGCCGCACGCGGCTCACACCTCGACCACCGGGGAAGGGGCAAGCGTCGATCAGGTAATGCTCCGTCGTTCTACCCCGGACCATTCCATCCGATGGTCGAGGTGCCGAGGAGCGCCAGCGACGAGCCTCGAGACCCTCTCGCCGATAGGTATTCCCATCACCCGCGAATCGAAACCTGCACCGTGGCAGGCAGTCTCGAGGCCCGGCGCCTGGTCGCCGAGCACCTCGACCGCCGGGGAAGGGGCGGACATCGGATGGCGGAAACGTCGCTCCAACCCCGACGGGGTTTCAGGCGTCGGGGAGAGCGGAGGCCGCGGCGTGGTCGAGGAACCAGACGGTTTCCTCGGTGCCGTGGGCACCGGCGCAGGGCCAGTCGGCAGGATCGGCGCGGGCGTGAGCCGCGGCCACCGCTTGGGCCTTGTCCTCACCGGCGACGAGAAACCACACCGCCTTGCTGCGGTTGACCACCGGCAGCGTGAGGGTGATCCGCCGCGGCGGTGGTTTGGGTGAGTCCTCCACGGCAACAACGGTCTTCTGCGTCTCGGCGGTGGCGGCGCTGTGCGGGAACAGGGAGTTGATGTGGCCCTCACCGCCCATGCCGAGCAGGTGAAGATCGAACTGCGGGGACACATCGGCTCCCGCGTTTGCCAACAGGGTGGCGGCGTAATCGGCTGCCGCGGCCTCGATGTCGTCGCCGAACTCGCCGTCCGACGGTGCCATCGGATGCACCCGGGCCGGATCGACCGGCACATGGTCGAGCAGCGCGTCCCGGGCCTGCCCGTAATTGCGTTCCGGATCGCCGGTCGGGACGAATCGGTCATCGCCCCAATAGATGTCAACCTTGGACCAGTCGATGTCACCGCTGTCGTCGGCGAGGGACGCCAGAATCGCGATGCCGTTGCTACCACCGGTCAGCACCACCGACGCAACCCCACGAGCGCGCTGAGCGGCACCGATCAGATCGACGAACCGACGCGCCGCGGTGTCGACCAGAGTCTGCTTGTCATCGAAAACCAGTGTCTCGGTGGTCATGCCGGTTGTCCTTGCTGGCTCAGTTCGACGGCGCCACGAAGTGCCTGCTCGAAGACCTCGTCGGTATCGAGGCGGCGCAGTTCCTCGGCGAGATACACGGGCAGATCACGGTTGGTCATGGCGACCCGACCATCGGGCTTGCCGGGCACCGAGATCACCGCGTTGCCGTTCTGATCGATCGACAGGACCGTCGCGCCGTGGTCACGCAACAGCCGGACCTCGAAACTTCCGATCGACCGGGTGGTGGGTACGCCGAGCGCCGAATACAGCCATCCCGCAAGTAATTCGATGCCCGGGGACTGGGCCGGTCCGGTGACCACCACCGACTGGATCGGTGTGTGCGGCGGGCGATCGATCGCCGACGCGAGCAGCGCACGCCAATGCGTGATCTGGGTCCACGCGAGATCGGAGTCACCGGGGGAGTAGGTCGCCAGCCTGCGTTCGAGAACACTCTCGGGATGCGTGGACTTGCTGGCGTCGAGGATGCGTCGTCGACCGATCCGGCCCATCGGGTCGGCGGACGGATCCTCGGGTGCCGCGCCCGGCCACCAGACGACGATCGGGCAGTCCGGCAGCAGGAACGGCGTCACGACGCTGTGCGGTTGATCGGCGAGTGGCCCGGACATCGACAGGATCACCACCTCCGATGCGCCCGCGTCACCGCCCACCCTGATCTGCGCGTTGAGCAGCGACGCGCCCTTTCTGGAGCCGCACGCCAGCACGATGACCCGGCTGGGATGTTCGCTGCTGGCGCCGATCGCCGCTTCCACGGCGGCCTCGGTGGGTTCGCCGTGTTCGGCCACCACGACGAGGGTCAGCACGCGGCCGAGGCTGATCGCGCCACCGGACTCGCGGATCTCGACCATCTTCTTGGCGACGTCGTTGGTCGAGGTCTCGGGCATCTCGATGATCATCGGGGTCCTCTCACATCGGTCGTCACGGTCGGCGCCATGCGCGGCCGGTCCGGGCCATCATGTCGTCAGCCGACTTCGGGCCCCACGTCCCGGCTTCGTAGGTGTCGGGCTTACCCGACTCCGCCCAGTTCTCGAGGACGGGATCGAGGATCTCCCAAGCCAATTCGACTTCGTCGTTCACCGGGAACAACGACGGCTCACCGAGCAGCACGTCGAGGATGAGGCGTTCGTAGGCTTCCGGTGATGCCTCGGTGAAGGCCGTTCCGTAGCTGAAGTCCATGTTGACGTCGCGGACCTCCATGCTCGACGCCGGCACCTTGGACCCGAAACGCAGTGTGATGCCCTCGTCGGGCTGCACCCGGATCACCAGTGCATTCTGCGACAGCTCCTCGGTCATGGTCTTGTCGAACGGTAGGTGCGGCGCCCGTTTGAAGACCAAGGCGATCTCGGTCACCCGGCGCCCCAACCGCTTTCCGGTCCGCAGATAGAACGGCACACCGGCCCAGCGCCGCGAGTCGACCTCGAGGGCGATCGCCGCATAGGTCTCGGTGGTCGAGTCGGCCGCAAATCCCTCCTCGTCCTTGAGTCCCGGGACCTTCTCGCTACCCTGCCAGCCCGGGCCGTATTGACCGCGGGCGGTGTTCTCCTCGATCGGCAAGATGTTGCGGGTCGCCGACAGTACCTTGATCTTCTCGGCCTGTAATTGCTTGGGCTCGAAGGAGATCGGCTCCTCCATCGCCACCAGTGCCATCAGCTGCAGCAGGTGGTTCTGGATGACGTCGCGGGCCGCGCCGATCCCGTCGTAGTAGCCGGCGCGTCCACCGAGTCCGATGTCCTCGGCCATGGTGATCTGGACGTGGTCGACGTAGTGAGAACTCCACAGCGGATCGAACAGCTGATTGGCGAACCGCAGCGCGAGGATGTTCTGGACCGTCTCCTTACCCAGATAGTGGTCGATGCGGAACACCGACGACTCCGGGAAGACGGCGTTCACAATGCCGTTGAGGTCTTTCGCCGACTGCAGATCGTGGCCGAACGGTTTCTCGATGACCACCCGACGCCAGTGGTCATCACGTTCCTCGGCCAGACCGCTGCGCTGCAACTGCTCGCACACCGTCGGGAAGGCCTTCGGCGGAATCGACAGGTAGAACGCATGATTGCCGTCCGTCCCGCGCTTGTTGTCGAGATCGGCCAGCGTCGACTTGAGTCGCGCGAACGCCTCGTCGTCGTCGAACGACCCCTGCACGAAGCGGAATCCCTCGGCCAGTCGCTCCCACACCTCCTCGCGGAACCCGGTGCGCGCATGCTGACGGACCGCGTCGTGCACCACCGTGGCGAAATCCTCGTCGTCCCAATCACGCCGGGCGAAGCCGACGAGAGCGAACGACGGTGGCAGCAAACCGCGATTGGCCAGGTCGTAGACCGCGGGCATCAACTTCTTGCGCGCGAGATCACCGGTCACGCCGAAGATGATCAGACTGCACGGGCCGGCGATGCGCGGTAGCCGCTTGTCACGCGGATCCCGAAGTGGGTTACGCCATTTCGTGGGACCGCCGGTAGGCACGTGTTCAGGCCTTCTTCGCGGCGTCGAGTTGCTCGGCGGTGGCTGCGAGCAATTCGTTCCAGGCTTCCTCGAACTTGCTGACGCCTTCGTCCTCGAGGACGACGAAGACGTCGTCGAGGTCGACTCCGAGGCCGGCGATCTTGTCGAAGACCTCCTGTGAGGCTGCCGAGGTACCGATGATCGAGTCGGTGTTGACCCAGCCGTGGTCGGCGAAGGCTTCCATCGTCTTACCCGGCATGGTGTTGACGGTGTTCGGCGCGACGAGCTCGCTGACGTAGAGGGTGTCGGGGTAGTCGGCGTTCTTGGTCCCGGTCGAGGCCCACAGCGGCCGTTGCGGATTGGCGCCCTTGTCGACCAAACCGTGGAAGCGTGACTCGACCTCGAAGATTTCCTGGTACGCGGCGTAGGCCAACCGGGCGTTGGCCAGCGCCGCCTTGCCCTTCAACGCGGTCGCCTCGGGTGTACCGATGGCGTCGAGACGCTTGTCGATCTCGGTGTCCACGCGGGAGACGAAGAACGAGGCGACCGAGTGGATCGTCGAGATATCGTGGCCGGCTTGCGCGGCGGCCTCGATGCCCGACAGGTAGGCGTCCATCACGCCCTGGTAGCGCTCGACGGAGAAGATCAGGGTCACGTTGACGCTGATGCCCTCGGCGAGTACCCGGGTGATCGCCGGCAGCCCGGCCTTGGTGGCGGGAATCTTGATCAGCAGGTTCGGGCGGTCGACGATCTTCCACAGTTCGATGGCTTGCGCGACTGTCTTGTCGGTGTCGTGGGCGAGTCGGGGGTCGACCTCGATCGACACCCGACCGTCGACACTGCGGGACTCGGTGAACACCGGTGCGAGGACGTCACACGCATTGCGGACGTCGTCGGTGGTGACGGTGCGGATGGTGGCATCGACGTCGGCGCCACGGGCGGCGAGCTCGTTGACCTGCTCGTCGTAGGCGTTGCCCTTCGACAGTGCGGCCTGGAAGATCGACGGGTTGGTGGTCACCCCGACCACCGAGCGGGTGTCGATGAACTCCTGCAGACCTCCCGAGGAGATCAGGTCACGGGACAGGTCATCCAGCCACACCGATACACCGGCGGCGGACAATTCGGCGAGCTTGGCGTTCTGGGTCACGGTTCTCTCCTTGCGTGCATCGCGTGGTGTCCTTGTGGGGCCCGCGATCTCGGTGTGTTCGGTTGTGGTGGAAGGCGTTCGGGCGTGGGGTCAGGAGCCGACGACGCGCTGCGCGGCGGTGGCCACGGCGTCGGCGGTGATGCCGAATTTCTCGTAGAGCACCTTGTAGTCGGCCGAGGCACCGAAGTGCTCGAGGGAGATGATCTCCCCGGTATCGCCGACGACCTGATACCACGGCATGGCGATGCCGGCCTCGACGGAGACGCGCGGCACCGACGGCGGAAGCACCGAATTGCGGTATTCCGCGTCCTGCTCGAAGAACCACTCGAAGCACGGCATGGACACCACACGTGCGCGGATACCCTTGTCGGCCAAGGTCTTCTGTGCCTCCACGGCGAGCTGGACCTCGGAGCCGGTGCCGATCAGCACGACCTGCGGCTCGCCGTCGGCCTCCGACAACACGTACGCACCGGCCGCGACACCCTCGTACGAGGTGCCCTCGAGGACCGGCACACCCTGACGGGTCAGGCACAGGCCGACCGGATGGTCACGCCGGGTGAGCAGGTGGCGCCAGGCGTGGGCGGTCTCGTTGGCATCGGCCGGACGGACCACATCGAGGTTCGGGATGGTGCGCAGCGCCGCGAGGTGCTCGACCGGCTGGTGGGTCGGGCCGTCCTCGCCGAGGCCGATCGAGTCGTGGGTCCAGACGTAGATCGGGTCGATCGCCATCAGTGACGCCAGCCGGACCGCGGGCCGCATGTAGTCGGCGAACTGCAGGAAGGTACCGCCGTAGGCGCGGGTGGGACCGTGCAAGACGATCCCGGACAGGATCGAGCCCATGGCGTGTTCGCGGATACCGAAATGCAGGGTGCGGCCGTAGGGGTTGGCCGTCCAGGTCTTGGTGCTGATCGACGACGGCCCGAACGAGTCGACGTCGTCCATGGTGGTGTTGTTCGAGCCCGCGAGATCGGCGGAGCCACCCCACAATTCGGGCAGGATCGGTCCGAGTGCGGAGAGCACATTGCCCGAGGCGGCGCGGGTGGCCAGTGCTTTGCTGCCCGGCTCCCAGCTCGGCAGCACGTCGGTCCAGCCGTCGGGGAGTTCATGCGACCACAGGCGGTCGAAGAGTGCCTTGCGGTCCGGGTTGGCCGCGGCCCAGGCGTCGAAGCCCTTCTGCCACTGCGCGTGGGCGGCGGCGCCACGCTCGGTGAGCGCGCGGGTATGGGCGATGACCTCCTCGGACACCTCGAAGTTCTTGTCGGGATCGAAGCCGAGGACCTTCTTGGTGGCGGCGACCTCGTCGGCGCCCAGCGCCGATCCGTGGATCGCGCCGGTGTTCATCTTGTCCGGGGCGGGGTACCCGATGATGGTGCGCAGCACGATCAGCGACGGTTTGTCGGTGACCTGCTTCGCGGCTTCGATCGCGGCTTCGATCGCGGTGACGTTCTCGCCGCCGGAGACATGCTGCACATGCCACCCGTAGGCCTCGTAGCGGGCGGCGGTGTCCTCGGTCAGCGCGATCTGGGTGTCGTCCTCGATCGAGATGTGATTCTTGTCGTAGAAGACGATCAGGTTGCCGAGTTCCTGCGCGCCGGCCAGCGACGACGCCTCGGAGGTGACGCCCTCCTCGATGTCACCGTCGGAGGCGATCACGTAGATGTGGTGGTCGAACGGGCTGGCGCCGGCCGCGGCGTCCGGATCGAACAGGCCACGCTCGTAGCGTGCGGCGTAGGCCATACCGACCGCCGAGGCCAGTCCCTGCCCGAGTGGACCGGTGGTGATCTCCACGCCACGTGTGTGATGCAGCTCCGGGTGACCGGGGGTCTTCGATCCCCAGGTGCGCAGGTCCTCGATGTCGGACAACTCCAGTCCGAAGCCACCGAGATAGAGCTGGATGTATTGGGTGAGGCTGGAATGCCCGCACGACAACACGAACCGGTCACGACCGACCCAATGGGTGTCGGTCGGATCGTGGCGCATCACCCGCTGATACAGCAGGTAGGCCAACGGGGCCAGGCTCATCGCAGTGCCCGGATGGCCACTGCCACACTTCTGGACCGCATCCGCGGCCAGGACCCGAACGGTGTCCACCGCGCGCGAATCGACCTCGGTCCACCACTCGGGATGGGCCGCAGTGGTGAGTTCGCGGATCTCGTCTGTGTCTGCCACTGTTCTGCAGTCTCCTGTACCTATCGGGGTGCGTGCGCTCGCCGCAGCGGGGATTCGAGCAGCGGGGATTCGAGGGTCGACGCCACGCCGGACGGAACGCGAGCCGTCACGTGTGGTGGACGTCGGAGGGGCCTCACTGCTCCCAGAGTAATCGGCCACCGCCCGCCGATGCCCGGCAACCTTGTCTGCGGCGCGCAACGCGGCGCGTCGTCGGGCCCGCGGCCTGGTGGACGCATGCAATTCTTCGATCGGGTGGGGCAGCGTCTACCATGCTGTGTAGTAGCCGTGGCGCGCTGTTCGAGAGCCGGTCAACTGCCCTGAGCGCGTCCTTCGGGCAGGTAGGAGTGGACGTGAGGATTGGGGAACGTGTGAGCGGAGAAGGCACCGCTCCCGGCGGATCCACCTCCGCTCGGCACACCCAGTCCCGTGAGTCCGGCGTCGCAGAGCCGACGGATGGCGTTGTCGAGGAAACCGGCGCGACGTGGCCGCAGCGCATCCGGGCCACCGTCCTGGCCTACATCGCGCTCACCAAGCCGCGCGTCATCGAACTGCTCCTCGTCGCCACGATCCCGGTCATGCTGCAGGCCAACCGTGGCCACGTCGACATCGCGGTCATTCTGTTCACCCTGCTCGGCGGCTGGCTCGGAGCCGGCAGCGCGAACACGTTGAACATGGTCGCCGACGCCGACATCGACAAGAAGATGCGGCGCACCGCGCGCCGGCCGCTGGCCCGCAAGGCCGTCGCCACCCGCAGTGCGCTGATCTTCGGGATCGTGTTGTGGGTGGCGTCGTTCCTGGTGCTGTTCTTCGCCGCGAACCTGCTCAGCGCCCTGTTGGTGACCGCGACCATCGGCTTCTACGTCGGCGTCTACACGATGATCCTCAAGCGACGTACCTGGCAGAACGTCGTGTGGGGTGGGGCCGCGGGCTGCATGCCGACCCTGGTCGGCTGGGCAGCGGTGACCGGAACCCTGAGTTGGCAGCCGGTGGTGCTCTTCCTCGTCATCTTCTTCTGGACGCCGCCGCACACCTGGGCGCTGGCCATGCGGTATCGCGAGGACTACAAGGCCGCCGGGGTGCCGATGCTCCCGGTGATCGCCTCCGACGAGCACGTGACCCGACAGATGCTCTTCTACACCTGGGCCACGGTGCTGGCGTCACTGGCATTGATCCCGGCGGCCAGCTGGATCTACGCGGCGGTCGCGGTGCTGGCCGGCGCCTGGTTCCTCAGCCGGGTCCACAAGCTCTATCGCGACACCCGGCAGGGCGCCGAGGTGACGCCGCTCAAGATCTTCCTGCAGTCCAACGAGTACCTGGCGATCCTGTTCTGCGGACTGGCGATCGACGCCGTCGTGAACCTGCCGGTCCTCACGCACGTCTTCTAGGGCGCCGAGGTACCTCTTCGTCAGTTCGGCACGAGAACCGACGTCCCGGTGGTACGCCGGCCCTCGAGGTCGGCATGTGCCTGTTCGGCGTCGGCGAGACGGTACCGCTGTCCGACCCGCGCCTCGACGCCGTCGGCGAGTGCTCCGAGATACTCCGATGCGCGCCATGCCAATTCGTCGGGATCGGCGATGAAATGCGCCAGGGTCGGTCGGGTCACCGACAACGAGCCCGCGCTGTTGAGACGCTGCAGATCAAATGGTGGCACCGGGCCGCTGGCCGCGCCGAAGAGCACCACGAATCCGCGAATGCCGGTCGATGCCACCGACTGGTCGAAGGTGTCGGCACCCACCCCGTCATAGGTGACCCGCACTCCGGCACCGTCGGTGAGACCTCGCACCTGCTCGACGAGGTCGTCGCCGTAGCGGAGCACGTGGTCGGCGCCGGCCGCGGCCGACAGTTCGGCCTTCTCGTCCGAGGACACCGTCGTGATCACCCGCAGACCCTTGCGCTTGGCCAACTGGGTGAGGATCAGCCCGACACCACCGGCACCGGCGTGCAGCAGGATCGCGTCGCCCTCGGCGGGGTGCGCGCTGCCGTCGAGCAGATAGTGCGCAGTCAGCCCACGCAACAACGAACTCCCGGCGACCTCGTCGGAGACACCGTCGGGGATCGGCACCGCGCGAGCGGCACGGACCGCCACGAGCTCGCCGTAGCTGGCCGGGGCGTCGCACCAGCAGACACGGGTGCCGACATCGAGATCGGAGACCTCCGAGCCGACCGCCACGAT
Source organism: Gordonia sp. N1V (assembly GCF_029269935.1). NCBI lineage: Bacteria > Bacillati > Actinomycetota > Actinomycetes > Mycobacteriales > Gordoniaceae > Gordonia > Gordonia sp. N1V. The sequence continues at coordinate 121,370 of NZ_JARJDD010000005.1, forward strand.
CTCGCCGGCGCCCTCGGTGCCGGGCACGTACGGCGGATGTGAGGGGTACAAGCCTCGGCGCAGGTAGGTGTCGATGAAGTTGACGCCGACGGCGGTGACGCGAACGAGAACCTCGTCGGGCGCGGGGATCGGGTCGTCGACCGTCCCATAGCTCAAGACATCCGGACCGCCGTGTCGAGTGACCTGAATTGCGCGCATGAGTCGTTTCTACACCCCGGCCGAGACGTCGGAATCATCACGGTTTCTCGGCGGCTCCGGTGACCGGGGGTTCCACCGACCACGGGAAATCGATCCACTTGGCGGTGGTGCGCCAGCAGTAGTCGGGCGTGGTGATCGTGTGCGGCTTCTGGTAGATCACCGCGTTGCGGACCTCGGCGACGCGGCCCTGATGTTCGCAGAAGTCGTCGACGAGGGCGAGGGTCTTGCCGGAGTCGGCGACGTCGTCGACGACGAGCACCTTCTGATCGTGCAGTCCACTGCTCTCCAACAGTGACGGCAGCATCACCGGTTCGGCCAGGGTCTCGCCGATGCCGGTGTAGAAGGCCACGTTCAGCGAGATCATCAGCTTGCAGTCGAGCGCATAGGCGATCGCGCCGGCCGGGATGAGACCACCGCGGGCGATGCCCAGGATGATGTCGGGGACGAAGCCGTCGTCGGCGATCTGCTGGGCGAGGTCGCGGCATGCCCGGCCGTTCATCTCCCAGGTCAGCTTTTCGCGCTCGTCTGGGGCCGGCGGGGTCGTGGCGGAGGCGTTCATGGCAGTGACTCTGCCAAGTTTCGGGCGGCGGCACATGTTGAGAGCGATGGTGGCGCGTGTCTACCCGGCGGCCCCACCTCGGTATGCTCGATGACCATGAGCGAGCAGCCCGCAGCCGAGAACTCCGAGACCTCCACCGACGCCCCGACCGTGTCGGTACCGCGAGACGTGGTGTCCTCGATCGAGAAGTTCGTCAGCCGGGAAGGCGGGTCGGCCAAGGCCGTCTTGCAGCCGATCGGCGCGGCTGGCGTGCGGATCACTCTCGTCGGCGAACAGGGTGGCATCCTCGGCGATCGCGTGGTCGCCGACCTCGCGACCGCCACCGCAGTCGTGGAAGCGGTGGCCGGCGTCGAGACCGCCGAGTGGGACCGCGACCTGACGTCATCGACCACGGTCGAGCCGTCGCACTATCGCAAGATGGCCGGCTGGGTCGCCGGACAGAAGCACTTTCCCAAGCCGCGTAACCGGGCCATTCTCTGAGTCGGTATCCCGGGACTGGAAGCCGAGGTGACCGGGGACTCAGCCGGCTTCCTCGGGCTCGACCGGGTCCGACCCGGCGAAGACGCTGCACTCCGGGCACCGGGTCAACAGGTCGTGCCGACATTCCACGACATGGACGAGAAACGACTCCGCGTCCGCCAATCGACGGCGCTGCACCCGGATCTCGTCGATCCGTCGATCGATGATCTGGCGGCGCTCGGCTGCGTTGCGATCGAGTACAACGCGTATTTCTCGCAAGGTCATTCCGACGTGCTGGCACGCGCGCAGTACGTGTAGACGGCTCACGTGCTCGGCGCTGTACTCGCGATGCCCGGCCAGGGTGCGGTCGGGCACGACGACGCCCATGTCATCCCAGTGACGCAGGACATGTACTTCGACGCCGACCAGTGCGGCCGCTTCGGCGATGCGCATCACCACATCATGCCTTGACCTCAGGTCGACCTGAGGTCCTACGGTTCGGGGATGCCTTTCAAAGCCGATGCATTGCCCACGCCCGCCATCGTCGAGATCGACGGCGCCGCCATCGCGACCTATGTCCTCGAGCCCCCTCGGGGCCGGCGGAAAGGCCCCGATGTGGTGTGCACGCACGGTACTCCGTGGTCGGCGGGGGTGTGGTTACCGGTGGCCCGGCGATTGGCCGAGCGCCATCGTGTCTTCCTGTGGGACATGCCCGGCTACGGTCGGTCGACCAAGGGTCCGGAGGTGCCGGTTGATCTGATCGCGCAACGGCAACGCTTCGCCGAACTCGTGCGTATCTGGAACCCAGTCCGCCCCCATGTACTCGCGCACGACATCGGTGGGGCGGTCGCGCTCGGCGCGCACCTGTTCGACGGAGTCGCGATGAGCGGTGTCTACCTGCTCGACGCGGTGACGCTGCGCCCATGGGGCTCTGCGTTCTTCGCGCTGGTGGGCAGGCACGCCGAGGTTTTCCAACAACTTCCCGCGGATCTGCACGAGGCGCTCGTGCATCGCTACATCGCCGGTGCCGCCGTCGTCGATCTGCCACACGACACAGTGCGCGGGCTGGTCGAACCGTGGCTCGGTGAGGTGGACCAAGCTGCGTTCTATCGACAGGTCGCGCAGCTGTCGGAGGACCACACCGAACCGATCTGTGCGCGACTGGCGGACGTCACATGTCGGGTCGAGATCGGCTGGGGAGTGAACGATCCGTGGTTGCCGGTCGAACAGGCCGGCCGCCTTCGAGACGCGTTGCCCGGCGATGTCGTCGTCACGCTGCTCGACGGCGTCGGGCACCTTGCACCTCTGGAACGCACAGAGGAACTCGTCGGGCACATTCGGCGCTGGCTGGCGCGGTGAGGTCGCGTGGGCTCCAGTGCCCTCAGGTGAGGGGTACCGGGTCTCCAGATGGGCTGTCCGACAACCGGAACCACAGCACCAGCCAGGTGGCTCCGATCAGCAGCAGCCCGCTGCCCAGCATGTGCAGCAGCACCAGCAGGATGGGCAGGTCGGTGAAGTACTGCACCATGCCGATGATCCCCTGCAGGACCAGCAGCCCCGCGTAGGTGAGGGCCGCCCGGGATTGCGGCATCCGCATGACCCGCGTGATGACCACAACCGCGATTGCCAAACCGATGAGGACGAAGACCGAGTCGGCGTGTAGCTGCGTCGTCTGCGATGGCGTCAGGCCGTTGCGGTGGGCATGGACGTCGCCGGCGTGCGGACCGGAGCCGGTGACGACGGTGCCGAGATAGATCGCGATCCACGTGACCGCGTACACGAGCCACGCCATGATCAGGCCGACGCGTGCGGCGATGCCCGTCACCGCGGATTCCCGTGGATACGGACTCGTGCGGAACACGAGCACCGTGGCTCCCGACACCAACAGCATCGACAGCAAGAAGTGCAGTGAGACCACCCATGGGTTCAGGTCGGTCAGTACGGTGATGCCGCCGACGACACCCTGAAAGGGAATGCCCAGCGCGAGCAGGACCACCAGGACACGGTTGCGGCGCTGCGAAGACGCCTGACGCCACACCGCGACGACCGCGGCAATCGCGATGATGGTGAGCACCCACGTGAGCATGCGGTTACCGAATTCGATGGCCGCGTGATAGCCCATCGCCTCGTGTGGGACGAACGAACCGTCGGTGCACTGCGGCCAGGTGGGACACCCCAATCCGGAGCCGGTCAGCCGGACGGCGCCGCCGGTGACGACGATGCCCACGTTCGCGACCAGCAGAGCGATCGCCCAGCGATGGACGAAACGGATCGTCGGGCGACCGAAGCCGGGGACACGGGCCAGGCCCGAGCGCGTGGTCGCGACGGGCGCGGGCCGGTCGGCGGCCGCGGGGGTCTTCTCTGAAGTCGTCATCGGGGTCCCGCAATCGTGAGAGCTGTCGGGGGAGTGGGCAGGTGGGGCGATCTCACTCGAATCGGAACCACCTGACCGCGAGGGCGCCGGTGACCGCCGCCCACGCCAGCAGCACCACAACGCCGACGACGTCGACACTGCCGTGCGTGGCCTGCTCGAGGGCTTCGGTGAGCGCACCGGAGGGCACACATCGGGCCACCCACCACACGGCGTCGGGGATCCGTGACTGCATGACGACGACGCTGCCGACGCCGACCATCGCGAACCACAGCAGATTTGCGAGAGCGAGCACGACCTCGGCCTTCAGTGTTCCGCCCAGCAGGAGGCCCATCGCCGAGAAGGCGGCGGTGCCCAGGGCGATCACGAGTGCACCGATCGCCAGGCCGCCGAGACCGGGACGCCAGCCGAAGCCGGCGCCGATGGCGCCGATGATCACCGACTGCAACACCACTACGGCCACCACCGCCAGCGACTTGCCGACGATGATGCCCCACCGTGGAATCGGCGTTGCCCCAAGGCGTTTGAGTGCTCCGTAGCGTCGGTCGAAGCCGACGGCGATGGCCTGCCCGGTGAACGCCGTCGACATCACTGCGACGGTCATGATCGCCGGGACGAAGGTTGCCGCGCGTTCGGCGGTACTCGATCCGAGGTCGGTGTCGAGGGGTAGCAGGCACAATCCGATCAGCAGCGTGATCGGGATGAACATGGTGAGCAGGAGTTGTTCGCCGTTGCGCAGCAGCAGCCGCAGTTCGAGACGGGTCTGCGCCGCGAGCATCGCCACGAGTGGCGCCGCCCCGCCACGTGGGGTGAAGGTGCCCGGCGGGAAACGCACCGGGCCCGCGGCGGATCCCACGGTTGTCGAGTCGGTCATCGCAGGGCCCTGCCGGTCAGATCCAGGAACACGTCTTCGAGACTGCGTGTCTCCACCCTCAAATCGGTCGCCAGTACGTTGATCTTCGCGCACCACGCGGTCACCGTCGCCAGCACCTGCGGGGTCATCGACCCGACCACCAGATAGCTGCCGGGCGCGGTCTCAGAACACGCGTAACCCTCGGGTAACGCCAGCGTCAGCAACGTCAGGTCGAGTCCGCGCGGAGCGCTGAACCGCAGCTCGTTCTCGGCGCCGCGGCTGGTGAGATCGGCGGGTGTACCGGCTGCGACCACACGACCGCTGTCGATGATGACGACGTGATCGGCGAGGTGCTCGGCCTCGTCCATCAGGTGGGTGGTCAAGAGCACCGACACCCCGTCGCCGCGCAGGCGGTCGATGATCTCCCACACGACCAGTCGGGCGTGCGCGTCGAGCCCTGCGGTGGGCTCGTCGAGGAACACCAGTTCGGGGCGCCCGACGATGGCGCACGCCAACGACAAGCGCTGCTGCTGGCCACCGGACAGACGGCGAAACGGTGTGCGGGCGGCATCACGCAAACCCAGAGCGTCGAGCAGCCAGTCCGGATCAATCGGGTCGGCGCAGTACGACGCGCACAGTCGCAGCATCTCTTCGGCACGCGCGCCGGGGTAGGCGCCGCCGCCCTGCAGCATCACGCCGACGCGTCGACGTAGCGCGTCGTTGTCGTGCCGGGGATCGAGGCCGAGGACGGTGACCGTTCCTGCATCGGGGGTCAGGAAGCCCTCACAGATCTCGACCGTGGTGGTCTTGCCAGCGCCGTTGGGGCCGAGGAGGGCGAGGATCGATCCCGCGGGGAGTTCGAGATCGAGGCCGTCGACGGCGGTCCGGTCGCCGAAGCGCTTGACCAGTCCGCACACCTGAAGGGCGGGGGCGTCGACACCGGTGACGGTCCGCGCTTCGGGGGACGGGCCGTCGAGGTGACGATCCGTCATCGGATCGTCGCTCGACGGCGAGGAGGTCGCGCTGCGCACACTGGTCAGACTATGCCTTCGTGCGCACAGGTAAAAAACCGTCAACCGCGTGCGCTCGCGTCGGCGTGAACACCACCGATCACGCCGCGGTGTCGGTGTGTTCGGGGGTCGGGCGCTTCGACCAGCGCCGTCGCGGACGCCACCGAGGCCAGTCCTCGAAGAACAGTGCCGTCATCACCGCGACCATGATCACACCGGCCAGCAGCCCCTGGGCGAGGACCACGCCGCTGGTGTTGGAGCTGGTGGGCATGACGACGATCGCGATGATGGCCGAGACGGTGATGGTCGCGATACGGAACCACGGTCGGGTCGCCCAGGCCGCGAGCGGGATGACCGCCCAGAGCAAATACCAGGCCTGGACGAAGGGGAAGAAGACGACGACCGTCGCCATCGACACACCCAACGCTCCCAGCGGGTGCAGGCGCCCGGCCAACGTCGCGAGCATCCAGCGGACCACGAAGACCGCGGCGATGACCTGGCCCAGCGGCCGGACGACGTCGAGGATCGCCTGGGTTTGGTCGCCGAGACCGAGGAAGACCCCGACCCGCCCGGCAGACACCGACAGCAACGTCGGCATCGACATCCACGAGCGGACGACAGCGCCGGTGGACAGTGTCGAGGTCCAACCGAAGCCGAGGCCGGTGCCCACGCAGATGACCACCATCACGACCGCGAGCACGGCGCCGAGCAGGCCCGCGGAGGCAGCCAGCGCCCACACCGTGGTGCGTGACCTCGCCCACCACTGTCGAATCGGTGCCCCACGCAGCGCGGGCAGGCATGCACCCCACCGTTGGGCCAACGCGATCCCCACGAACCCGAGCGCGAGGACGGAGGTGAACTTCACCAGTGAGCTGGTCGCGATCACTGCGGCTCCGGCGAGCAACAGCCACCCGGCACCGGTCGGCCGCCACGATCCCGGCGTGCGGAGCCGCTGCGCACCGTAGATCGCGCGGAAGCACAACTCGATGCCGACCAGCATGAGCCCGAGCATGAGTGCCTCGTTGTGGATGCCACCCACCAGATGCAGGATGACCAGCGGGTTCATCGCCCCCAACCACAATGCGGCCACCGGCGAGACCCCGCACCGCCGCGCCATCCGGGGCAGCGCCCACACGATCAACGCCAGCCCGACCAACGCCACCAGGCGGTGCAGGAAGATGGCCGCGGTGATGTTGTCGCCGGTCACCGCGGTGATGCCCTTGCCGATCCAGATGAAGAACGGACCGTACGGCGCAGGCGTGTCACGCCAGAGGTTGGGTACCGACCTGGTGAGGACGTTGCCCACACCGAGTCCGTGCAGCGGACTGACCGTGTAGGGGTCCATTCCGCGATAGGCGATCGCCGACTGCGCGAGATAGGAGTAGATGTCCTTGCTGAGCAGGGGCGGCGCGACGATGATCGGCGCGATCCACAGCAGAAGGGTGCGATCGGCCTGCTGACGGGTCATCCGGCGCGCCGGACTGCGGCCGTGGAGGACCTCGACGCTGAAGCGTCCGACCGCGAACCGCCCGATCAGCAGCCATGCGACAACGAGCATGATGGTCCCGCCGATCGACAGCGTCAGCGCGGTGCTCCACATCCGCGACGGCAGCGACAGCACACGCATACCGGCCACCGGGTTCTGAAGCACCGGGATCTGTCCGGTGCCCAACGACCCGACGAGCATCAGGATCGTGCCGGTGGCACCGAACAATTTGATGCGCAGCAGCCGGCGGTTCTCGGCGGCGTCGAGGGGACCGACCTCGTGCTCGGGGTCGTGCAGTTTGGCCACGGTGACGCCGTAGTCGCCGCGACGGTCGGGATCGCGCCGGGCCCGCCGCGCAGGTGCGCCCAACCCGACGTAGTCCAGGGTTCGGCGCAGTACCGAGGCCTCTGACGCGGGTGATTCCGACACACGACGACTGTAGTGGGTGACCGTACCGCCGCCGACGAGGTGGCGGCCGTGATCTCGTCGGGTACGGCAGGTGGGGGCAGGGCTACAGGGGGGCAGGGCTAAGGGCACCCTTGCTGGCACGAGGGAATCAATTACGTCACACTCGTGTTGTGAAAACCATGCGCGGTGATGTTGTGTGGGGCGAGACCATGCCCGACGCCGCCCATCATGGTGTCCACGCCGATGGGCAGACGCGGGCTGCGGTCATCTCCCTGCTCGTGGAGGACGGTCCGTTGACGGCAGGGGAGATCGCCGACCGGCTCGGGATCAGCGCCGCCGGAATCCGTCGTCATCTCGACGCGCTCACCGCGGCGGGCGATGTCGAGGAAGCATCCCCGGCGTTCGGCCAGCGAGGCGGTCGAGGACGTCCGGCGAAGTGGTTCCAGCTGACCGCGGTCGGCCGGGGCAAGCTCCGCCACGCCTACGACGATCTCGCCGGCGCGGCGATGCGCAAGCTGCGTGACCTCGGCGGTTCCGATGCAGTCGCGGACTTCGCCCGCGAACGGGTGGAACGCATCGTCGACGGCATCGATCCCGCGACCGATCCGTCCACGGTTGCCGGGACCGTCACCGAGATCGCCGAGGCGCTGACCAGTGCCGGATACTCGGCGAACACTCGGCAGGTCGGCGCAGGCATGCAGATCTGTCAGCACCACTGCCCGGTGGCGCATGTGGCCACCGAGTTCCCCGAGTTGTGCGAAGCGGAGACCGCGGTATTCACTGAGTTGCTCGGCACGCACGTGCAGCGACTGGCGACCATCGCCAACGGTGACTGCGCGTGCACCACCCACGTTCCGCTCCCGCATCCCGATCCACCCCCGGATGCCACCGCACGGTCGGATCCCGAAGAGCGTCAGCCGGATCCCGAAGAACATCAGCACAGCACGACCCCGACGAGTGATGCACAGCCCGCATCCGCTCGACACCCCCAGAGTCGAAAGGCTTCGCGATGACAGTCACCGATCCCACGGTCACCACCGCCGGCGAGTCCACCCCGGTCGGCAAGGCGGCGCCGCTCACGCAGGAAGAGACCATCGCGTCGTTGGGCACGTACGGCTACGGCTGGGCCGACTCCGACGTCGCGGGCGCCAGCGCCCAGCGCGGCCTGTCCCCGGCGGTCGTCGCCGACATCTCGGGCAAGAAGTCCGAGCCGCAGTGGATGCTCGATCAGCGTCTCAAGGCGCTCAAGATCTTCGATCGCAAGCCGATGCCGCACTGGGGTGCCGAACTCGACGGCATCGACTTCGACAACATCAAGTACTTCGTGCGTTCGACCGAGAAGCAGGCCACCTCGTGGGAGGAACTGCCCGAGGACATCAAGAACACCTACGACAAGCTCGGTATCCCCGAGGCGGAGAAGCAGCGGCTCGTCGCCGGTGTGGCCGCGCAGTACGAGTCCGAGGTGGTCTATCACCAGATCCGCGAGGATCTCGAGGCGCAGGGCGTCATCTTCCTCGACACCGACACCGGTCTCAAGGAGCATCCGGAGATCTTCCAGGAGTACTTCGGATCGGTCATCCCGGCGGGTGACAACAAGTTCTCCGCGCTGAACACCGCGGTGTGGTCGGGCGGCTCGTTCATCTATGTCCCGCCGGGCGTGCACGTCGACATCCCGCTGCAGGCCTACTTCCGGATCAACACCGAGAACATGGGCCAGTTCGAGCGGACGTTGATCATCGTCGACGAGGGTGCGTACGTGCACTACGTCGAGGGGTGCACCGCACCGATCTACAAGACCGACTCGCTGCACTCCGCGGTCGTCGAGATCATCGTCAAGAAGGGTGGTCGCTGCCGCTACACGACCATCCAGAACTGGTCGAACAACGTCTACAACCTGGTCACCAAGCGCGCCAAGGCCGAGGCCGGCGCCACCATGGAGTGGATCGACGGCAACATCGGGTCCAAGGTGACGATGAAGTACCCGGCCGTGTGGCTCACCGGTGAGCACGCCAAGGGTGAGGTGCTCTCGGTCGCGTTCGCCGGCGAGGGACAGCATCAGGACACCGGCTCCAAGATGGTGCATCTTGCGCCCAACACCTCGAGCAACATCGTCTCCAAGTCGGTCGCGCGGGGCGGTGGCCGCGCCTCCTACCGTGGTCTGATCAAGATCAACAACGGCGCGCACGGCAGCCGGTCGACGGTGAAATGCGATGCGTTGCTTGTCGATACCATTTCGCGCAGCGACACCTATCCGTATGTCGACATCCGCGAGGACGACGTCACCATGGGCCACGAGGCCACCGTGTCGAAGGTCAGCGACGATCAGCTGTTCTACCTGATGAGTCGCGGACTGACCGAGGACGAGGCGATGGCGATGGTGGTCCGGGGCTTCGTCGAGCCGATCGCCAAGGAACTCCCGATGGAGTACGCGCTCGAACTGAACCGTCTCATCGAACTCCAGATGGAAGGAGCCGTCGGCTGATGGCCGATCCGACATTGCCGGTGGTTTCCGCCGGACCGGTCAACAAAGGCGAGCAGTTCACGTCGTTCGACGTCAACGCCTTCGAGGTACCCAGCCCGCGCGAGGAGGCGTGGCGGTTCACCCCGTTCCGTCGCCTCCGCGGTCTGCATGACGGCACCGCCGAGCGCACCGCGGAGGCGACCGTGACGGTCGGCGGCGCGGGCGACGGGGTCACCGTCGACACCGTCGGGCGCGACGACGAACGTCTCGGCCAGGGCGGCGTACCGTTCGATCGCATTGCCGCGCAAGCGTATTCGTCATTCACCCAGGCGACCGTGGTGACGGTCGGGCGAGAGGTCGAGCTCGGCGAGCCGGTCACCATCGAGGTCACCGGACCCGGCGAGGGCCAGACGGCGTTCGGGCACCTGCAGATTCGGCTCGAACCGTTCGCGCGTGCCGTCATCGTCCTCGATCAGAAGGGTGGCGGAACGTATGCGGAGAACGTCGAGTTCGTCGTCGGCGACTCCGCCGCACTGACCGTCGTCAACGTCCACGACTGGGCCGACGACGCCGTGCACGTGGCCGCCCACCACCTGCGGGTGGGACGGGACGCCACGGTTCGTCATTTCGCGATCAGTCTGGGCGGCAACCTCGTTCGTCTGTCCCCGGTGGTGCACTACGACGCACCCGGCGGTGACGTCGAATTGTGGGGTCTGTACTTCGCCGACGCCGGCCAGCACCTCGAACAGCGCCTGCTCGTCGATCACAGCCAGCCCAATTGCCGCTCCAATGTCGTGTACAAGGGTGCGCTGCAAGGCGATGCGACCGATCGTGCGCGCGAGGCGCACACCGTGTGGATCGGCGACGTGCTGATTCGCCCCGAGGCCGAGGGCACCGACACCTTCGAGCTCAACCGCAACCTGGTGCTCACCGACGGCGCACGCGCCGACTCGGTACCGAACCTGGAGATCGAGACCGGCGAGATCGTCGGCGCCGGACACGCCAGTGCCACCGGCCGATTCGACGACGAGCAACTGTTCTATCTGCAGGCCAGAGGTATCCCCGAGGATCAGGCCCGACGGCTGGTCATCCGCGGATTCTTCGGCGAGATCATCGCCAAGATCGCGGTTCCCGAGCTCCGCGAACGACTCGAGGCGGCGGTCGAGGCCGAACTCGAGATCGCCGGCGCCTGACCCGCCGACGTAAAAACCTCGCACCGGACATCAGCCCACACGCACCCACAGACACCCATCAAGGAATCAATCGTGAGCACACTGGAAATCCGTGACCTGCACGTCAACGTCGCGCAGAGCGACGCCGACGCCGAACCCATCCACATCCTCAAGGGTGTCGATTTGACCGTGAGCTCCGGCGAGACGCACGCGATCATGGGGCCCAACGGATCCGGCAAGTCGACGCTGTCCTATGCCATCGCCGGGCACCCGAAGTACCAGGTGACCCAGGGCTCGATCACCCTCGATGGCGAGGACGTCCTCGAGATGAGTGTCGACGAACGCGCGCGTGCCGGACTGTTCCTGGCGATGCAATACCCCGTCGAGGTGCCCGGCGTGTCGATGTCGAACTTCCTGCGGACCGCGGCGACCGCAGTGCGCGGTGAGGCCCCCAAGCTGCGCCACTGGGTCAAGGAGACCAAGGAGGCGATGACCGCCCTGGAGATCGACCCGTCCTTCGCCGAACGCAGTGTCAACGAGGGCTTCTCCGGTGGCGAGAAGAAGCGCCACGAGATCCTGCAGCTCGACCTGCTCAAGCCGAAGATCGCGATTCTCGACGAGACCGACTCCGGCCTCGACGTCGACGCGTTGCGCGTGGTCAGCGAAGGCGTGAACCGCTACAAGGAGTCCGAGAACGGCGGCATCCTGCTGATCACGCACTACACCCGAATCCTGCGCTACATCAAGCCCGATCACGTCCACGTGTTCGTCGGGGGACGCATCGTCGAATCCGCGGGCCCGGAGCTCGCCGACGAACTCGAGGACAACGGCTACGTACGTTTCACCTCGGCGGCCGCGAGCCGCTGACCCGGTGCACGACGCCGGGTCTGTGAAAGGAGCACTCGTGACTCTCTCCGCAGACGCCGTCGGGTCCGGGACCACCGGCCTCGACATCGCCGCAGTGCGTGCGGATTTCCCGATCCTGGCGCGCACCGTCCGGGACGACAAACCGCTGGTGTACCTCGACTCCGGGGCGACCTCGCAACGGCCTCTGCAGGTTCTCGACGCCGAGCGTGAGTTCCTGACGACCCGCAACGCCGCGGTCCACCGCGGTGCGCACCAGCTCGCCGAAGAGGCGACCGACGCCTACGAGGCCGCCCGGGAGACCATTGCCGGTTTCGTCGGTGCCGCCCCCGACGAGATCGTGTTCACCAAGAACGCCACCGAGGCCCTGAATCTGGTGACCTACACCCTCGGCGATGACCGCAGCGCCGATGTCCTGGGTGGCCGCGCACTCGGTGAGGGTGACACCGTCGTCGTCACCGAACTCGAACACCACGCGAATCTCGTTCCCTGGCAAGAACTCTGCCGCCGCACCGGTGCCACCTTGAAGTGGTACGGGGTCACCGGCGGCGAATCGGCCGACGCGGGACGGATCGATCTGGACTCACTGGACCTCGACGAGACCGTCAAGGTGGTGGCGTTCACCCATCAGTCCAACGTGACCGGTGCGGTCGCCGACATCGCCGAACTCGTACGCCGTGCGCGTGCGGTGGGTGCGCTGGTGGTCCTCGACGCCTGCCAGTCGGTGCCGCACATGCCGGTCGACTTCGCCGCACTCGACGTCGATTTCGCGGCCTTCTCCGGACACAAGATGTTCGGACCGTCCGGTGTCGGCGTGCTCTACGGCAAGCAGGCGTTGCTGAATGCGCTGCCGCCCTTCCTCACCGGTGGATCGATGATCGAGACCGTGTCGATGGAGATGTCGACGTACGCGCCCGCACCGCAACGGTTCGAGGCCGGTGTACCGATGACCTCACAGGTCGTCGGCCTCGGCGCGGCGGTCGACTACCTGCGGTTGCTGGGCATGAACGCCGTTGCCGCACACGAGCACTCACTGGTCGAGCGGGCGTTGTCGCAACTCGGCGAGATCGGTGGCCTGCGCATCATCGGCCCGACCACCACCACCGACCGCGGGGGAGCGGTGTCGTTCGTCGTCGACGGAATCCACGCCCACGATCTCGGCCAGATCCTCGACGACGAGGGAGTCGCCATCCGGGTCGGCCACCACTGCGCGTGGCCGCTGCACAAGCGGTTCGGTGTCGCCGCAACCGCACGCGCGTCGTTCGCCGCATACAACACCCTCGACGAGGTCGATGCGCTCGCCGCAGCGATCCGCAAGGCGCAGAACTTCTTCGGGGTGAATGCCTGATGCGGATGGAGCAGATGTATCAGGACGTGATCCTCGATCACTACAAACATCCGCACGGCCGTGGTCTGCGCGAGCCGTTCGGCGCCGAGGTCGCCCACGTCAATCCGACCTGCGGGGACGAGGTGACCTTGCGGGTCGCCCTGAGCGACGACGGCACCACCGTCGCCGACGTCTCCTACGACGGACAGGGCTGTTCGATCTCCCAGGCCTCGACGTCGGTGCTCTACGACCAGATCGTCGGGTTGCCGGTCGAACAGGCGCTGGCGACCGTCGACTCGTTCAACACGATGATGACCTCGCGCGGCAAGGATGACGGCGACGAAGACGTCATCGGCGACGGCATCGCCTTCGCCGGCGTGAGCAAGTATCCGGCCCGGGTCAAGTGCGCCCTCCTGGGATGGCTGGCGTTCAAGGACGCGTTGGCACGATCGGTCGAGGCACTCGAATCGCAACCAGCATCGCAAGGAGCGGAGACAGCATGAGCATCAATCCCGACGCGGGCGACGTCGACACCACAGCCGGTGACCCGGCGCCGACCGGCCCGAGTACGTCGCTGCCGCAATTCGACGACGTCGAAGAGGCCATGCGCGATGTCGTCGACCCCGAACTGGGCATCAACGTCGTCGATCTCGGACTCGTCTACGGCATCGAGATCACCGACGACGCCGTCGCGAAACTCGACATGACGCTGACGTCGGCGGCGTGCCCGCTCACCGATGTGATCGAGGATCAGACCCGCGGTGCGCTGGTCAACAGCGGACTGTGCACCGAGGTCGAGATCAACTGGGTCTGGCTGCCGCCGTGGGGCCCGGACAAGATCACCGACGACGGCCGCGAGCAACTGCGCGCCCTCGGGTTCACCGTCTAGCGGCCGGTGACCGGACCGGACGGCGGTGAGCCCGCATCCACCGGACCCGAGGGACACTTCCGACGGGTACGGCGGTGGCGTCCGCAGCGTCACGAGTCACGGGTCGAGAAGATGATCCGCGAGGCGACCGAGCGTGGCGAGTTCGACAATCTGCCCGGAATGGGTAAGCCGCTCAACCTGTCCGGACTCGATGACCCCGATTGGTGGGCCAAGCAGAAGATCCGCGACGAAGACCTCGACTCGACCGCACTGTTGCCACCCACCCTGCAGCTGCGCAAGGAGCGCGACACCTTCCCGGAGTCGTTGCGCGGCATCGCCGACGAAGGCGTGGTCCGGACGATCCTGACCGACTTCAACACCCGGGTGAAGCAGGACCGGTTGCGTCCGAGCGTGGGCCCGGCCTCACATCTGGTGTGCCGCACCGTCGACGTCGAGGAGATGATTGACCGCTGGCGGCTGTTGCGACACAGTTGACCGGCCAAAACCGTTTGCCCCCACCGATAGTGTGGTCGGCGTGTTGATGACCCTGGAAGTACGTGGTGGACCGGACGGCCCGGCGACCGACGTCGGGTACCTGCTGCACAAGCATCCCGATCGGGTACAGCGGTTCCCGACCAGCCAGGGCGTGGCCACCGTCTTCTACCCGATCGCCGACGACGACCGGTGCCGGGTCGCGATGCATGTCGACGGCATCGGCATCCGTCCGACGCGCGATTCCGGGACATCGCGATACGTCACCGCCGTCCCGTACGAAGCGTCCACCCGCATGGTGGTCGCTCTGGGCAAGGTGTTCGGTGACGCACTGGCCGGACGCTGCCACCAGCGGCCCGAGCTGGTCGACCGAGCGTGGGACCTCACCGTGCGCGCCGCTGCGGTTCCGTGCCCCGGTGGCCCCGACAACGTGAGTGCCGAGGATCTCTTCGAGCCGCTCGGTTGGACCGTCGAGATGACACGCGAGGCGCTGGTGCCGGTGGAATGGGGGAATTCCGACCACGGGGTGCTCACCGTGCGCGGATCGTTTCGCGTCGTCGACGCCCTGCGGCATCTCGCCGTGCTCCTGCCGGTTCTCGCCCGCGTCAAGCACTACTTCGTCGACGACGCCGAGATAGAGAAGTTGGTGCGGCTCGGTGACATGTGGCTGCCCGCTCACCCGCACGCCGCGGCCATCACCCGCGCCTACCTGAAGGATCTGCCAGGTTTGGCCGACCAGGCGATCACCATGGTGTCCGGATCGGGTGAGCCGACCCCCGACGTCAGCGAGCCGGGGAACCGGTTGTCGCACACAAGGGCCCAGGAGGTCATCGGACTGCTGTCGGCCTCCGGTGCGCGGTCTGTCCTCGATGTCGGGTGCGGTGAGGGGCGACTGTTGGCCGAACTGGCGGCGCAGACCCCGATTCCGAGGCTCGCCGGTGTCGACGTCTCGTCCGACGCACTGCACCGTGCGGCGCGACGGTTGGAACTCGTGCGGCAGGTCGAGCTCTGGCAGTCGTCGCTGATGTACGCCGATCCGCGCTGCTCCGGATATGACGCGGTGGTGCTGATGGAGGTCATCGAGCACATCGACCGAGGGCGGCTGCCGGTGGCGATGGCCTCGGTGTTCGACGACATGGCCCCGGCCACCGTCGTCGTGACCACGCCCAACCGCGAGTTCAATGCCCGTTACGGGTTGGCCGCCGGCGAATTGCGTCACCCCGATCACCGTTTCGAGTTCGACCGTACGGAGTTCGCCGACTGGTGCGCGGAGGTCTCGGCGGAGTTCGACTACACCCATGTCCGTGGCGGAATCGGTGACCGGGACGCCGAGGCGGGGTCGCCGACCCAGTACGCCGTGTTCACCCGCACCGATCCCGCGCGATCTGCGGAGGGAGTGACACCATGACCGTCCTCGAGATCCCCGACCTGTGCCTGGTGGTCATGGTGGGAGTGTCCGGCTCCGGCAAGTCCACCTTCGTTCGCCGTCACTTCGACACCACCGAGGTGCTGTCGTCGGATGCCTTGCGCGCCATGGTCGCCGACGACCCCACCGATCAGTCGGCCACCGCCGATGCCTTCGCGGTGCTCTCCGACGTCGCCGGACGGCGTCTGCGTCGCGGACTGTTGACCGTGGTCGACGCGACCTCGCTGCGTCCGGAGGACCGTCGGGTGCTGCTCGACCTCGCACGCGAGGCAGACGTCTTCGCGGTCGCCATCATCCTCGACGTCCCGCGCGGCGAGCTCACCAGGAGAGCATCGGTCACCGGCACCGACGAGGGGGTCCTCGCACGGCAGTACAACCTGCTGCGCAACAGTCGAAAAGTGCTGCGCAAGGAAGGGTTCCGGTACGTCCATCATCTCGACGGAGTCGCCGAGATCGACGCCGCCCAGGTCGTCCGAACACGCCTGTACCACGACAAGCGCGATCTGCACGGGCCGTTCGACATCATCGGCGACGTCCACGGATGTGCCACCGAACTCGTCGACCTGCTGCGGGCCCTCGACTGGGTGGTCGAGGTGGGTGACGATGGCCGGGTCCGCGGCGTCCCCGAACACCCGCAGGGCCGCACGGCGGTCTTCGTCGGCGATCTCGTCGACCGTGGTCCGGACAGCCCGCAGGTCATCGCGGTGGTGCGGGCGATGGTCGATGCCGGCCGCGCACTCTGCGTGCGCGGCAACCACGAGGAGAAGCTGGTGCGGTTGCTCCGCGCCGGACCGGGCAATGGGCGCGGGTCAGGTGGTGCCGAGATCCGCGCGCGACACGGCGCCGACCTGACGTTGGCGCAGCTCGCACAGACGACCGACGAGTTCCGCACCGAGGCAACGGAGTTCCTCGACGGTCTGATCACCCAGCTCGTGCTCGACGACGGACGACTCGTCGTCGCGCACGCGGGGCTCGCCGAGCGCTACCACGGACGCACATCGGGGCGGGTCCGCAGCGCGGCGCTCTACGGTGAGACCACCGGTGAGACCGACCGCTGGGGATTCCCGGTGCGGATCGACTGGGCCCGGAACTATCGCGGGCAGGCGCAGGTCGTGTACGGACACACTCCGGTACCGCAGGCGGCGTGGGTCAACAACACGATCTGCATCGATACCGGATGCGTGTTCGGAGGCGCGTTGACGGCGGTGCGTTACCCGGAGCGGGAGGTCGTGTCGGTGCCGGCACGGGCGACGTACTTCGATGCCGGACGCCCGCTCGGTTACGGGCACAGCGCTGCCGACGACCGCGTGCGTGCACGGCTGCGCCTTGCCGACGTCGTCGGAAAGCGCTCCATCCGAACCGGATACGGGCCACCGGTGTCGATTCGCGCCGAGAATGCGGCGGCAGCACTCGAGGTGATGTCGCGATACTCCGTCGACCCACGATGGTTGCGTTACCTGCCGCCGACGATGAGTCCGATCGGCTCCGATCGCGACGATCTCCTGGAGAGTCCCGGCGCCGCATTCACGTTCTTCCGCGAGCAGGGCATCTCGAGAGTGATGTGCGAGGAGAAGCACATGGGGTCGCGCGCGATCATGGTGCTCACCGCCGACAAGGACACCGCGTTGCGCTGTTTCGGGGTGCGCGGTGGCAGTGGCGCTCTGTACACGCGTACCGGTCGGCCCTTCTTCGACGGCTCCGACGAGCACGCGCTCCTCGCGCGGGCGCGCACCGCGGCCACTGGGTTGTTCGACCGGCTGGACGCGACGTGGCTGATCCTCGACGCCGAGCTGCTGCCGTGGAACATCAAGGGCGAGAGCCTGGTTCGTGACGAGTTCGCCGAGGTCTCCGCGGCCGGCCGGGCCGAAAGCGAGGTGCTGCAGAGCGAACTGGCCCATGCACAGGCCCGCGGCCTGGCGCTGGACGCCGACCTCGACGCACTCGTGCGTCGTCGAGCCGACCTCGGCGCGTTCACCGACGCCTACGCGGGCCATGTGCACCCGGGCGCCGGAATCGACGACGTTCGCATCGCGCCATTCGAGGTGCTGGCCTGCGGGGGTGGCTCGGCAGGGGAGATGACCCTCGAGTCACGCTCGCACGCATGGCATCTGGACGCCGCCGCGACCCTCGCCGATGCCGACGACGGAGTGTTCACCCGAACCCGCCACCGCGTGGTCGACGTCGATGATCGGCGCTCGTGTGCGGCTGCGGAGCAGTGGTGGGCCGATCTGACATCGACGGGTGGCGAGGGGATGGTCGTCAAACCGTTCGCCAATGCGGTGCGCGACGCTGCCGGACGTTTGCCGCCGGCCGGGGTCAAGGTCCGTGGGCGTGAGTATCTGCGCATCGTCTACGGGCCGTCGTACCTCGATGACCTGGCGCGCTTGCGATCTCGCGATCTGCGGCACAAGCGGTCGATGGCAGGGCGTGAGTATCGGCTGGGCCGTGAGGCCCTGGCCCGCCACGCGGCGGGAGCCCCGCTCTGGCAGGTGCACGAGTGCGTCTTCGGGGTGCTGGCGTTGGAATCCGAGCCCGTCGACACCCGCCTGTGAGCACTCACATCATGTGCCCCGTGAACACTCACATCATGTGTTCGGGATGGATGTGGGTGGGCATCAGCTGCAGCATCGACATCCGGAAGGCCATCTCGCGGCGGTTGTCGACGAGTTCGGAATACAGGTCGGTGAGGGCGGCGTCGCCGAGATTGTGCGGCCCCACCACGCGATAACAGGAAGGGTTGAAGCTGCCGAACCACAGCTGGATGAACAGCTTCGGGTTGGTGAGCATCATCCGCATCGGGATCAGACACCCGATCTCACGCGCGAGCGCGTCGAGGTAGAGCACCTGGGACGGGATCGCTTCGGTGTGCCGAGGGCTCAATGCCGTCCAGTACTCCTCCCACTCCTTCTCACGCCCGATGCGTTCGTCGATGTCGGCGGGCGGGGTGAGTGTGCCGCTGAGCACCCGGGCGAAGTACCGCGCCTGCATCTCCGCGCACACCGGGATTCCGCCGGAGAACGGACGCACGAAGCCGATGAAGGCCACCGTGCCCTGGTGTTCCGGATGCAGGAAGTGCTTGTACAGGTTGCGCACGTTGCCGTCCTTGACCTGTAGGTCGCCGATCGACAACGACTCCTTGGTGAAACCGGTACACAGCACCACCGTGTCGAACTCGGCGGAGGTGCCGTCGCCGAAGGTGATCGCGGTGCCCTGCGAGTGCGTGAGCCCGCGGTCGTTGAGTGTCACCCGCCCGCTCACCAGGTGCGGGATGAAACTGACGTTCTTGCAGAAGATGGTGCGTTGTGCCCAGCTGCCGTCGGGATGCGACCGTCGATTCCAGGTCCGGATCAGTTCGAAGTTCGCGTCGTCGTGCACGGTGCCCACGTCGAGTTTGGGCGGGAACATCGGCTCGCCCATCGGATTCAGTGCAGACTTCGGTCGGCGGCGGGCGGGAACGAGTCGTTCGGTTGCCACCCGGACCGCGCCGAGCGCGGTCGTCACCACCCCGAGGACGACCGAGACCGCGAGGAACACGGCCTTGGCGATCGTGCTCGTTCCCCAGAACGTGTCGAGGACGAACGGCTCGTCGCTCGAGCGGCGCAGCATCTCGTGGTGGTGCGACCGGACGGTCCCGTGGTCGGTGGTGCGGTCGCCGTTCATGATCCGGGGCAGCAGGTAGTTGTAGGAGCGGATCGACAGCGTCGCCGCGGCGGCGACGTCACCCACCTCGCGCACGATGTCGGCGCCGGACTCGGCGAGCCCGACGATCAGGACGCGTTTTCCACGAAAACGTTCGTTGTTGCGGTACTCGCTGGAGTGCACGATCTCCCCGGTGAATCCCTCGAGCTCGGCGATGTCGCGATTCGGCGTGGCGAACGGCCCCGAGCACACCGCGACCGCGTCGAACCTTTCGGCACGGACGGCTCCGGCGGCGTCTCCGGCGTCGCGTACATCGACCCGCCACGTCGTGCCGTCACGGGTGACATCGACGACCTCATGACCGGCTCGGATGTGCTCGAGCAGACCGAACCGTTCGGCGTATCCCTTCAGGTAGTCGAAATATTGTGCCCGCGAATAGAACTCGCGCTCACCCCGACTGCCGTCGCTGACGTGGGGATGATCGGAGTAGGCCATCAGCTTCATCGAGATGGTCAGCATCAGGGTGTCGTAGGCCTTCATCTGCGCGGCGTCCGCGCCGTCGGCGTCGCGCAGCCAGATCCCGCCGACATCCGGATTCTTCTCGAAACAGACCACCTCGTGGCCTTCGTCGAGGAGTTGTTTGATGGTCGTGAGACCGCACGGACCGGCGCCGACCACGCAGACCTTCATGGGATGTCCTTCGAGATGCGAGTCGGGGCGCTGCCGCCGACACCCGGCACCGGATTGGTGTTAGGCGAGGCTAACATTAGTTGCAGGGCGCCCTCAAACCGCGCGACGAAACGGGGACCAAGGTCCCGCGAGAACCATGATGGTCACGCCGATCAGGTGCGGCCGCGCATCGTTCGTCGTACGAGGGTGGTACGGGTGGGCTGATCGAGAGCCGCGAACACCCGGCGCATCGCGGCAAGGGTGCCCGTGAGATCTGCGCGTTCGCTCAGGTAGCTGCGCTGTGACTCGAGCGGCAACGCGAGAAAGGCGTCGAAGAACCGAACGGTTTGCACGGGGTCGAGACCCAGCAGGACCGCGGCCCCGCGCAGGCGCAGACGCCACACCTGCCGTGCACGCCACGGCCACAACACCTCCGAGGCGTCCTCGTCGTCGGCGACCGCCCGTGCTGCGGTGTCGGCCCACCGCAGCGCGGTCGCCACGCCGTATCCGGTGGTCGGATTCACGAATCCGCCTGCGGCGCCGAATCGCAGCGGCTCGAGACGCCACGGGGTGGGCGAGGCGACGAGCACCGGGAACGACACCCGCTCACGGTGCCGTGCGCCGTCGCCGGAAATGCCGTGGCCGGCCAGGCGGACGGTGAGGCGGTCGGCGAGTTCGGCGACCGGCAGGGCCGGGCGGCCGATCAGGCAGGTCTCCTCGAGGAGGATCGCGTCGTCGCCGACGGGTACGGCGTAGAGGAACGACGGTGCCGCGCCGCGGGGGCTCCACGGCGGACCGTGTCGCGGCGCTCGCCAGTCCATGAGGACCGCCTCGGCGCCGTCGAGGACCGGCGCCGCCTCGTCGCGTCCGACCACGATGCCGAATGCCGTCTGGCGCGGGGCCGCCCGGGCCGACGGGCCGTCGGCCGCCGCGCCCCGACAATCGAACACCGTCCCGGCGCGATGGACGGTGCCGCCGTCGGTGATGACCCGGTCGGGGGCGACGTGCCGCGCCCGGGCCTCGACGACGTCGACGCCGTCGAGGTGCAGGCGTCGTTGCAGCCCGACCGTGTCGAAGACGCTGTAACCGCGTGGGATGTGACGCCGGTGGACCGCATGGGCGGCCACCGACGCCGTCCGTGCGGCGATCACCGAGTCGTCGAGCCATGCCGGTAGCTCGTCGGTCCACGCCGCATACGTTGCGGTCCATCGTCGTTCGACGCGCGAATCGATGAGCGTCACCGGCACGCCGTGATGGGCGAGCCGATGGGCCAGTGCCCGGCCGGAAGGTCCGGCACCGATCACGATCGCGGCCGGGCCCCTCACCCCAGCACCCTTACCCCAGCACCCTCACACCCGGCCCGCGCGACGTCACTCACACGGTGCCGGTGGCCATGAGGCCTCCGTCGATCCGCAGTGTCTCGCCGGTGATCCACGACGAGCCGTCGCCGGCCAGGAATGCTGCCGCGGCGGCGATGTCCTCGGTTTCGCCGAGACGTCCGAGTGGGTACCGCGCGACCGCCTTGGCCTCGTTGTCGCCGCTGATGAGCACGTCGGCGAACTTGGTCCGGACGATGGCGGGTGCGATGGCGTTGACCCGGATGCCCGCGGGTCCGAGTTCCCAGGCGAGTTCTTCGGTCAGCCTGATCAGCGCTGCCTTGGACGCGCCGTAGGCGGCGATCACGCCGGTCGACCGCAGCCCGGCCACCGACGCCACGTTGATCACCGCGCCTCCGTGCTCGGCCATACCCGCTCGGTATGCCTCCTGGACGAAGCCCAGCGCCGCAACCACGTTGGTGTCGAACGTCTTTCGGACAGCGTCGAGATCGGCGTCCATCAGGGGTCCCGCGGTCGGCGCGATGCCGGTGTTGTTGACCAGGATGTGGATCCCGCCGTTCGACACCGCCGCGGCCACGGCCTCCGCCCGGTGTGCGGCGTCCCCGGTGTTGCCGGGCGCCGCGGTGACCCGCGCGTCGGGGACCACGGTGCGAATCTGCGCTGCGGCGGCCTCGAGGGCATCGGGCTTGCGGCCGGTGATGACGACGGCGGCTCCGCGACGGGCGAGTTCGGTGGCGATGCCCAATCCGATACCCCGGCTGGAGCCGGTGACGAGAGCGGAACGACCGGTGAGGTCGGGTACGGGAAATGTAGTGGTGTCGGTCACAGGTGTCACCTTATCGACTTCTCGTCCGTCGCCCGTGCGGCACCGTCGACACCTGCGAATTTGCTTAGGCTATCCTCATCACGAAGGGTATGGAACCGGGAAGCGAGGTGCGGTGAGGGTGAGGCCGACCGTCGGCGTCGTGATCCCCGTGTACCGGTGCGCGCCCTATGTTCGTGGCTGCCTCGAATCGGTTCTGGCGCAGACCTTCCCCGTTGACGAGATCGTGCTCGTCGATGACCGTGGGGGCGACGATTCGGTTCCGCTGGCCCAGCGGGTGCTGGCCGAGCACGGGCGCGCGCATACGCTCATCCGCCAACCCTGCAACGGTGGTCTGGGACGGGCCCGCAACACCGGGCTGGCGCAATTGGCGACCGATCTGGTCTGGTTCCTCGACAGCGACGATCAGGCCGACCCCGACTTCGTGGAGCGCCTCGTCGACGCGATCGTGCGGCACGACGCGGCATTCGCCGTCACCCGGACGCGGCGCGTCGACGTCGACGGCAACATCCTGCAGATCGACGAGGCGCCGCCACCGGGCGAGGTGCTCACCGGGGAGCGCTATGCCCGCGAGATCCTCTGCGGCCGCGCGAAGGCGTATGCCTGTACCAAGATCTTTCGCCGCGAGATCCTCGGAACCCGCCCGTGGGCACAGGATCAGGCCTACGAAGATGTCGCGACCAGTGTGCGGCTGGCATTGTCGGTGGATCGGGTGGCCACCGTGGCCGAGCCGCTGTATCGCTATCTGTATCGGGAGGGCTCGTTGTCGACGGCCCTGAGTCCCTCGACGCTCGACCTCTTCCGCGTCGAAGCCGATGTGCGAGAACTGATCTGCGGCGCCGACCGCGGGGTGGACTGGTCCCGCGACTTCGTGGGCTTCCGTTACCGCGAGGTGCTGACGTCGGTGGCCCACGTCGCGATGCGGTCGGCGCATCACGGCCGGGCCGAATTGCCGTTGTATCGCACGGCGATCCGTCGGGTCCGCGCCGACATCACCCTGCACGATCTCCCGGCCCTGTGGGCCGGACGCCATCTGCGGGAGGCGAGATTCGCGGTGCTGATGAAGTTCGCACCGGGCCTCTACTCTGCGGTGTTGCGATGGCGCTGACCGGGCGGTCGGACCCACCGCTGGTGACGGTCCTGATGCCGGCGTACAACGCCGCCGACCACATCGAGGCGGCCGCGCGGTCGATTCTCGAGCAGGGCGTCGACGATCTGGAGCTCCTGGTGATCGACGACGGCTCCACCGACGGCGGTGCCGAGGTGCTGCACACTCTCGACGAACCGCGCATACGTGTGGTGAGACAACCGAATTCGGGACTCGTGGCCGCCTTGAACCGTGGCCTCGACGAGGCCCGCGGGAGGTATCTGGCGCGCATGGACGCCGACGACATCTCGACCCCCGGCCGGTTGCAGTCGCAACTACGGTGGTTTCACCGGCATCCCGACGGGATCGCCTGCGGCACCGACTATGAATTGTTCGGATCGATGACCGGGCGCGTGCGGATGCCGCGTTCGGACAGGGCGTGCCGTCAGCGGCTGCTGCTGGCCGGAAGTCTGTGTGGCGCTTCGGTGATGATGCGCCGCGACGTCGTGACGGAGGCCGCGCTGCGATTCGATCCGCAGTTCGCCCACGCCGAGGATTACGAGTTCTACGCGCGACTCTCGGCGTTCGGACGGATCGGCAACGTCGCGTCGGTGGGTTATCGGTACCGCATTCATCCGTCGCAGGTGAGCAACCGGCACAGTGCCGAGCAACGGGAGGCGCATCTGGCGATTGCGGCCGCGCATGCGAACCGCACCGGTGTGCGAGCCCTGCCGGATCATGTCGTCCGCGACCTGCTGTGGCCCGAGGAGGCCGGGGTGATGCGGACCGCGGTGATCACCTCGGCGGCCGCGGCGCGGGCATTCCGGCGGAAGCCGGGCGTCCAGACCGCCCGGTTCTGTTCGCGTCGCGTCATCGAGGCGACGTTGGCTGCCCGACGTCGGTGACACCGGCGCCCGACCCGCCGGGTGCCACGACCGGAGGGCTGTCGGTGCGTTCGGTACGAGGAGTGTTCGCCGGCGTGTCGTGCAGCATCGCGCGCACCCCGAGGATCAGCGGTCGGGCGACCACCGCGAGGGTGATCACCACCGCGATCAGTGAGGCCACCGCGACGCCGAGCAGCCCGAGCGGATCGAGCAACACCCACGCTCCACCGACGGTGGTGATCACCATGATCACCTGGGCGGCGACCATCAACCGCATCCGTCGTTGCAGCTGGGCGATCAAGAAGTAGGTCACCACAACGGTTTCCACGATCGATTCGACGGCCATGACGACCATCAGCGGCCCCGCCGCGTGGAAGTAGTCGCGGCCGGCGAGCAGCAGCACGACCGGCCCCCCGATCGCCAATCCCGCCGCGACGACCCCGGTGACCAGTCCCAGCATGGTGCCCAGACGTCGGAGCAGTGCCGGGCGGTCGGCGTCGGGCGCGGAGGCCTCGACGATGAATGCCGAACCGATCGACGCGCGCAGCATCCCGGCGGCCGAACACATCGTCCACGCCAGATTGAAGTAGGCGTTCTGGGTGGTGTCGGTCTTGGCGACGACGACCAGCGGCAACGCCAGCGGGGTCACCGACGACACCAGCATCAGGAAGAAGAAGGCTCCCTGGAACGACAACAGCTCGCGCCCTGCGGGTAGGTCGCGACGTTGGCCGCGACGAGCGATCGCGGTGCGGCAGACACCGAACACGAAGACGGCGGTGACCACGGCCGCCAACAACGCCCAGGAACCGGAGATGGCCAGTGCCGAGGGCACACCGGCCAGGAGGACGATGGGAACGATCTTGATCGCCGAGAGCGTGATGTTCTTGACCGCGACGGCCGGAGCGCGCCGCAAGCCGGTGAGGATGGGGTCGGTGAGCGCGTAGAGCGCGAACACCGCGACCATGGCGACGAAGGCGATTCGTTCACCGGCGCTGTGCAGGATTCGGTCTCCGAGTCCGACGACCACGAATCCGGTGGCGAGGACGACGCCGGTGGCCGCGGTCAGGAGATACCCGCCGACGATGTAGCGCAGGGCGGCGCCGCCCGCGACCGGCAGGAACCGCTGGAACGCACCACCGAGGGACAGACAGGCCAGAGAGGACAGCACGGTCGCCGAGCTGATCACCGCCGAGGCTCGGCCGACCTCGGCGGTGGGGAAGTGGTGCTCGGCGACGATCCAGTACACCAGTCCCAGCAACCCGGTACCCACCGAGCTGGCCATCAGGGCAGAAGCGTTGATCGTCAACCGATCCCGGGTGGCGAGCCGGCCGATCACGCGCGCACCCGAGCGGGCCGGGCGGTGTCTGTCGGGTCGCTGTCTGACGGGCCGGGCAGGGGCCCGGTACGCCACGTCCAGCCCGAGGGCACCTTGCGGGCGAACAGGGCCGGGCTGTCGAGTGCGCGTCGCAGTGCCTCGACATCGAGATCCGGTGGTGAGACGCCGTCGGGGTCGGTCCAGTCGATGTAGTGCTGCCCGTGGATCGTCACGTCGCTGTGTACGCAGTCGGACTCGGGATGCCGATAGTTGTCGTGGACACACTCGGCGTAGTTCTGCCCGATGGCCGGCGCCCGAGCCGATCCCATGAGGATCGAGTGGAACACGATCTCGTCGGGGCACGAGGCGAACCGCAGATCCCGCAACCACCCCGGGTCGTCGGCAAGGGTGCGGGCGATGATCCCGATCGCCGCGTCGGTGAGCGACCACCAGTTGGACCCGCGGTAGAGGCGCCGTTCGATCGGCGGGCGCGGAATGCGACCGGACAATCGGCGCAGGCTCGGATGGTCGGGAAAGTGATACCGGTCGACGGTCGCGCGGTGCGGCCCGGAATCCAGTGCGCAATCGACGCGCAGGAACTCGACGTCGCCGGACCACGCGTCGATCAGCTGGGGCAGCGGCCGAAGCAGCAGATCGGTCCCCGACAACAACGAATGACGATGGTAGACACGGCCGGAGCCCGTGGAGAGGGCAAGTAGCCGCAGGCTGGCCGACACCAGGCTGATGCCACCCCAGTTCACCCGAATGCGGTCACGCTCGGCGACGAACCGCACCGGATGCGCCGCCTCGGGCAGTACGGCACGTACCGCCTCGTGAAACGGACGACTGTCGACGGCGCGATCGACGTGGGCATAGACATCGATCTGCGGATGATGTAGCGAGGCAACCAGATCGGCGAACAATGCGGGCTTGTCGTGCGCGGCGATGTACACCGCGAACCGGGGTGTCATACGTTCGCCCCGGTAAGGGCGTCGGTGACGATCTCCGCCGTCGCATCGACGTGCGGTGCGCGCAGGATCCCGTTGTGGTCGCCGCTGATGCGGTGCACGCCTTGGTGATCGGGCGCGATCACATCCCACCATTCGCCGGGATCGGGGTTGTCCTCGGCGAGAACGACGGTGACCGGGCCCGGCCAGGGGTGCAATCGATGCAGTAACGCCGAGCGTCGCCCGAGTTCGTGGAAGAGCG
This sequence comes from Gordonia sp. N1V, assembly GCF_029269935.1. Taxonomy (NCBI): domain Bacteria; kingdom Bacillati; phylum Actinomycetota; class Actinomycetes; order Mycobacteriales; family Gordoniaceae; genus Gordonia; species Gordonia sp. N1V. Next base: position 148,287 of record NZ_JARJDD010000005.1, read on the forward strand.
ACCACTGGGCATCGGCCGGCCGTGGCCACCATCCGGCGGTGAGCAATGCCACCCGGGTACGCCACAGCTCCCACGTCGAACAGTGTTCTGCAGCAGCCTGTTCGGGATCGACGACATCGGATCCGGTTGCGGTGTCGGCGGTGTCTGCGGTGTCGTCGGTGGATGCGGGCAGGTGGACCGGCAGACGACGCTGCAGCGGCCCGATGAGTACGGTGTCGAGACACACGATGTGCTCGATCACCTCGCCGTCGTCGATGAGGATGCGCGCGACCTCCATGGCGATCACGCCACCGAGTGAGTGGCCGACGAATCGATAGGGGCCGTGGGGGCAGAACCGGCGCACGTGACCGGCGAAACGTCGGGCGGCCCGCCGGATCGTCGGATCGGGGATGCCACGGTTCTCCAGACCATGGGCGTGGAGGCCGATGACGCGATACCCGGATAGGCGCCGCGCCAGGGGAGCGAAGGCCAGTGCCGACTCGCCGGCGCCGGCGAAGGCGAACACGATCGGGGTGTGAGCGGGGGAGCCGCCGGGATCGTTGCTTGCGGCGACATCGTCTGTTCCACGCAGATGGACCACGACGCCGTCGGCGCTCATGGGTGCGCCTGCGTCGATGCGCGCGGCGAGGTCTCGCACCGTCGGGTCGGTGATCGGTGCGGACGGGGGCAGGCTCACCCCGAAGGTTTCCTCGACGCGTCGCAGGAGGGTCACCGCGGTGAGTGAATCGCCACCGAGCGCGACGAAGTCGTCGTCCGCCCCGATCCCGCCCGCCCCGATCCCGCCCGCCCCGATCCCGTCTGTCCCGATCCCGAGGAGGTCGGCATAGATCGGTGCCAGCAGCTTTTCGGTACCGGTGGCCGGTGGCATGTACGCGGGGCGCCGTCGGGGTGCGGGCAGTGCGCTGCGATCGACCTTGCCGCGCTCGGTGCGGGGGAGTTCGGGCAGCAGGACGATGTGGGTGGGGACCATCCAGGACGGCACAGCCCGGCCGATGGCGGTGCGCACCGTCGCGATCGCCGGGGCGCGGGCGGTCCGTGGGGGTGCGACGTATGCGACGAGTTCGGTGCGGCCCGTGGACTCTCGGGCGATGACCACGGCATCGCCCACGCCGTCGGCGGCGCGGGCCGCGGCGGTCACCTCGCCGATGTCGACGCGGTAGCCACGGATCTTCACCGTGTCGTCACTGCGACCGAGCAGCGTGAGCCGGTCACCGTCGACCCGCCCCATGTCGCCGGTACGGTGACTGCGTATCGGCGGTGCGGTGGGCCCCTCTTTGTCACCGGTGTCGTGCGTCGCGAAGTCGACGAGCTCACCGTCGCAGAGATATCCGCGTGCGAGATGGGGCGAGCGCACCTCGATCGCGCCGACCGCGCCGTCCGGGAGTGGTGTGCCGTGCTCGTCGAGCACGCGTATGTGTTTGCCCGCCGCGATGCGTCCGGCGGGCAGCGTGCCGGTCGGCAGCTCCCGGTCGGGTGTGAACGAGTTGAAGGCGAGGTTTCCGGTCTCCGACGAGCCGGACCGGTTCACGAAGGTGACCTCGGGCGTCAGTGCGCGCAGTCGGTCGACCTCGACCGCATCGAGCGCTTCACCACAGGTGGCCACCAGGTCGATGCCGCTCAATGCCTCGCCGGCGCCGGCGGTGTCGAGGACCGCCCGCAGCAACGCGGGCGACAGGTGTAGCGACTGTGGGCGGCGACCTCGAAGTTCGGCGACCAGATCCCCCACGCCGTCGATTCGCGGATCGAGTGTCCACAGCAACGCCCCGGCGAGCAGCGCGGTGACGGTGACGTCGAGCCCACCACCGAAGGTGGCTGGAAGTGCTTGTGCGACGACCGATCCCGGAACGATGCCCAGTTCGTGGGCGAGTTCGGTCGCCTGATGCAGCCACAGCTCGTCTCCCTGCCGGACGGCCTTGGGGGTGCCGGTGGAACCAGAGGTGTAGGCGAGCACCGCGCAGTCCACCCGGGGGTAACCCGGCGCGGATTCGGCTCCGGGCGCGGTGTCTGCGCCGGTCCCGGGGGCGGTGCGCCAGAGCAGTGCTCCGGTGTCGGTGAGGATGGTCGACACCCGCGACTGCGGCGAGGCGGCATCGAGGGGGATCAACGGATGCGGGGAGAAGAGTACGGCCAGCATGGGCAGGAACGTCGCCGCCGTACCATCGACGACGACCGCGACCGGCCGGTCGGGATCGGCGCAGATCTCGTCGAGAGTTGCTCGGTGGCCGCTCAGCTCGTCGTCGAGTTCCCGATAGCCCCAGCACCGGTCGCCGATGCGCAGCGCGGATCGGTCGGCGTGGGCGGCGACAGTCGCGGCGAACCGATCGCCAAGGCGCTCAGCGTTCTTCACAGAACTCGGTGATGGGCAGCCCGACGTGGCGTGCCTCGGTGGGGACGTAGCCGAGCAGCACGTCGCCGGGGGTGAGTTCGGTGACGTTGTTGACGCTGCCGCCGGGGCCGAGCAGGCGAACATGCCAATCGTCCTGCGCGATGACATTGATCGTCTTGCCGTCCGGACTCGTCGCCGTGATCGAGATCAGTGGGCGGCGTTCGATCTTCACCCGTCCGATCCGTACCTCGCGGGCCGAACCGTCCGAACGGACCGCGAGGATCGGCTGACCTGCGCGCAGTTCGCTGACGTAGCGGGTCCGGTTGTCGGGGGTGAGGACATAGGAGTGCACGGCACCGGCATTCCATCGGAACGGACGCGTCGGCATGTAGGGGAGTGGATGGGTCTCGCTGCAGGACAGGAACATTCCGCTCGCGAACGAACCGATGAGGCAACCCTCGTCCAACTCGAGCAGGGAGCACGTATCGATGCAGGCCCGTTCGCCCATACCGATGTGCTCGACGCCGGTGATCGTCAGGTGGGACAGCTCGACCCGGTCGGCGGTCGGGGACAGGATCGTCGCGAGCGCGAGGACGTCGTCGGCGTGCCGGGGTGCGAGGACCAGCCCGTCGGAGCCGTGTTCGAGAACGAGTTTCACGATCTCGGCGTCGGTGATGTCATTGACCACGGTCACCGTCTTGCCGCCGGAGTTCTCGGCGGCGGCGATCACGATCTCGAGTGGGATCTTGGTGGGATCGGTGAAGGTCAGAACGGTCCACGGGGTGACGCGCACCGCGTCACACGCCTGTGCCAGGGTGGGCGCATCGGAGACGGTGATGTGCAGGCCGGTCAGGGCGTCGGTGGCGGTGGTGGGATCGACCGCGTCGGCGTCGATGAGGACGAGGTCGGCCTCCGAGGCGGATACGCCATTGGCGGCGAACAGGATTCGACGCACGGTCGGTGGCAGATCGCTCAGCACCTGCGGGTCGTCGGCGACGATTCCGTCCAGACCCTGGTTGAGCGCGGCGGCGATGACCGCGTCGCGCACCGGTGAGTTCAGGCCCCGCACGTCGATCCATCCGAAATGCGTGGTGGCACGCGCAGCGCCGGTGGCGGCGGTGGGCACGATCTGGTCGGTGACGATGAGCTCGCCGGTGGCGGTGGACATGTCGGTGGTGGACACGGATGGATTCCTGTTCTGCTGACGGTGGTGACGCGCGACCGGAGGGCATCGGCGCGGTGAAGTGGGTGGAAGTGTCGGACCGGGCCTGACCCGAACCAGGCCGGACTCGAACCCGAGCGATTCGGCTCAGGCCGATTCGAGCGCGGCGACGTCGGCGGGCGCTCCGGCGCGGGCCATCGCGGTGGTGCCCACGCGCCGGTGCACCAGATCGGCCAGGCTGCTGGCCACCCGGAACGGGTCGGCGGCGTCGAAGATGTTGCGGCCGAAGCTCAACCCGGCGACTCCGCTGGTGAGCACCTCGGCGCCGAATTCGATGGCCTCGTCGTCGGTGCGACCCGGGCCGCCGGCGACGTAGATCGGTGCGGGGGTGGAGTCGACGACGGCCCGCATGACCTCTGCGGAGCCGGCGTAGTCGAGTTTGACCATGTCGGCGCCGAGATCGGTGGCGATGGCCGCGAGATGGGCCAGCGTCGTTCCCGCCGGCTGGGCGGGGAGGGCCGGACCGCGCGCGTACATCATGGCCAGCAGTGGGACCCCGAGCGCGTCGCATTCCCGGGAGACGGCGGCGAAGTCCTGCAGTTGTCGTGTCTCGGTCGCGGAGCCGACGTTGACGTGCACACTCACCGCATCCGCGCCGATCCGCAGGGCGGCGTCGACACCCCCGACGAGTACCTTCGCGTCCTGGTCGGGACCGAGGGAAGTACTCGCCGACAGGTGCACGATCAACCCCATGGTGGCGAATGCCGTCGAGGAGACCTGCTGTGCGCGACCACGGTGGAGCACCACGGCGTCACAGCCGGAATCGGCCAGCAACCGGACCATGCGTTCGGTGTGGTGCGTGGGGCCCAGCGGACCGACGGTGACCGAATGGTCCATCGGCACGATCTGGGCTCGCATGGTCACCGGATCGGCGATGCGGGAGAGCCGAATAGCCTTGCCGCCCGTGGGATGTGGACGGCGATATCCATCCGGAAAGGTGTTCATCGGGTCTCCTGGCAGGCCTGGGTGGAACAACTACTTAGGCTAGGCTAGCCTGTGCGGTGATCGCAATTCGCCGCAGAAGGTGTGAAGTGCGGCACTCCGGCGAACCGGGCTTTGGTTAGGCTAACCTTTAGTCTACGCTAAGCCTAACTTCAGGTAGTTCGAACCGCAACGAGTGGGGACCCATGCAGGACAGCGCACGACCGGAAATCCTTGGGCACGGTGACGTTTCGCCCATCGGGCATGGTGACGTTTCGCCCATCTCCGACGCGGCGGGCTCTCGTCCGAGCGTCTCGGTGATCATCCCGGCGATGAACGAGGCCAAGAATTTGCCCTATGTGGCCTTCCGGATGCCCGAGGGCATCGATCAGATCGTCTTCGTCGACGGCAACTCGGCCGACGACACCGTCGCGGTGGCCCGAAAGCTGTGGCCCGAGGCCACTTTCGTGACCCAGACCCGCTCGGGCAAGGGCAATGCACTCGCGTGCGGGATCGAGGCCTGCACAGGCGACATCATCGTGACGATCGATGCCGACGGCTCCACCGATCCGGCGGAGATCCCGCTGTTCGTGCAGGCGCTGGTCGAGGGCGCCGACCTGGCCAAGGGCAGTCGGTTCGTCGGCGCCGGCGGCAGCACCGACATCACCGCATTGCGACGGATCGGCAACAAAGCCCTCAACACCATCGTCAACGTCTACTTCCACACGAAGTTCACCGATCTCTGCTACGGCTACAACGCCTTCTGGGCGCGTCACGCCGAGCAGATCGAGTTGCCGCCCACCGGATATCGACGGGCGCAATGGGGGGACGGGTTCGAGATCGAGACCGTCATCAACGTTCGGTTGGCCACCGCCGGTCTGCGGATCACCGAGGTCGGCAGCTTCGAGGGGCCACGACTGCACGGGCGCAGCAACCTCAATGCCTACAGCGATGGCATGCGCGTGTTGCGCACCATCAACCAGGAGTTCAAGCACTGGCGTTCGCACCGGTCGGCGACGCGTCACGGAGTGCGCGCGGGTGCCGCGATCGAACTCGCATCCGACGAACTCGCGGGGTGATCGCCGCTCGCGCCGATCTGTCCGACGGGCCTGCACCGACCGGTCAGACGATCGCGAGAAGCTCCGCGGCACTGGTGGTCTCGGGTCTGGGAACCGCGGTTCTCGGGTTGGTCTACTGGGTCCTGGCCGGGCGCATGTACCCGGCGTCGGAGGTCGGAGCCGCTGCCGCGGTGATCACCACCGCCACCATGCTCTCGGCGTTCGGCAACCTGGGAATCGGCGCTTATCTCGAACGGTTTCTCCCGATTGCCGGGGAACGCAGCCTGACACTTCCGAGCCGAGGACTGCTGATCGGAGCGAGCTGCGGCGCGCTGCTCGGCTGCGGGTTCCTGATCGTCGGCCCGACGTCGGAGATGTTCGACGGCGCCGTGCAGATGTGGATGTTCCCGATCGTGGTGGTGGTCCTGTCGTCGTTCGCGATGCTCGACCACGTGAGCATCGCGATGGGACGCGCCGACTGGTCGGCCCAGAAGAACATCGTGCACGCGGTCGCCAAACTCGCCGCTGCGGCCGCGCTCGCACTGTCGGCCGACCGGCTCGGTCTCATCGGCAGCTGGGTGGTGACGGCGGCGATCGCGGCTGCTCTGCTGTGGTGGTTCGCTCGCCGTGAACTCCGGCTGCGTGCCGCCGATCTCGTGTCGACATCGATGGCGCTGCCCGCGTGGCGGACCCAACGCCGTTTTCTCGCAGGCAATTACGGCGTCTATGTGGCCGGCGCGATCACGCCGCTGATCCTGCCGCCGGTGGTGATCGCGCGGGTCGGGGCCGATCAGAATGCGTACTTCTCGATCGTCTGGTCTCTGGTGAGCGCGGTGCTGGTGCTGTTGACCATGCTGCTGGGCCCGTATGTGGCGGCGATGAGTGCCGACGATGCCGCACGGCCCGCGAATTCCCCGGTGTCGCCGAATGTCCAAGTGGCCCTGCGTCGTACGCGGCAGTTCGTGGCCATTCTCGTCGGCGGGGCGATGGTGGCGGCGCTGGTCCTGATCGTGATCGGCCCGATGTTCCTGCGGCTGGCCGGAGCGGACTACGCCGCACACGGGACCGTCCTGCTCCGGCTCGGTGCCACCGCACTGCCGCTCGCGGCGGTGGGGCTGGCGTTCGTCGGGATCTGCCGTGTGCGGTGCCGGCTCGGTCCGGCGTTGGCGGTTCAGGTGATCAGTGCCGTGACGATGCTGTCGTTGACCGCCGCGTGGATCGGCGATCACGGGCTGATCGCCGCCGGGTGGGCGATGGTCATCGCCGAGGGTACGGCGGCCACACTGGTGGCGGTCCCACTGGCCCGTGCTCTGGGCGGGCGCGCTCAGCTCGGTCCGAGCTGAGCGGCGCCAGGTGTCGGCGTGAGATATCCGGCACGGGTGAACGCCGCGACATCATCGATGGGCGAATACACTGCCACCCAGTCGATCTCGACCTGACCACGCGTCGGACGTGGTTCGTCGGGTGAGCATGTCGCCATACCCCAGTCGGCTCGACGTTCACACGCTCCGGCCTCGACCTGCATGCCGAGCCACATCGGCACCGACGGCACCATCACCGGATCACGGACCTCCGCCCACACCCGGCCATCGAGCAGGTACCGGATCAGCCCGGGCAGCCACTCGACGCCGACGGTGTGCCAGTCGCCGAAGTCGCCGCTCACCTCGGCGTGGGCTTTCTTGTTGTCCCCGTCCCGGTTTCGGGCGTCGACCCAGTGCACGAACGCCGACATCTGATCGCGCCGGGAGGCGATGGATTCGGCGAAGTCGATCTCGGGCGGCCATTGTTCGTCCTTGGGCCACAACAGCATGTGATAGGAGAGATCGGCGCTGTCGGTGGCCCGCATCCGCACCTCCCACCGCCCGTAGGTCTGGGTGACCGGATAGTTGGAGACGCCACCGGTCACCCAACCCGACGTGGTCTTCTCGCCCAGGAGTCGCAGCACTCCGTCGTGCACGCGCACCATCGACGCATCCCACCGGCCGACGGGATTGCCGCCCGGCGACCCGGAATAGGTACTCCAGCGATCGCCGAGGTCACATCGATCGAAGGTGTCGACGAACTCGCGCTTCCACAATCGTCGGTCTTGGGCGGTGGGCGTGGTGCCCGCGCCGTCGACCCCTGAGCCGACGCAGTTGGTCGTCTGCGCGGCGTTGTGCATCGGGTCGCCCGACGCCGGTGCGCATGCGGCGACGCCGGCGATCAGCGTGGCGCCCAACGCAATCGGCAGCAGCCGCGGGCGTGGTGATCCTGGTCGTTTCCGCCGGGGCCGTCTCACAGCGCCATCACCGCGAGGCGCTGCACGGTCAGGCAGGCGGCGACCACGGTGCACGCGGCCACCAGGATGGTCACCCGATGTGCCAGGCGACCCCGGCCCGTCGTACCCGATGCGGGGACCTGGAATTCGCGAAGTGCCGCGCCCACCACGAGCAGCACGGCGCCGGCGACGAACGCGGCGATGGTGAGATTCATGATGTCGGTCCGTTCTTCACGTTGCGGAGGATCTGCACGCTCGGGGTGTTGACCGTGACCCGGAAGCGTCCGGTATCGACGACCTCGTCGATCTGTTGACGTAACCACGACGGGTCCTGGCCGTACTGGAGTACGAGCATCTGGATCCCCTGATTGGTGATGTAGACGAAGTCGGGATCGCGCTGCTCGGTGCACAGTGCGATGTTGTTCAAACACGGATAGGAATCGATGAACGCGAACTTCGGGCCGTGCGGGTCCAGCGTCCGACGAATGCCGACCGAGTGTGGCGCGTGGCTGAAACTCATCACCAGTGAATCCGGGGGAATCGTCGCCATGAACTCGTCGGTGAGCACTACCTCATCGCGGGTGGATGCCTCGAATGCGGTGTTCAATCCGCGGTTGGTGGTTTCGAGGACACCGACGGCGAACACCGCGACGCACAACACCATCGACGTCAGCACGGTCAGACGTGACGAGCCCGGTCGTCGACGACGGGCCATGTCGATCCGGTGGCCGACCCAGGCCAGGGTCAGGGCGACGAACGGCGCGAGCACGGGTGAGGCGAGCAGGAAGCAGCGGATGATCATCTCACCGCCGTAACTCTGCAGTGCCACCAGCAGAAACGGTGCGGCACAGAGGAGTCCGGCGATCAGCCGCGTTCGCTTGGTCCGCCAGACGAACCAGCCGATGAGGCCGACGAGGGCGAATCCACCGGAGGCCATCATGCGCAGATACTGCATTCGGGTGTAGGTGGGATCGCCGCTGAGTCGATCACCGACGCCGGCCTCCACCGACTGGCCGACCTTGCCGACCTCCTCGACGAGGGACTGCAGGTGACCAAGCCAGAAGTCGGTGGCGCCGTAAGAGAACCACGCGGCGAAGATCAGGCCGGCCGCCAGCCACAGCGTGCGGTAGCGGGTGGTTCCGGTCGCCGCGAACGCCGCCAACGCCACGATCGTGAGGATCGGGGTCATCTGATGGGAGACGGTGCCCGCTGCCACGATGACGACGAGGATCGCCTCGAGAGCCAGGGTGCGTCCCGCGCCGATGCCGGGTACGCGACCCGGGGTGCGTCGAAACGCGGTGAGCACACGCTGAATTCGCCCCTGTCCCAAGTCGGGGAGCGGTGCCCGACGCAACTGCCACAGCAGGGTCGCGAGGATGGCGGTGTAACCGATCAGGGCCATGGCCTGCGGTGCGAAGTAGTCCTGCTGATACCAGTTGAAACCGTGGTAGAGCAGCACCGACATCCACGCCAGGCGGGCGCGGCCGGTCACCGCGATCGCGATGGCGTAGACGCCGAAGGACATCACCACACCCGACACCAGTGGTGCCCACACCAGAACGCCGGTGACGTCCGGTAATCCGGCCGCGGTCTGGACGTGGGCGGCCATGCTGAAGAATCCGGCCCAGCTGAAGCGCGCGTCGATCTGATCGGGGAGCGCGTGACCCTGGGCGAGGATGCTGATGAAACCGCGGTGGACGAAGGACGTCGGGATCGATGTCTCGCCGGTGGCAGCACCGACGAGCATTCCGTTGTAGACGACGGCGAGCACCGTCGAGACCGACAGCACCAGCGGGTCGAGGCGTCGGGCGCCCAACGCGGCGACGATCACCACCGCGAGCAGCGCGAGCCCGACGAAGAAGTAGGCGTCCACACCTGCGATGACGCCGAATCGACCGACCCGCAGCACATCCAGTGACTCGGCGGACACGACGAACAGCGCCAGTGCCACCGCCAGTGCCACGAGGCTCCGCGCCCGGCTGCGGGTCCACGTTCGACGACCGAGCCGCCAGGTTCCCGACCTGGTCGCCGCGGGCAGGGTGCGCCAGGTCCAGAGACACACCGCAAGTGTGGCAACCATCAGAATCGCTTGCGTGCGTAGCGGACTCCACCATTCCGCGATCATCGTGGTCTGCGCCGCCAGTACGGTGACCGACAAGGAGATCGCCGCAGCGAGAATCGCCGACAACGCGCGGCCGGGGATGCGCAGTGCGATGACCAGTGGCAGGCCGGGCAGGGTGAGGACGCCGGCGAAGACGAGTACCGCGCGCACCCCGGCGCCGGCGACGTCGAGGTCGACCGCGGCGGCGATGTCGAGGAGGAGCAGCACCACCGCGAGGACCGCAGCCACCGACAGCGCTGCCCGCGGTGGGAAGCCGTACCCGACCGAGTGGCGATCGGTTCCGGTCCCGGCCTCGGATCGGTCAGAGGTCAGCGTCATGCGGTCGATCCCGTCGGATGTTCACCGGCGTGGCCGGTACCGGTGCCGGGCATCGCCCGGCCGCGGCAACGGCGATGGCCGCGCAAGAACAGTGCAGGTCCGGCGAAATAGCCGCGCCGTTCGAGTGTGCGCAGTTCGTCGGGCCATTGTTCCCGGGCGAACGCCGAGACATTCTCCGACCCGGGCACCAACAGCGCGCGCAGACCCGCGGGAATACGCCAGGCCAGGGCCAGACCGTGCCGGGACAACGCCAGCTTGGTCAGCGACGCCGACATCCCGGTGCCGTATCCGTAACTCTGCGTGCGCAACTCGGCCATGTTGTCGCGGTGGTAGTGCGTCACCACGGCGTCCGGGCGGTACGCGATCGCCCATCCGGAAAGGATGACCGAACGCATCAGGTCGAGGTCCTCACCGCCGCGCGACGGGGTTCCCGTTCCGAGGCGTTCGTCGAACACCCCGGTGTGCGGCAGGATCTCGGCTGCGAGCGCCAGATTGTTCCCGCTGCCCAGCTGGCCCGCGGTGTAGGGAAAGAAGAAGTTGTGCTCGCCGGCAACGCCCGCCGCGACGTGTGTCGGATGCGGGCGCAGCGCCCACACCGTGAGATCCTCGCCCTTGTCGAAGACCCGGGCGTCCTCGAACATCTGCTGCAGCTCGGTGAGGGACTCCACGCCCACAACGCGGCCGGTCACGGCGCCGATGGTGCCGGTGGAATCGCGCACGAAGGTCTCCACGATCGTCGAGACCCAGTCCGGACGTGGTTGGGCGTCGTCGTCGGTGAACGCGATGATTCGTCCCGTCGCCGCGGCGATACCGGCGTTGCGGGCCGCGGAGATGCCCGGAAACGGTTCGTCGACCACCCGCAGCCGCGGGTCGTCGAAGTCGTCGAGGATCTGCCGGGTCCGCCCGGACGCCGGACGGTTGTCCACGACGATGACCTCGATTGGTGAATGATTCTGGGCGAGAACGGATCTCACCGTGTCGGTGAGGAGGTCGCGACCGATCGTCGGGATGACCACCGACACCGTGTCGGTGCCGGTGTACGGAGCCCGCGTGGCCGTGACCGGGCCACCACCACGCCGGGCCGTGACCGGGCCACCGCCACGCCGGGCCGACACCGTCCCCGCGGCGGTCACCGCCACGCCGAGAACCATGACGAGAAGCCGCGCGAGCGCCCCGAGGTCTCCGCGGAGCACCTGGCCGAGATACCGCAGGATCCCGGTGGGAATGGTCCGCAGGACGTAGGAGGTCTCCGCGGAGAACGCATCGTTCGTGCCGGCCATCCGGCGCAGCACGGCCTTCGACCGGCCCTCGTGCAGGCAGCGTCGGAAGAAATACCGCAGTGTCGCGCGGGACTCGGTGACCGAGTGGTCGACCGCGAATCCGGCCCTCCGCACGATCCGACCGTCGGTGAACCGGCGGTGCAACTCGATGCCCATCAGCGTCTCCTCGCAACCGACCGGCAGATCCCCGACGCGCCCGAGTTCGCCGGCGAAGCCGCCGATCTCGACCAGTGCGGTACGCCGGACGGCCATCGCGGCGCCGATCGGATTGCGGATGTCAGCACCGTCGGGGGCGATACCCCGATAGTCGCAGCCGACCACCCAGCCGAACTCGTCGGGAAACCAGCCGGGAGCGCCGATGCCCGACCAGGCGGCCTCGACGCGCCCGCCGATGGCGAGGAGCGACGGGTCGCGGAAGGCTCGACGCACATCGGCGAGCCCGCCCGGCCGCAGCACCGCGTCGTCGTCGAGGAAAACCACGAGATCTTCTGTCGCGCACCGCAGGCCGGTGTTGCGGGCACCGGACAACCCACGGGTCTGTCCGTTGGGCACGACATCGATGCGTGCCGGGCGGTCGTGGACCAGGGTTTTCACCCGGTCCCCGAGCGCGTCGTTGTGGTCGGTGACCACCACGAGACGATCGGCGGGATGCAGTTGTGCGGTGACCGCATCGATCGCGCGTGTCAGCAGCGTCATGCGGTCGTCGGTGTAGCAGCAGATGACGACGCAGATGCCGTCGTCGTGCGGATGGGGATCATGCGGATGGGGTGCGGTCACCGGGTGTACTCCCTCGAATCCGGTCGGGTCGGGCTCGCGGATTCCGTGCCGCAGAGGGATTCGGTGCCGCTAAGGTGAGCCTAAGCTAGTGTAGTAGACCCTAACCCGGCGTCCCAATCGGCCGTCCGATGTTGGCACCGCGTGCCCGCATCGTGTCGCTGACGTGGGCGGATGCGCGCGATGCGGTCTTGATGTCGCTCGGCGATTAGACTGGACCGTCGTGATCACCGCGACCGACCTCGAAGTCCGAGCGGGCGCCCGGACCCTGCTGTCGGCGCCCGGCTCGGCGCTGCGCATCCAACCCGGCGACCGCATCGGGCTGGTCGGACGCAACGGCGCAGGCAAGACGACGACTCTGCGCATCCTGGCCGGGGAGACCGAGCCCTATGCCGGAACCGTCGTGCGCAGCGGCGAGATCGGGTACCTGCCGCAGGACCCCAAGGAGGGTGACCTCGAGGTGCTGGCCCGCGATCGGGTGCTCTCGGCGCGTGGGCTCGACTCGATCATGCGTCAGATGGAAAAGCAGCAAGCGCTGATGGCCGAGGCGGCAGACGACAAGGTGCGCGACAAGGCGGTCGCGAAGTACGGGCAGCTCGAGGAGCGATTCTCCGCACTCGGCGGTTACGTCGCCGAGTCCGAGGCGGCGCGGATCTGCCATTCACTCGGCCTGCCCGACCGTGTGCTCGGTCAGCCGTTGCGCACCCTGTCCGGTGGCCAGCGACGACGAATCGAGCTGGCGCGCATCCTGTTCGCCGCTTCCGACGGTGCCGGGAAGTCGGACACGACGCTGCTGCTCGACGAGCCGACCAACCACCTCGACGCCGACTCGATCACCTGGTTGCGGGGATTCCTGCAGAACCACGAGGGTGGACTCGTCGTCATCAGCCACGACGTCGAGTTGCTCGCCGACGTGGTGAACCGGGTGTGGTTCCTCGACGCGGTGCGTGGTGAGGCCGACGTCTACAACATGGAGTGGAAGCGCTACCTCGACGCGCGTGCCACCGACGAGCAGCGGCGCAAACGCGAACGCGCCAACGCCGAGAAGAAGGCATCGGCGCTGCGCACACAGGCCGCCAAACTCGGCGCGAAGGCGACCAAGGCCACCGCGGCGCAGAACATGCTCAAACGCGCCGACCGCATGCTCGACTCCCTCGAGGAGGAGCGGGTGGCCGACCGAACCGCGAAGATCCGCTTCCCGGATCCCGCCACCTGTGGCAAGACGCCGTTGATGGCGTCGGGGTTGACCAAGAACTACGGCTCCCTGGAGATCTTCACCGGGGTGGATCTCGCGATCGACAAGGGCAGCCGCGTGGTCATTCTCGGTCTCAACGGTGCCGGTAAGACCACGTTGCTCAAACTGCTCGCCGGGGTCGAGACACCCGATCGGGGTTCCCTGGAACCCGGATACGGGCTCAAGATCGGCTATTTCGCGCAGGAACACGACACCCTCGACGACGGGGCGTCGGTGTGGGAGAACATCCGGCACGCCGCCCCCGATGCCGGTGAACAGGACCTGCGCGGCCTGCTCGGTGCGTTCATGTTCTCCGGTGCGCAGCTCGACCAGCCCGCGGGCACCCTGTCCGGTGGTGAGAAGACGCGCCTGACACTGGCCGGATTGGTGTCCTCGGCGGCCAACGTGTTGCTCCTCGACGAGCCCACCAACAACCTCGACCCGATCTCGCGGGAACAGGTCCTCGACGCCCTGCGCAGCTATACCGGGGCCGTGGTCCTGGTGACCCACGACCCCGGTGCCGCCGCCGCGCTCGATCCGCAGCGCGTGATCCTGCTGCCCGACGGCACCGAGGACCACTGGTCCGAGGAATATCAGGAACTCATCGAACTCGCCTGAGGACGAACACCAACACCGTCACCACAACACGGCGAGTAAGAAGTCTCAAAGGACGAGGGGCGGACCAAGGTTCACAGAAGTCGCGAAGCGCTCCATACCAACGATCCGTCCACCTGTTCCCAACCGCTTGACATCCGTTACGACCCGCCTTCTCGGCCGGCGCCCCGTCGGGCTCGACCAGCGGGTGGGCGTGCGCCGTCAGCGGGATTGCGTGTGCTGTCAAGGGGATTGCGCATACGGTCTGCGTTCTAGGAGCGGACCGCCCAGGCGATGATGTTGTCACGATACCCGAGGGGTGGACCGACGAACGGTCCACCGCATGTCACCAGGGCCAGGGTCTCCGGCCCGTCGAGGCGGTTGAGTTGTGCTGCGGGGAAAGCGTTTTCCTTATCCGCGGTCTGGACATCGCGGACCCGATACCGGACCTTCTCACCGCCGGCGGTCTGCACGGTGACCTCGGATCCCGGCATCAGCGAGCCGAACCGCGCGGCGAACCCTCGTCCCTGATCGACGTCGTCGATGTGCCCGGTGATCACCACCGTGCCCATTCCCGAGCCGGGTAACGCTGAGTCCACCCACCACCCGAGGTGGCCGACATCCTGGGGCGGCAGCAATGCGCCGGACGCATCGGTGGCCACCGATTCGGTGGGGGCGGTCTGACCGTCCGCGGTCACCGAGGTCGGGGCGGCCGGATCACCTGTTCGGGCACTGACCGGTGGACGCAGGTCAGACTGTGCCACTGTCGAACTGCCGGGTTCGGATGACGGCGTGGCGCTCGTCGCGCAACCGGTCAGGACCACTGCGGCGAGGCCGACCAGTAGAAGAGCCACCCGACGCAGCAGGCGTCGCGTCGGGTGGCCCGTTGTCACGATGGTCTTCACGGTCGATTCACCGGACCCGATGGGATCGATGAGAGCGGCACTCGGCCTGCCGGATTGCGAGAGCTGACATGACCGGCGCGGGTGTTGTAGACCGACTGGTCGGCTGTCTGGCCGCCGACCACATCGAAGGTGTATGTCAATCCGTCGTTGAGATAACCTGCGGGAGCTGCGATCTCGCGTGCGGTGTAGCACCCGCCACGTACCCGCTTCGACGCGATGCCCTCGTCGTCGGTGGTGATCACACCGAGTCCCTGTCCGTCGCACGTCGCGACGGCGAACTGGGCTCCGGGCAAGGTGTGGCCGTCGACCCGATCGCGCTTGGTGACCTGGAGCCAACCGAAGTTGTGTCCTCCGTCGGTGCGGGTGAAGGTGAACTGGTGGCTCACCGTCTGCCCGGCGACGATATTGACGGCGAACCCGCCGGAACCGAGGAGCCGATAGCCGGCCGGTACGTCGGTGACGGTGATGCCGTACGACCCCGGGTAATTGTTGATCGACGCCGGAAGCGGAATCGGTTGGCTGCCTGCCGGTCCGGCGAATTCGATCACCACTCCGGGGACCGGGTTGCCGGCGGTGTCTTTGGTGGTGAGGTTCAGCGTTCCCTGGCCGGCCGGCGGCGTCGGGGCGGGACTGCTGCTCGACGGCGCCGACGGCGGGACAGAAACGCTGGTCGACGCTGGTGTCGACGGTGGCGCGGGATCGCTTCCGGTGGTCGGTGGCGTTGTGGTTGCCGGTGCTGTGGTCTGTGTGGTGGATGTGATGAGCGGTGGGATGGTGGTTGTGGTGTCGTCTGCCGCGGCGATGCCCGCGGTCATGGTGGCTACGACGAGCGCCACCGACGGGAGTACAGCGGTTCCGATGACGCGGAAGTGCTTTTGGCTCATGATGTTTTCCGAGGTCTCCCCGACCCTGGTTGATGTGCGTGGTGCCGGCGCCGGCATGGGGTGTGTCGCGCGACCCGGTCCGGTCGTTAGCCGTGCACAGCGAATGGGCGGTCGATGTCATTCACGCGGCAGACGTCACGACCGTGCGGTCGGACCCGACGGTATGGATGTCAGCGGGTCGTCCGGACATCGATGAGATGCACCGTAGATGTGACGGTTTCACCGGGGCTGAGGCCGAAGATGAAGACTTGCACCGACGAGGACGAGTCCGACGGAAACGGTGAGGACCCGGACGCTGATGATGTCGGTCGGCGGTGGCAGGAAGCTCGTAGACGTAGGGTGGCTAAACTGACCGGCTCGGCAGTAGCAGGGCCGACGCCGGCGCTGCGTGAACATCCGATCGCCGCGGTCAAGGCCATCGCGCCCCTCGTGGGATGGCCTGTGTGACAGTGGTTTCGATGATGAGTGCAACGCCTGTCATGCGGCCGCGAGCGACAGCATTCGGTGAGTACGTCCATGGTGCGGACTCGCGATCTCCCCGACCCGGAGTGGATCGTCTGGTCCCGACATGGGGAGTATCCGTCGGGCCGAGGACATCGTTAGCGTCGCGCAGGAATGTTATGGACTCGTAATGCGGGCTACACCGTCGAGGGCCAATACGCCTTGCGGAGAATGCCTTTCACGAGCTTGCCGGTGGGGGTCCGGGGTAGGTCGTCGACGAAGTCGACCGAACGGGGCACCTTGTAGCCCGCGATCTTCTCGCGGGTGAAGTCGAGCAACTCGGCAGTGAGCTCATCGGATGGTGAGAACCCGGGCGCGAGTTGAACACACGCCTTGGCGACCTCGCCGAGATCGGGATCGGGGACGCCGATCACACCGACATCGAACACGGCGGGATGGGTGACGAGGACGTTCTCGGCCTCCTGCGGGTAGATGTTGACCCCGCCGGAAATGATCATGAAGGCCTTGCGGTCGGTGAGGTAGAGGTAGCCGTCCTCGTCGACGTAGCCGACGTCGCCGGTGGTCGACCAGTTGTCGTGCGCGGGGTGCCGCGCCTGCGCGGTCTTCTCCGGGTCGTTGTGGTACTCGAAGACGGCCTCCTCGCGCTCGAAGTAGACCAGTCCGACCTCGCCGGTGGGCAGATCGTTGCCGTCCTCGTCGCAGATGTGCACCACGCCGAGTAGCGGCTTGCCCACCGAACCAGGATGATCCAGTGCCTCCTGGGGTCCGATGAATGTGGCTCCGGCCGCCTCGGTGGAGGCGTAGTACTCGTGGATCACCGGGCCCCACCACTCGATCATGGCGCGCTTGACCTCGGCCGGGCAGGGCGCGGCGGCGTGAATGGCGACCTTCATGCTCGAGACGTCGTACCGGCAGCGGACCTCCTCGGGCAGTTTCAACATGCGGATGAACATGGTGGGCACCCACTGGCTGTGGGTGACGTGGTAGGTCTCGATGAGCCGCAGGGCTTCCTCGGGTTCGAAGCGGTCCATGAACACCACGGTGCCGCCCACCGAATTGGTGGTGCCGCAATACCGCAGTGGCGCAGCGTGATACAGCGGCGCGGGGGAGAGGTAGACGGAATTCTCGTCGAATCCGTACATCGGGGCGAACACCGCGGTGTAGGCGTCGGGGATCTCGTCGACCTGGCCTTGCGGCAGTGGGGTCTGGATTCCCTTGGGCCGTCCGGTGGTTCCCGACGAGTAGAGCATGTCGGTGCCGCGGGGCTGATCGGTTCGCGGCTGCGACGACGCGCTCGCGAGGACCTTCTCGTACGAGTCGAAGCCGGGCAGTTCGCCGCCCCAGACGAGTCGGTGTCCGGGTGCGGCGAGGGCGGGGAGTTCACCCGCACGCTCTACGGCGTGCGCCACCGACGCCCCCGCGAAGACAACCTGCGCGTTGGAGTCGGAGAGGATGTAATTGGTCTCCTCGGCCGTCAGGTGATGGTTGATCGCGGTGACGTACATGCCGCTGCGCAGCGCCGCCCAGTAGACCTCGAAGATGTGCAGGTCGTTCTCGGAGACCACGGCGATCGCATCCCCGGACTTCAGGCCGAGGGAGTGGAGATGATTGGCCAGGCGTGTGGAGTTCTCGTCGAGTTCTCGGTAGGTCAACTGCTCGCCGGTCGAGGCGCGGATGACGGCGGGCTTGTCGGGGGTACGGGCGGCGAAGACTCCAGGGAACACGATCTCTCCTCATCGGCAATGACAACTGTAAGCAAGGTTATAGCGAGCGCTCACTCGGTAGGTGAGAATCTGTCCGAATCGCCCGAATCCGTTTATCGTCGTCACATGCCATTCGAGGTCCGCGTTCTGGGCGCGCTGGCGGTGCATGTCGACGGGGTCGAGGTGCCGTTGGGGGGCCCGCTGCCACGAGCCCTGCTGTCGCGTCTGTTGATCGCGGGTGGCGAGGTGGTGTCGGCGTCGACGATCATCGACGATCTGTGGCATCAGAGCCCGCCACGGACGGCCACCGGAACTCTGCAGGCTTATGTCTCGACGCTGCGACGCGTTCTCGAGCCGGCGCACGCACAGAAGTCGCCGGAGGTGCTCGTCCGCACCGGAAGCGGCTACCGATTGCTCATCCCTCACGACGCAGTGGATGCGAATGTCTTTGTCGCACAAGCGCAGCGAGGGCGCGCCCTACTCGAGTCCGGCAACGCCGCGGCGGTGCGTGACATCCTCGCGCAGGCGCTGGCCCGGTGGCGCGGACCGGCGTACAGCGACATCGAGGGTTGGGAGTTCGCCGAGATCGAAGCCACGCGCCTCGCGGCGGTGCGAGCCGACGCCGTCGACGACCACCTCGCCGCGACGAGTGCATGTGGCGACCACGAGTCGGTCATCGTCGAGTTGTCCGCCCTCCTGCGTGCCGATCCGCTGCGGGAGAAGCGCTGGGAACTGCTCGCTCTGACGCAGTACCGTGCGGGTCGGCAGGCGCAGGCATTGGAGAGCCTGCGGACTGCGCGCGGCGTGCTCGCCGACGAGATCGGCGCCGATCCCGGACCGTCGCTGGTGGCCCTGCAGGAAGCCATCCTGCGACACGATCCCGGTTTGATCGTCGACGTGGAGCACGACGCCCGCGCTCGTCTGGGACGTCACATCCCGGTCGCGCTCACTTCCTTCGTCGGGCGGCGCGACGACCTCGCCGACATCGAGCGCGCACTAGGAACCGATCGACTGGTGACGCTCACCGGACCGGGCGGCATCGGCAAAACACGTCTGGCGATAGCGGTTGCCGCGGCGCGCTCCGACCACGACGGTCCGTGGTTCGTCGAGGCCTCGGGCACACGGGATCACGACTCCCTCGTCGAGGCCACGACGCGCGTGCTCGGCGTCACCGCGAGCGGTGGAGTCGACGTGCTCACCGCACTGCTGAGCTCGCGCCGAACGCTACTCGTCCTCGACAACTGTGAGCACGTGGCAGGCGAGGTCGCGAAGCTCGTCCTGGCGCTGCTGACCGGATGCCCCGGCGTGCGGGTGCTCGCCACAAGCCGGGTGCGGCTCGGTGTTCCCGGTGAGCATGTCCACGTTGTCGGACCGCTGCGCGAGGCCGCAACACTGTTCACCGAACGCGCGCCTCGCGCCGCGCGCAGCGAGGACTCGGCCGACATCGTCACCCTGTGCCGGGCCCTCGACAATCTGCCCCTGGCAATCGAACTCGCGGCCGCGCGGACCTCGATGTTGTCGGTGCGGCAACTGCACCACCTGTTGATCGATCGCTTCGCACTGCTGCGCACCGCGCGAGCCGCGTTACCGGGTACGGCGGGTGAGCGTCACTCGAGCATGTACGCGGCCATCGAGGGGTCCTACCGTGCCCTCGACGAATCGCAACGGCGGTTGTTCGAGGCGCTGACGGTGTTCGCAGGCGGATTCGATCACGGCGCAGCCGAAGCGGTGACCGGACACGGGTCGCGTCTGCTCGCTGACCTCGAGGCCGCTCATCGACTCCTCGATAGTGACCGTCCTCGGTGGCGACCCGCGGCGCTACCGCATCCTGGATACGCTGCGCGAGTTCGCCGTCGACCATCTTGATGAATCCCGCGCCGCCGCCTTGCAAGCAGCGCACCTGCGGTGGGTGCGCGCGATGAGCGCCGAGGTCGATGCGGGACTGCGCGGTCCCGACACCCTTGCCTGGACGCGTCGTCTCGACGCCGAGATGCCCAACATTCATGCGGCGCTGGCGCGGTGCCGCCACGCCGACCCGGCGGCGTACACGCAGATCGTCGGTGGCATCTTCTGGTACTGGTACCGTCGCGGCCACGTCGACGAGGGGCTGCGAATGCTGCGACCGGCCCTGACGGTGGCCGACGACCCCGGCATTCCCGTTGTCGACAGGCTGCGTGCGCTGTGCGGCGCGCTCGTGATCGCCTATCTCGCAGGTGATCTGGATGTGCTGCGCGACTCGATGGGGCGTCTTGACGCGACTCTGTCCAGCGCGCCACTGGACATGACCAGTCGTGACGACCGTCTTGCCCACGCGGATGCCGCGGTGACCCTGGGATTCTTCCAGGGTGGTGCCGGTGCGGTCGAGTCCGGCATCGCCCTGGCTCGCGGCGCCTTGTCGGTGGCGACGTCCGACGGGCTGCCGCAGGTCGCGGCGGAGGCCCGGATGGCGCTCGGCGCCGCGTGTTTTCGCGCCGGTGATCACGATGCGGCCGATGACGAACTCGCCCTGGCGGTCGAGCTCGGGTGCGAGTGCGGATACGACTGGTTGGTCGCCTCGGCGTTGTGGATCCATGCCAACAACGACATCGCGCGCGGCCGGGTGCACGGCCCGGCACAGGAGAAGCTGACCGAGATGATCGCGGCCTGCGAACGGATCGACGATCTGACGTCCTGGATGGTGGCCGTCTACACGCTCGCCTACGTCGAGTTCGTCCGGGGCGAACACGAGGCCGCCGCCTGTCTGCTCGGGGTGGCCGAGCACCACGGTGCGGTGACCGGATATCGGCCGGAGCGGATGGACATCATCGATCTCGCCTCGTACGGACACGAGATGACCGAGGGGATCGACGCGCAGGTGCTGGGGGAGGGGATGGCGACGGGTCGTGCGCTCGAGCGCGCCGCGGTCGCCGAGCTGATCCGCGAACGCGTCGCCGCGGTGGGCCGGAATCCCGCGATCGGGTAGATCGCGGATATGAGCGGAGATCAGTTCTCGCCGGCCGGGTTCGCCGTGGCCGGGTCGCTCTCCAAGTGATTTACCAGTGCCACCGATCATGCTGTCGGCACCGAGTTCTCCGTCATCGGAGAGCCCCGATCCACCGAGGACATGTCCCATGATCATCGAGAATTCCCCATCCGCGGAGTCGACGGGTACCGATCCCGGCCGTCGGAGAACCGACGATCTCTCCCCCGACCCCGCGTTGCCGACCAACCGGGTACAGATGATCGGGTCGGCCCTCGTGGTCGGCGCGATGAGCTGGGGAGTCGCACTCACGTGTCTCGACGGTGTGGACGGGTTCGGTGCCCCCTCACTCCTCACCGGGATCGCTGCGCTGATGTTCCAGGCGGCGCTACTGGGGTTGCTGCACCTGCAGTACCGCGATCGGGCCATGACCGGTAAGGGTGGCGCCGCGCGGGTGGCGCGTATCGGATACACGGCGCAGGCCGTGGTGCTCGCCGGCGCGATGGTCTCGACCACGCTCGACGCGTTCTGGCTCATCCAGGGGTCGCTCGTGTGGACAATGTTCGACTCGTGCTGGCCGTTGTCGATGCTCGGCATGCTGATCATCGGCATTCGCGTCGCGATCGTCGGTCGTTGGCATGGCGCTCTGCGGTGGCAGACGCTGTTCGCGCAGAGCTGGCTGGTGTGGGGAATCCCGTTGTCGGCGTTGGGGTTCGTCGGTTCAGTACTCGGCGGTGCGCAGATCGTCCTCGGGTATGGGGTCCTCGGCGGGCTGCTCGTCGCGTGGCCCGCCCGGGGACGAACGGCGTCGACCGCGTGGTCACACGACAGGTGACTCCTGCACGGGCGGCGGGGATCAGGCGACGCTGCGGCGCAGTGCTGCCTCGATGGCGTCGCCGACCATGGGGTCGCCCACCGTGAGCCGGAAACCATGTGTGCCACAGACCTTGCCCTGAATTCCCGATCGGGTCAGCAGGTGGTCGAGGGTGAGTCCGTCGGGGCCGGGGACGTAGACGAAGTTGGCCTCACCGGCCAGCGTGGGGTAGCCCAGTTGCTCGAGTTGCGCTGCCAGCCGAGTGCGCTCGGCGCGGACGGCTCCGACCCGATCGCGGATCTCACCGTCGGCGCCGAGCACCGCCGTCACCGCGGCGGCGGCGGTGGTGCTCACCGCGAACGGCAACTCGCGTCTGAGGATCCCCGCCATCGCCTCGTGACCGCCGAATGCGTAACCCGCGCGCAGTCCGGCCAGACCGTAGGCCTTCGAGAACGTGCGCAGCACCACTAGGTGCGCACGTCGCGAGATCAGGTCGAGCACGTCGGGTGGCGACGAGCAGTACTCCACATATGCCTGATCGAGCACCACTCGGGTCGACACCGGAATCCGGGCGAGCAGGTCGGACAATGCGTCCGCGTCGACGGTGAGTCCGGTCGGATTGTGCGGTGAGCACACGATGACCGCTGCGGTGTCGGGTCCGATCGCGGCGGTGAGCGCCTCCAGGTCCGGGCGACCGCCGGCGTCGAGCGGCGTGGTGCGCAGGTGGCCGCCGATCATGCCGGCCAGGAGTGCGAATCCGTCGAAGGTCGGTGCAGGCGTGAGGATCACCGGCGACGAGATCCCGCGGATGCGGGCGCGCTGCACCGCATCGGCGAGGATGGCGTGGGCCAGGGCGGTCGCGCCCGGCCCGACGCTCACCTGGGCGGGGTCGAGTCCGATGTGTGCGGCGATCGCGCGGCGTGTGGTGTCGGCTCCGAATTCGGGATAGCGATGGACGGTGTCGGACGCCGCGGCGATCGCCGCCGCCACCGAGGGCGGTGGCGGCAGGTGTGACTCGTTGAGATCGCAGCGGATCACGAGCGGCCCGACCACCGCACGGCGGCTGCCGCGGCGAAATCGCCGGCGTGAGCGAAGGCCGCCATCATGATCACATCCGGGTCGCGCAGGCGGCCGCTGTCGATCAGTGCGTCGAGTGTCATCGGGATGCCCACGGCGAACAGGTTGCCGCACTCCTCGAAGGTGTCGGGATGCCGCTCGGACGGAAGTTCCAGTGCCTCACGCCAATTGCGTAAGAAGATGCGGTTGGGTTGGTTGGTGATCAACCAGTCGAGATCGCGGGGTCGGATGTCGATGGCCGTGGCGGCCTCGATCGCGACCTCGGGGACGAGCCGATTGCCGCGGGTCAGCACCTTGGCGATCTTGGACTCGGTGAAGCCGACGTGGATCTGTCCGGGGCCCGATTCCCAGTACTTGCGGGCCGGCTCGGACACCGCGGTCATGTCCGCCGAATACTCACCGTGCGAGCGGCATACGGTGGTCAGCACCGGATTGGGGCCGTCGCCGAGCATCAGGGTCGCGACCGCCGCGCCGTCGCCGGGGATGGCGGCCTGCGCCTTGCCGCGTACCTGCTCCTGGGTGAAGATCTGTCCGGCACTGTTCTGGGCCAGCGCGAGGAGCGCCGTGCCGCCGCCGCGGGCACGCAGCAGCGCTCCGCCGACCTCGATCATGTGCAGGAAGGCGGCGCAGCCACCGTTGTGCACATCGAGGACCGTGGTGGGGCGCAGGCCCAGACGGTGGGCCAATTCGCCCGCGCACCCGCGCACCGGGACCTCCGGCAACTGGCTGTGGGTCACCACGATGTCGACGTCGTCGAGGTGACCGGCGCCGTGACGGGCGATGAGTCGTTGCGCCGCGGCCACCATCATGTCGGCGTTGGACTCGTCGGCGCCGGCATGGTGGCGGTGGGCGGGTGCCCGGAACATGACGTTGTCGGCGAGGTCGTCGTCCAGCGCGAACTGCGCGAAATATGCTGCCGGAACCCGGTTCTCGGGGCGGTACGTCGCGATATCGCCCAGGTACAGGTCGGTCGGCTCGGCATGTGCGGTCGTCTGGGCACGTGCGGTCATCTTCTCATCCATTCGGGGGTCAGCGGCAGGCCGGTGCGATGGCGGCGTTCGGCGATGGCGGTGAGATTGTCGAGTTCGACCTGATGGCCCGCGGCGAACATGTCCCACAGATCGCCGACCCACTCCTCACGACCGGGCGGGACGGTGTCGGGGAAGGGATTGCGGTCGTAGAACGGATGGCGGCAATTGGTCCACAGCACGACTGATCCCGGCCGGTTCAGCACGAGGTGGGCGTCGACGACCCGCATCAGATAGATCATCCAGAGGTGATCGGGTTGGTCCCAGGCACAGTGGTAGTCGACGGTCATCGCTCCCGGGTCGGCGACGGTGCGGACATAGATGGCGGTGTCGGTATTGAGCCGGTCGGTACCCACCCACAGCCCGACGGTCTCGGTCCGGCGCAGATCCCTTGTGCTGTAGGTCCATTCCTCCAGAGATCGGGTGTCGGAAAGCCAATCGAACAGTTCTCGCGGCGGTGCGTCGACGTATCCGTGCACGGTGCAGAACTCGCCGTAGATCTGATCGTGCGGATACACCGACCGCACCCGGTCGACGAGCATCGGGGTGCTCTGCGCACGCGAATGCGTCTCGACCCGGATGACGCCGGGCAGCGGTTCGGCGGGATCGAGATCGGAGAGAGCGCCCGTGGTATCGGTGGTCATCGAACTCCTCTGCGTAGGGGGTGAAACGGCGGGATCTCGTCGGGATCGGTGTCGACGACGAGGCAGGCTGGGCCGGGCCGCGTGAGCACGTCACGGGTGGCCGCGTCGAGGTCGCGAGGATCGGTGACCCGCCGGACCGGCAGGTCGGGAAACATCGCCGCGAGCCCGGCCGCGATATCGGTGGGACCGAAGGTGTTGAGCCCCGGCGTATCCGGGAAGAAGATCCGTTCCCGGGTGACGCACATGCCATGCGCATTGTTGTTCGCGACGATCAAGGTCATCGGTGCCCGGTGTTCGATCGCGGTGTGGATCTCCATGCCGTGCATCAGGAACGATCCGTCGCCGGCGATGACGACTGTGCGTGTAGCGCTCCGGACATCGTCGGCGCCGGCGATCGCCACCCCGACGCCCGCCGCGATCGCATGACCCATGCCGCCCATACCGAGGGCGATCGCGAATCGCCCACGC
The DNA here is from genome assembly GCF_029269935.1 of Gordonia sp. N1V. Classification (NCBI taxonomy): domain Bacteria; kingdom Bacillati; phylum Actinomycetota; class Actinomycetes; order Mycobacteriales; family Gordoniaceae; genus Gordonia; species Gordonia sp. N1V. The sequence continues at coordinate 173,337 of NZ_JARJDD010000005.1, forward strand.
CCGAACGGAAGATGGTGCACCGCAGCCGCTCCGATGTTTCCGGCATCGGCGAAGACGACTGCGTCATCGGGCAGCTGCCTACCGACGGCGTCGATGACCGCGCTCATCCGCGGCAACGCAGAGCCGGGGTCGAGGTCGGGGAGGAGCTCCACGGCCCGCCGATCGAATCGAGTGTCGTCCGGACCGCGCCGGGTACCGATTCGACGGCGTAGCTGCTCGACGAGGTCGGACACGGCGTCGGCGAGGTGCCCGCACGGAATGTGCTCGGTGCCGGGAAGTCTCGGGGCGTGGGCGCCGAGGTGGATAACCGTGCGGGCGGCGAGGAACTCGTCGAGGCCGGCACGGTCGGTCAGGGTCATCCGGCAACCGAGCACCAGGCAGGTGCGCGCGTCGGCGATCGCACGCGACGCGGACGGATGACCCATCACCCCGGTCACGCCGGCGCATCCGGGTCCCGCGACGTCGCGCCCGCCCGGGGCGACGACCACCGAGGCGCCCAGCAGGTCGGCGAGCGCGTGGACCGGAGCCGACAGCCCGGCACGCGAGGCCTCGTCACCGACCCAGATGCAGACCCGACCGCGATCGGCCACCAGGCGATCGATCGTCGCGGTGAGGTCGGGAACGGCCGGCGGCTCCACCGGTCGACGCGATGGTGGGTCATGGTCGGAGTGGTGCTCGGCGGCAATGTCTTTCGGAATCACGATCACCGCGGGCGACGATCGCTGCAGCGTCTGCATGGCCTCGTCGAGGACTGTATCGATCTCGGTGGCCGACCGCACGACGCCGACACTTCCGGCGACCCCGGACAACGTGGCACGCAGATCGATGGTGTCCGGGGGATCGAGCATGTCCTGGAAAGCGCCGCATCCGACGGTTGCGGTGGCCGGCGCGCCGATCACGGTGAGGACGGGCACCCGGCTGTCGTACGACTCGGCCAGCGCCGCAACCACATTGAGTGCGCCGCCACCGGAGGTGGTGAACACTGCGGCGGGACGCGCGAAGATCCGGGCGACGCCATCGGCCATGGCCGCCGCGGCGAACTCGTGTTTGGCGATCACCGGCCGGGTCCGGCCGGCGTGGACGGCCGCGTCGAAGAGCTCCTCGATGTTCGCTCCGTGCACGCCGAAGATCGAGGTGATCCCTTCGGCGTGCAGGCGCTCGACGATGTGGTCGGCGACCCTGCGGTCCCGACATCGACTGGTCATAGGTGTCAGCGGGTGCTCAGGAAACGGTCCATGGTGCGCTCGGCGAGTGCGGTGATGGTCAATGACGGGTTGACCAATCCCACCGCGCCCGGGGCGAACGAGCCGTCGACGACGTAGAGGTTGTCATACCCGCGGACTCGGCCCTCGGCGTCGGCAGCCTGCCCGACGACGACCCCGCCGAGCCCGTGGAACGTTGCGCCGGAACCGAATCCGGAGAGCCGGTCGTAGATCGGGATGCCGTTGGCCGGGTGGCCGAATCGCGTCTCGGTCCGCTGATGGAAGTGCTGGGCGAAGGCGATCGCGCGGCGGTCCAGGACGCTGGAACCTTCGGGGTACGGGTAGTTCAGCTGCGTCGCGCCGGTGGCGTGGTCGTAGTCGATGGTGCCGCGCTCGTCGGTGTGCACCTGGATCAGGTGTGTGGTCGCCAACGAGCCCGCGGGTGCGGGGAAGGGGCTGGCCTGATAGATCATCGTGGCCGGTCCACCGGGCAGCCGGTCCTCACGGATGCGGGCATAGCCCGGACCGCCCTGGATCGGCCCGTGCTGGTCACGGAGCGCGGTGCGCACGATGAGGAAGTCGCCGTTGCCGCCGAAGCCGTTGCCGATCTTCGGCGACAGCCGGGGGAGCGTGCCCTGTGCGCGGGCCCGGACCAACAATGACGTGGTGTGGTAGGAGCCCGCGGCCATGAAGAGATGGTCGGCTTCGGCGGTGACGACGCGGACCGTACGCCGCGCGTCGTCGATCAGCCGGGCCCGCACGATATAGCCGGGCCGCCGTGAGCGTTCCCGGATCTCGAAGACCTCGTGCATGGGTTTGATCGTCACGAATCCGGTCCGCTCGGCGGCGGGTAGGTAGTTGTGATCGACGGAGTTCTTGGCGCCGCTGTTGACGCCGTAGGACAGGTCACCGATCGAGACGCCGGGCTTGGCGCGTCCGGCGAGTTCGGCACGCACCCGATCCCAGTCGATGGCGTACTCCACGAATTGCGGTGCGATTCCGTAGCGTTCGAGGATTGTCAACCAGGAACGCGCGCCCACGTAGTTGGGGTGGGCGAGGATGTCGTCGGGCAGGCCCGAGGTGTTCAGCATCTTCCGGGCCCGCGGGTAGTACTCGGCGGCGAGCTCGTCGTAGCCCGTGCCACCGGGGAACACGGTCTCGAAATCTGCCTTGTCGGGCTGGAGGGTGAACGCGCCGAACACCAGGGAACCGCCGCCGACGCCCGCGCCGTGCACCGACTCGATGCCGTTGCCGCGGATGGTGTCGAGAACGCCGGGATAACGCTGGGTGGGTACCCGACCGACGCTCGAGATCCCGGCGGTGTCGTCGAACCACGCGGCACGGCGGTCGGGTCGGTCGAAGGTCGCGAAGGTGTTGCCGTCGGGGCGGATCGGCCAGCGCCGCCCCCGCTCGAACACCGTGGTCGTGATCCCGGCCTCGCCCAGGCGAAGTGCGGCCACCGCACCGCCGAAGCCGCTTCCGATGACGATCGCGGTGGCGCCGGGAGCCGGTGCTCCCGGCGCGGCCGATGCCGGTGTCCCCGACGGGGAACCGAGTACGGCGGGCCCGAGTACGGCGGCACCGAGCGCGCCGGCCCCGGCACCGCGCAGCACGGAACGTCGGCTGATCGCAACCGAAGAAGAATCTGAACGCATCCTGTGAAGATAGCCAGAAAATTAGGCCAGGCAAACCTTTGCTGACCGAGGGTGATCTACTTCACAGCGATTCGCTCACTGGGCCCGCGGGGGCGCCCCGCGACACGCGGACCGACTCCTCGACGAGGTCGAGTACATCGTGGAGATCATCGGTGGGCTGACCGGTCGCCAGCCGGGTGATGAGCCCGTCCAGCACGAGGTCGAGATACTTCACCAAGACCTCCGCGGGCACATCGTCACGAAGGCGGCCGGAGGCGCGCCCGCGTTCGAGTCGGGCGAGCGTGGCCTTCTCCACATCGGCCGAATGCGACATCCAGGCATCACGAAAGCTCTTGTCCGTCCGCAACTTTCGTGCGATCTCCAGACGCGTGCCGAGCCAGTTGAAATCCTGGGGACGGGCCAGCACATCGCGCATCACCTGCACGAGGCCCTGTTCGGCTGCCACGTCGGCCATGCGCTCGGCGTCCTCGGACGCCAGTGCCAGGAACAGGGCTTCCTTGTCACGGAAATGATGGAAGATCGCGCCGCGGGACAGCCCCGTCGATTCCTCGATGCGTTTGACGGTGGCACCGTCGTATCCGTACTCGGCGAAACAATGCCGCGCGCCGTCGAGAATCTCCCGACGACGCGCGGCAAGTCGGTCATCGCTGACCTTGGGCACTTGAGTTGCTCCTCGTTCTCGAGCGGGTGCCTCAGCCCTTGATCATGTTCCGCAGCACGTACTGCAGGATGCCTCCGTTGCGGTAATAGTCGGCCTCACCGGGGGTATCGATGCGCACCTTGGCGTCGAACTCGATCGCCGAGCCGTCCTCCTTGGTGGCCGTGACGTGCACGGTCTCCGGGGTGTCACCGGAGTTCAGTGCCTCGATGCCGGTGATGTCGAACGTCTCGGTGCCGTCGAGCCCGAGTGACTTGTGCGACTCGCCCTCGGGGAACTGCAGCGGGATGACACCCATGCCGATCAGATTCGAGCGGTGGATGCGCTCGAAGCTCTCGGTGATGACGGCCTTGACGCCCAACAGGCGGGTCCCCTTCGCGGCCCAGTCACGCGAGCTGCCGGTGCCGTACTCCTTGCCGCCGAGGACCACCAGCGGGGTGCCCTGCGCCGCGTAATTCTGTGCGGCGTCGTAGATGAACGACTGCGGTCCGCCCTCCTGTGTGAAGTCGCGGGTGTAGCCGCCGGTGACGTCCACGAGCTGGTTGGCCAGGCGGATGTTGCCGAAGGTCGAGCGGATCATGACCTCGTGGTTGCCACGACGGGCGCCCAGCGAGTTGTAGTCCTTGCGTGCGACCCCGTGCTCGTCGAGGTACTGCGCGGCCGGCGTACCCGGCTTGATGGTCGAGGCGGGGGAGATGTGGTCGGTGGTGACCGAATCACCCAGCTTGGCCAGCACACGAGCGCCCTTGATGTTGGCGACGGGCTCCGGCTCGGGGGTCATGCCCTCGAAGTAGGGGGGCTTGCGCACATAGGTCGACTCGTCGTCCCATTCGAAGGTCTTGCCGTCCGGGGTCGGCAGGTTCTGCCAGCGCTCGTCACCCTTGAACACGTCGGCGTAGTCCTCGGCGTACTGCTCGGCCGAGATGGAGCTCGCGATGGTCTCGGCGATCTCCTCGTTGGTCGGCCAGATGTCGGCGAGGAAGACGTCGTTTCCGTCCTGGTCCTGGCCCAGCGGATCGGACTCGAAATCGAAGTCCATCGTCCCGGCCAGCGCATAGGCGATGACCAGCGGCGGCGACGCCAGGTAGTTCATCTTGACGTCGGGGTTGATGCGGCCCTCGAAATTGCGGTTGCCCGAGAGCACCGCGGTCGCCGTGAGGTCGTGGTCGTTGATCGCCTTGGAGATCTCCTCGGGCAGCGGGCCCGAGTTGCCGATGCAGGTGGTGCAGCCGTAGCCGACGAGGAAGAAGCCGAGCTTCTCCAGGTAGGGCCACAGGCCGGCCTTGTCGTAGTACCCGGTCACGACCTGCGAGCCGGGGGCCATCGAGGTCTTGACCCACGGCTTGGAGGTCAGTCCCTTGTCCACGGCCTTCTTCGCGAGCAGGCCCGCGCCGAGCATCACCGACGGGTTGGAGGTGTTGGTGCAACTGGTGATCGAGGCGATCGTGACGATGCCGTGGTCGAGGATCATGGTTCCGCGCTCGGCCGACTCCACCGTCACCGGCTTCGACGGACGTCCCTCGGCGCCCTTGGAGGCGTTGTGGGCGGGCTCGTCGGAGAACGACAGCTTGGCCGCGTCCGGGGAGGTCGACGGCGAATCCGAGGCGGGGAAGCTCTCCTCGTTGGCCTCGTCGACACCGTTGAGCTGTGGGGCGTTGCCCTCTTCGACGTAGTTGTGGATGTCCTTGCGGAAGGCGTTCTTGGCGTCCCACAGCTCGATACGGTCCTGCGGGCGCTTGGGACCCGCGATCGACGGGACGACGGTCGACAGGTCGAGCTCCATGTACTCCGAGTACTGGGCCTCCGGCGCGTCCTTCTCCAGCCACATGCCCTGTTCCTTGGCGTACGCCTCGACGAGGGCGAGTGTCTCGGCGGACCGGCCGGTGAGCTTGAGGTAGTTGATGGTCTCACCGTCGATCGGGAAAATCGCGCAGGTCGAACCGAATTCCGGGCTCATGTTGCCGATGGTGGCGCGGTTGGCCAGCGGCACCTCGGCGACGCCGTTGCCGTAGAACTCCACGAACTTGCCGACCACGCCGTGCTTGCGCAGCATGTCGGTGATGGTCAGCACCACGTCGGTGGCGGTCACCCCGGGCTTGGCGGCACCGGTGAGTTTGAATCCGACGACCCGGGGGATGAGCATCGAGACCGGCTGGCCGAGCATCGCGGCCTCGGCCTCGATGCCGCCGACGCCCCAGCCGAGGACGCCGAGGCCGTTCTCCATGGTGGTGTGTGAGTCGGTGCCGATGCAGGTGTCGGGGTAGGCGACCCCGTCGCGCACCATGACCGACCGGGCGAGGTGCTCGATGTTGACCTGGTGCACGATGCCGGTGCCCGGCGGCACGACGCGGAAGTCGTCGAATGCGCCCTGACCCCAGCGGAGGAACTTGTAGCGCTCCTCGTTGCGCTGGTATTCGATCTCGACGTTGCGCTCGAAGGCCTGGGCGTTGCCGAACGCCTCGATGATGACCGAGTGGTCGATGACCATCTCGGCCGGTGCGAGCGGGTTGACCTTGTCCGGGTCGCCGCCGAGTTCCTTGACGGCGTCACGCATGGTGGCCAGGTCGACCACGCACGGCACGCCGGTGAAGTCCTGCATGATCACACGGGCCGGGGTGAACTGGATCTCGATGCTCGGCTCGGCCGAGGGATCCCAGTTCGCGATCGCGTTGATGTGCTCGGTGGTGATGTTCGCGCCGTCCTCGGTGCGCAGCAGGTTCTCGGCGAGGACCTTGAGAGCGTAGGGAAGCTTGTCGGTGCCCTCGACCGCGCTGAGCCGGTAGATCTCGTAGGAGTTGTCGCCCACCTCGAGGGTGCCGCGCGCGCCGAACGAATTGATACTCACGTGTAATCCACTCTCCTCTGGCCGGCGGGCTGCGCCGGCGTGTGCGTGACGTCCCGGGCGACGGTCTCCGGGACGGCTGCGTACTTCATCGGCGAACTGACCGGCTCGTCGACTCTGACCATCCACCCGACGGGCTGCGTCGGGGTCGTGCTCGATGCTTCATCCAGCGACGTTTCATCCAGCGACCGCGGGGTTTCCGCGGTGACGTAATCCAGTCTAACAGTACGGGCGTACTGCTAACAAGGACCGTCCACCGGCGCGTGCGACGCGGACCCCCAGATGCTCACGACTTCCTCATTCTGTCGTACCGTTCTGATCGGGGTTCGGTGAGCATCCACCGACGACCGCACATTTAATGATCGCGAAACGTGGTGGCCACCGAGACCGGTGCGCACCATCCTGCTCGAGGAAGCGGAGACGATGAATCCTGGTCCGGCCACCGACGGCGCCCAGATACTCGCCGCACCCGGCACGACCGTTCTCGCGGCGCCCGCCTCCTCCTACGACACCCAAGGTGTCACCGCCACCACCGCCCCCGGTGGCGTCGACCTGACCGCGATCGCCGCCGAACTCCGTGACGATCACGTCTACAGCGAGGACCCCGCGCAGATCGGCGCCCTCAAACAGGTCGTGGCGCATGCCCAGGCCGACGGGCACGACATCAATCTGGTGGTGCTCAAGCAGCAGATGCCCACGTTCACGATGTATCGCGACATCGCCACCGAACTGCAACAACACGTCGGCGGGACGGTGCTGGTCTTCGGTCCCAATTCGGTGGGCAGTGCGTCGCCGGAGTTCAGCCGGGTCAACCTCGAGGACGCCACCGACAATCTGACGCTATCGAATCCTCCGCAGGCTGCACAGCAGATGGTGGACGCGATCACCAAACCCGGGGTCGACTGGACGCTGGTCACGATCGTGCTGATCGCCGTCGTCGTCATCGGGGCGATCGTCGGCCGCATCCGGAGTCTGCGGCGTCGGGACCGCGGCGCGCAGACATCCCCAGCAGATCTCAGTCACGGCGCCGGTGAGGAGTCCGCGACGGACGAGAAATCCCCCTCCGGAGCTGTCGCGTCCGGCTCGGGGAACGACTCCTAGGACGGCCTCCGGGGTCCTGCACACGGTGGCCGAGCTGCAGGCGGCGGGTCTTCGGCGCCGTCCTCGGGGATGGTCTCGGTGTCACCCGAAGGGTTGACGCTTCGGCAGCGGCGTCCGTTGCCAATTCGATACCAACCCAACCTGTCGGACTTTGAGCAGTTCACAGCATCGGCGCAGGTAATCACGTCTTTGTAATTCGTTGCACCCGTTTTCTCCTGTGGCAAATGTGACGTACGGTTCCAATGTCACGTGTGGTGTACATGTCCATCAATGCGCCATATGTGATGCGTGTTGCATCGTCGGCGTCGTGCGCCGCGCGGGGTTGCAGACGCTGTTCGTGCCACGGATGACCACATCCGCTGACAGACGGCGAGGGAGTGCCAGTGAGGCGAGGGACCACAGGAGTGGGCCGCAGGGCGGCGCGCCGATGGGCGTCGTTGGCGACGTCGCTCGTCGCGGCGACCGTCGGGCTGGTTGCCGTGATGGGTCCGGCGGCGGCCGCACCGACCACCTCGCGCGCCCCGAGCTCGCCGGTATCGGCGCTGATCAATCAGATCGCCCAGGTCAACCAGAATCTCAGCGACCTCGACAACGCGGTCGCCGCCCGGCAGGAGGCGGCCAACCACGCCGTCGTCGACTATCAGAACGCGGTCGCCGCGCAGCGTCTCGCCGCCGTGGCCGCCGACGACGCCCAACAATCACTGGGTCGTGCAACCCGGGCCACCGAGGCCGCCCAACGCGAGTTCGACCAGTTCGTCCGCTCGGTCTATCGGACCGGCGGGAACGAGGGCACGCTGACCGAGTACCTCTCGTCGTCGGACCCGCAGAAGGTGCTCGACCGCGTCACCGTCATCAATCAGCTCGGCCGCGACCAACAGCAGACCATCCGGCGCTTGCAGGTGGCGCGTAATCAGCAGGCCAACCAGGTGGCGGCGCTGCAGGCGACGAAGCGCCAGACCGCCTACGCGGCGCAAAGCGCCCAGACCCGCCGCGACGATGCCGTCGCCGCGGTGTCGGCGGCCCGCGGCGCGATCGCCGACCAACAGCGCAAACGAGCCACCCTGGTCCAACAACGCAACGCGGTCCAGACCCAACTCGACAAACTGCGCGGGACGGCGCGCCCGACGCAGGTCGACGCCCCGGCGCCCGCGGATCTGCTGACCGGGCTGTTCCGCAATCTGCCGGGCCAGGCGCAACCCGGCCCGGTGACCGTCAGCCCCACCCAGGCGGCCGGGGACAACGACGCCATGCAGGTTGCCGCCGAGGCCGCCGCGCGACTGGCCCTCGACGTGACCCAGAAAGTCCTCTCCGGGCTCGTCGGCCAGCAGCAGGTGCCGCATTCGGAACTGCTCGACGAACTCGGACTCGGCGGAGCGGGGCTGGGCAGCGGCGGCGGTGACACCCTGAGCTCGCGCCTGGGTTCGGGCAGCCTCGGGCAGCTCTTCGGCAGCTCCGGCGGAGGTGGAGGCGGCGTCGTCCGCCCGGGACTGCGAGGCCCGCAGGCCGTCGAGATCGTCGTGAACCGCGCGTTGTCGCAGCTGAACGTGCCCTATGCGTGGGGCGGTGGTGATGCCAACGGGCCGACCCAGGGCATCCGCGACGGCGGCGTCGCCGACAGCTACGGCGACTACAACAAGATCGGGTTCGACTGCTCGGGTCTGATGGTCTATGCCTTTGCCGGCGTCGGAATCGAGCTGCCGCACTACACCGGTTATCAGTACACCTCGGGGCCGCAGTTCCCGCTGGCGCAGATGCAGCGCGGCGACATGATCTTCTACGGCCCCAACGCCAGTGAGCACGTCGCCCTTTATCTCGGCGACGGAAAGATGGTCGAGGCGCCTCAGTCGGGCGACGTGGTGAAGGTGTCGCCGGTGCGCACCGACGGCGCGATGCCCAACGTCGTCCGTCTCCTCTGACCGGTGGGTCGGCGGGCTCACGCTCGTTCATCCGACCTACCGGCGTCGGCGACGCCCGCGCCCTTCGTGGCATGTTCTCAGTCGGCGCCGCTAGGCTGGCAACGACGAGAGCGGGGGTACGTCCGTCGCCGGATCAGCAACGACAGGAGCAAGGGTTGACCTCACATCCCACAGTCGAGTCGACGGCGCAGGGGGCCGGCGCGGCGGGCTTCGAATTGAGCGACGCCGACGTCAAGCTCGTGGAACGGGCGATCTACGAGGTCAAGCGGGTCATCGTCGGCCAGGACCAGCTCGTCGAACGCATTCTCGTGGGCCTGCTCGCCCGCGGCCACATCCTGCTCGAGGGTGTTCCCGGGGTGGCCAAGACCCTCGCGGTCGAGACCTTCGCCAAGGTGATCGGCGGCAGTTTCTCCCGCGTCCAGTTCACCCCCGACCTCGTCCCGACCGACCTCATCGGCACACGGATCTATCGTCAGGGACGCGAGGAGTTCGACACCGAACTCGGCCCCGTGGTCGCGAACTTCCTGCTCGCCGACGAGATCAACCGCGCGCCCGCAAAGGTCCAGTCGGCGCTGCTCGAGGTGATGGCCGAGCGTCATGTCTCGATCGGCGGAACGACCTATCCGATGCCCGATCCGTTCCTGGTGATGGCCACCCAGAACCCGATCGAGAACGAGGGCGTCTACCCCCTGCCCGAGGCGCAGCGCGACCGGTTCCTGTTCAAGGTGCTCGTCGACTACCCGTCGGTGGAGGAAGAACGCGAGATCGTCTATCGGATGGGCAATGTCGCCCCCGAGGCATCGCAGATCCTCGATCCCGCGGCCACCATCCGCCTGCAGCGGACCGCCGCCAACGTCTTCGTGCACCACGCCCTGGTCGACTACGTCGTGCGCGTCATCAACGCCACCCGCCGCCCGGCCGAACTCGGACTGACCGATGCCGCGAGCTGGCTGTCCTACGGCGCCTCGCCGCGCGCGACCCTCGGTATCGTCGCGGCGGCCCGGGCACTGGCGCTCGTGCGCGGGCGCGACTACGTCATCCCACAGGACATCGTCGAGGTCATCCCGGACGTGCTACGGCACCGTCTGGTCCTCAGTTACGACGCGATGGCCGACGAGATCACCGCGGACACGGTGATCACCCGCATTCTGCAGACCGTCGGTCTGCCGCAGGTCGGCGCACAACCGATGGCCGCCCCGTACCCGTCGAACCAGCAGCACCCGTCGAACCAGCAGCCGGGACTCCAGCAGACAGGACCCCAGCAGCCGGCGGGTCTGGATCACCCCAACCCGCCGGCATCGCCGGTCGGTGCGCCGCCGAGCGTCGGTCAGCAGATCACCGCCCAGCCGGGTCAGCACGCACCCAACCAGGCGACCGCGCACTATGGCGGCCAATAGCGATCTGCCGTCGCTCGGGGCGGGACTGCTCGAGGAGCCGCAGCTCACCGCGGCGCTGAAGATGCTCGAGCTCACCGTGCGGCGCAAACTCGACGGAGTGCTGCAGGGCGAGCACCTCGGCCTCATCCCGGGGCCCGGTTCCGAGCCGGGGGAGGCGCGCCCCTACCAGCCCGGCGACGACATCCGCCGCATGGAATGGTCGGTGACCGCTCGCACCACGCAGCCGCATGTTCGTCAGATGATCGCCGACCGCGAGCTCGAGACGTGGCTCGTGGTCGACGCGTCGGCGAGCCTCGATTTCGGCACCGTCAACTGCACCAAAAGGGATCTGGCGGTCGCGGCGGCAGCCGCGATCGTTCACCTGACCTCCGGTGGCGGCAATCGGCACGGGGCGATCGTGGTGACCGGTGACCAGGTCGTCCGCGTCCCGGCGCGGGCCGGACGAGTGCACGCCCAACATGTGCTGAAGACGATCGCCACCACCACGCGCGGCGCTCCCGGTGTCCGTGGCGACCTCGACGCCGGTATCGAGGCGCTCCGTCGTCCGCAACGACGCCGCGGTCTGGCCGTGGTGATCAGTGATTTCCTCGGACCGATCACCTGGGAGCGGTCGCTGCGGGCGATTGCCGCCCACCACGAACTCCTCGCCGTGGAGGTGCTCGATCCGCGTGATGTGGAACTGCCGCCGATCGGTGAGGTCCGCCTGGCCGACGCCGAGTCCGGCGAGGTGCGTGAGGTGACCATCACCGACCGCCTCCGCCATGATTTCTCGGTGGCGGCCCAGGCCCACCAGGACAAGGTGCGGCGCACCATCCGCAGTTGCGGCGGTCCGGTGTTGTCGCTGCGCACCGACCGGGACTGGCTCACCGACGTCGTCAAGTTCGTCGGCCGGCGCCGCCGCGGCCTCGCGGCCGGGGTCGGGTGATCACGGAGTGTTCTCCAACCCCTGGTGGCTGTTGCTCGCCCTGCTCGTGGCCGGCGTCGTCGCCTGCTATGTCTACATCCTCCGGGCTCGTCGCAGGCGAACCCTGCAGTTCGCCAACACCGAGGTCCTCGACCGGGTCACCACGCCCGATGGTCGCTGGACACGATGGGCCCGCCACGCCCCGATCGCCCTGCTGATCGTCGCGTTGCTCCTGCTCGTCGTCGCCGCGGCCGGACCGCAGGCCGATCGCAAGGTGCCGCGCAACAAGGCCACCGTCATCCTGGTCATGGACGTCTCGCGATCCATGGAGTCGACCGACGTCGCGCCGACGCGGCTCAAGGCGGCGCAGGCCGCGGCGAAGAAATTCGCCGACGACCTCACCGACGGCATCAACCTGGGCCTGATCTCGTTCGCCGGGACGGCGTCGAATCTCGTCACGCCCACACCGGATCACGGTGCGACCAAGTCCGCCGTCGACAAACTGCAACTGGCCGACAAGACGGCCACCGGTGAGGGCATCTTCGCGGCCATCCAGCAGATCCAGACGCTCAACGCCGTCCTCGGCGGTGACTCCGGCGCGCCACCGGCACGCATCGTGTTGCTCTCCGACGGCAAGGAGACGGTGCCCGACGACCCCGACGACCCGCGCGGCGCCTTCACCGCGGCCCGTAAGGCCAAGGAGGAGAACATCCCGGTGTCCACGATCTCCTTCGGTACCGCGACCGGCACCGTGGATCTCGACGGCGATCAGGTACCGGTGCCCGTCGACGACGACACCCTGCGTCAGATCGCCAACCTCTCCGGCGGCCGGTTCTTCACCGCGTCGAGTCTCGACGAGCTCAACAAGGTCTACGAATCGCTGCAGCAGGACATCGGCTACGAGATCCGCAAGGGCGACAGCTCGCGACCCTGGATCATCTCCGGCACGATCCTCGCGATCGCCGCGGTCATCGGCTCGCTGGTCATCAACCAGCGCCTGCCGTAGCCGGTGCACCGGAGGCGTCGGTGTGTGCGGGTGCGCGCCCAGGGCCGACCTGGCAGCAAGTGACACCGATCCAACCGATAGGTTTGGCGCATGGCTGATAGCAACGAATCGACCGACACCGGTCGGGTCTCACGATCGGTACTGGTCACCGGCGGCAACCGTGGAATCGGTCTGGCCGTGGCCCGGCGGCTGCTCGCCGACGGGCACAAGGTCGCGGTGACCCATCGCGGTTCCGGGGTGCCCGACGGGTTGTTCGGGGTCGTGTGCGATGTCACCGACACCGAGTCGGTGGACCGGGCGTTCACCGAGATCGCCGAGCATCAGGGGCCCGTCGAGGTGGTTGTGTCCAACGCCGGCATCAACGAGGACACGCTTCTCATGCGGATGAGCGTGGAGAGCTTCGAGAAGGTCATCAACGCCAACCTGACCGGGGCCTTCCGGGTGACCAAGGCGGCCACCCGGGACATGCTGCGCAAGCGGTGGGGACGATTCATCTACCTCGGCTCGGTCGTCGGTCTGATGGGTACCCCCGGCCAGGCCAACTACGCCTCGTCGAAGGCCGGTGTGATCGGGCTCGCGCGGTCGGTGACCCGCGAACTCGGCGGCCGCAACATCACCGCCAACGTCGTCGCACCCGGGCTCATCGACACCGACATGACCCGAGCGCTGCCCGAGGAGTACACCAAGACCGCGGTGGACCAGGCGATCCCGGCCAAAAGGATGGGACAGCCCGAAGAGGTCGCCGCGGTGGTGTCGTTCCTGGCCTCCGACGACTCGTCCTATGTCACCGGCAACGTGATCAACGTCGACGGCGGTCTCGGTATGGGCCACTAGACTCTCCGGATCCGTTCTCCCACCATCGATTTTCTCCAATCCCCCGACCCCGCACAGCAGAGGAGTTCTCGCCGTGAGCGGAATCCTGGACGGCAAGACCGTCCTCGTCACCGGCATCATCACCGATGCCTCCATCGCCTTCCACACCGCCAAGGTCGCCCAGGAGCAGGGCGCGAAGGTCATCATCACCGGGATCCCGGAGCGATTGCGGCTGATCGACCGCATCGCCAAGCGGCTACCGCAGGAGGTCCCGCCGGCGATCCCGCTCGACGTCACCGACGAGGAGTCGCTCGCCGCACTCGCCGACAAGGTCGGTGAACTCGCGCCCGAGGGCGTCGACGGAGTGGTGCACTCGATCGCGTTCGCGCCCAAAACCCTGATGGGCCCCGACGCCGTGCCGTTCCTCGACGGCCCGGGCCCCGACGTGTCCAAGGCCTTCGAGATCTCGGCGTGGAGCTACGCGTCGCTCGCGCGCGCGGTGCTGCCGGTGATGAACGAACGCGGCTCGATCGTCGGCATGGACTTCGATCCGCGGACCGCGATGCCCGACTACAACTGGATGGGGGTGGCCAAGGCCGCCCTGGAGTCGGTGAACCGTTATGTGGCGCGTGAGGTTGGCTACGCCAAGCGGATCCGGTCCAATCTGGTCGCGGCCGGTCCCATTAAAACGCTTGCTGCCAAGGCGATTTCGGGCACCGCGACGGATGACGCGAAGAAGCTGAACATGCTCAACGAGTACTGGAACGGTGCGTCGCCGATCGGCTGGGACGTCAACGATCCGGGCGTGGTGGGCACCAGTGTGTGCACACTGCTCTCCGACTATCTGCCGGGCACCACCGGGTCGATCGTCTACGTCGACGGCGGGGCGAGCCACAACACCTGGTTCCCTGAGGACTTCATCAAGTGAGCGTGTGTCGGTGACCGTCGCGCCCGAACGCGGGGACGTCGATCGCACCGGCGAGCGCCGGCCGTTCGACTCCGTGCTGTTCCTGTCCTTCGGGGGGCCCGACGGGCCCGACGACGTGATCCCCTTCCTGGAGAACGTCACCCGAGGGCGTGGTGTGCCCCGGGAGCGCCTCGAGGCGGTGGCGCAGCACTACCTGCACTTCGGTGGTGTGTCACCGATCAACCGGCTCAATCTCGACCTGATCGCGGCCCTGCGTGCCGAGTTGGACCGTCGCGGGCACGAGGGGCTGCCGGTCTTCTTCGGTAACCGCAACTGGCATCCGATGATCGCCGACACCGTCACCGAGATGTACGACGCGGGTCATCGGCGGATTCTGGTGTTCCCGACGTCGGCCTGGGGCGGCTATTCCGGTTGTCGGCAGTACCACGAGGACATCGAGCACGCGGTGACCGAGCTCTCGCGCCGCCGACCCGCGGCCGCATCGTCGGATCCCGTTCTGCTGCGCAAACTCCCACAGTATTGGGATCATCCGGCGATGGTGGCGGCCGGCCGTGACGCGGTCGCGCGTGCGGCGGCCCTCCTTCCGCCCGCGTCACGCCCGCCGCGTCTGGTGTGCACGGCACATTCGGTGCCGAGCGCCGCCGACGCGAACTCCGGGCCCGCCGCCGACGGCGGCCACCTGTATTCGCATCAGGTGGCTCGCGCGGCCGAGATGGTTGCGCGGGCAGCCGGTTTCGACGACCACGACCAGGTATGGCAGTCGCGGTCGGGGCCGCCGCAGGTGCCCTGGTTGAGCCCGGACATCTGCGACCATCTCGAAACACTGGCCGAACAGGGCATCACGCAGGTCATCGTCTACCCGGTGGGTTTCATCTCCGATCATCTCGAGGTGATCTGGGATCTCGACAACGAGGCGGCCGATACCGCGCGGCGTCTGGGAATGGACTACGTCCGCGCCGACACCGTGGGTACCGACGCGCGTTTCGTGTCCCTGATCGCCGATCTCGTCGACGACCACCTTGCCGATGACCGCTATGCCGGTGCTGCAACCACTCCGGCGGGCGAGCCGCCGATGGGGTGCGGGGACAACGGGGCGATCTGCCGGGACCGCTGCTGTGTCCCGGTGGCCCGCCCGACCCGCCGCTGACGGCGGGGGCGATCACCCTCACCGGGGATGTGGATCGTCGGCGACCGCCGATCACCACGTGGTGCCGAGGAATTCGGCGATGATCCGGTTCACCGCGGCGGCGCGCGCGGCATGGGCGAGACCGACCAGCCGCCGCAGCTCCCCATCGCCGGATGACCACTGTGCGGCGGTTGCCCCGAATCCGGCTCCGGCCTCGCCGGCGAGGATCGCGATCGACTCGACCTGTGCCGCGGTCTCGATCATGCGTGTCGCACGCATGTCGTCGTGTGGTGGCACCTCGACGAGGTGGCGGTGGGTCTGTGCGCGCAGCGTTCCGCGCAGATCGACGGGCATCGTCGCCGTCCGGCCACCGATCTTCGTGATCAGCTCGGCTGTCGTCGAGATCGCCTGTCGCAGTTCGTATTCGATGTCGCCGGCGAGCCCGGTTGCCCCGCTTGGCACCGCCGATCGGTAGCGCATCGCCCGCCAGCGGCAGGAGCCGTCGTGTTCGGTCGGGATCAGTGCCAGCGGCGTCGCGGCGCCGTCGTCGATCAACAGGACCTCGCCGGCGGCGAAGGCGGCGGTGGTGGCCTCGTCGGGTGGGAGGCCCTGCGGGTCGCCGGCGCTGGGGAGCCGGACCGAGAGGCGTCCGGCGTCGCGGAGCAGGGTGAGTATTCCCAGAACACCGGCCGGGGTCGGGTCGGGCGTGCCCGTCCGGTCGTCGAGGACGTGCAGATCGGCGGATCCGGCGAGGGTGTCGACGACGTCGTCGGGGGAGCAGCGTCCGGCGATCCACGCCGCAGACCACGCGCCCAGGGCGCTGGCCGGCCAGGCGTGTTGCAGGACATGGTCGATACTGGTCATAGGTCGTCCACGATACCTTCCGGTTCGCACATCGGCGCCCGGCGTGGCTTTCGCCGGTCTGGGGCGGGAGTTGGTTAGCGTGACGGGTGTGACCGACGATCGTTATGGACGAGATGTACTGGCGGCGCCGCGCCGCGCCGCGCCCCGCACCCCAGAGGTGGCGGCAGAGCGAGACCTGGTCGTCGAGGACGCGGCCAGCGGATTCTGCGGCGCCGTCGTCGGACTCGAGAAGAGCTATGCCGGCGACCTGGTACGGCTCGAGGACCGCCACGGGCGTACGCGGGTCTTCGTCATGCATCCCGCGGCGTTCCTCATCGACGGTGCACCGGTGACCCTGGTCCGACCGCGCACCCGGGGTCCGGTCGCGGCGCAGCGCACCGCGTCGGGATCACGGGTGGCGCCCGCGGCGCGCGCCCGCACGGCCCGTGCGAGCCGGATCTTCGTCGAGGGCGTGCACGACGCCACTCTTCTCGAACGCGTCTGGGGATCGGATCTGCGCGCCGAGGGGGTGGTGGTCGTGGGGCTCGACGGCCTCGACAACCTCGACGCCGTACTCGCCGATTTCGGGCCTGCCGCCCATCGCCGAGCGGGTGTGTTGGTCGACCACCTCGTTGCCGGTTCCAAGGAGGAGCGCCTGACCGCGGATGTGGGGGAGCACGTCCTCGTTCGTGGGCATCGGTTCATCGATGTCTGGGAAGCGGTCAAACCGTCCTCCGTGGGCATCCGGGCCTGGCCGACGGTGCCGCGCGGGGAGGAGTGGAAGGCCGGGGTGTGTACCCGATTGGGCTGGGGCACACCACAAGACGGCTGGCGTCGGGTGCTGTCGAAGGTCAACGACTTCCGTGACCTCGAGGTGGATCTGTTGCGCTCGGTCGAGGAACTCATCGATTTCGTGACCGCCGCGGACGGCGACGGCTGAGTCGGCGATCGCTCCGGGGACTCGGGCGCGGTCCGGATCGCCGCTGCCCCGGTGGCGATTCTGGCAGACTGGACCCATGAGCACCCTGATCTGGCTGGTGGCCGTGATCGTGCTGCTGATCGGCGAGATGGTCAGCGGAGATCTGGTGCTGCTCATGCTCGGTGGTGGCGCGCTCGCCGCCACGGGTGTGGATTTCTTTGTCTCACCACCCATCTGGGTGGACGTGGTGGTGTTCGCGGTGGTTGCGGTCGCGTTGCTGGCATTCGTGCGGCCGGTGGCCAAACGGCATCTGATGTCCCGACCGGCATTGCTGACCAACGTCGAGGCGCTCGAGGGCAAGCACGCCACGGTCCTCGCGTCCGTCGACGAACACCGCGGCCGGGTGAAGATCGACGGCGAGGAGTGGTCCGCCCGCGCGATGACCCCCGGCGATCATTTCGAACCGGGCGAACAGGTGACCGTGATGCAGATCGACGGCGCGACCGCCGTCGTATGGAAGGGGTGAGGGTCGTGGAGTACATCGGCTTGGTGGTGGCCGTCCTGGTGATCGTGTTGGTGGTGGTCACCCTCGCGAAATCGGTGGCCCTCATCCCGCAGGCGGAGGCGGCGGTGATCGAACGCCTGGGGCGCTACACCCGTACCGTGTCGGGGCAGTTGACCCTGCTGGTGCCGTTCATCGACCGGATCCGGGCGCGCGTCGACATCCGCGAACGCGTGGTGTCCTTCCCCCCGCAGCCGGTCATCACCGAGGACAACCTCACCCTGTCGATCGACACCGTCGTCTACTTCCAGGTCACCAATCCGCGGTCGGCGGTCTACGAGATCGACGACTACATCGCCGGCGTCGAGCAGCTGACCATCACCACACTGCGCAACGTGGTCGGTGGCATGACCCTCGAGGAGACGCTGACGTCGAGGGACTCGATCAACGGCCAGTTGCGCGGCGTACTCGACGAGGCGACCGGGCGATGGGGACTGCGCGTGGCGCGCGTCGAGCTCAAGTCGATCATGCCGCCGCCGTCGATCCAGGAATCGATGGAAAAGCAGATGAAGGCCGACCGTGAGAAGCGCGCGACCATCCTGGCCGCGGAGGGACAGCGCGAGTCGGCGATCAAGACCGCCGAGGGTGCCAAGCAGAGCCAGATCCTGTCCGCCGAGGGTGCCAAGCAGGCCGCGATCCTCTCCGCCGAGGCCGAGCGGCAGTCCCGCATCCTGCGTGCCCAGGGCGATCGCGCGGCGACCTACCTCAAGGCGCAGGGTGAGGCCAAGGCGATCCAGAAGACCTTCGCCGCGGTCAAGGCGAGCAAGCCGACACCGGAGATCCTCGCCTATCAGTACCTGCAACAGATCCCCGAGATGGCCAAGGGCGAAGCCAGCAAGGTGTGGGTGTTGCCGACCGACTTCGGTTCGGCCCTCCAGGGATTCGCGAAGTCGTTCGGCGTCAAGGGCGACGACGGGGTGTTCCGCTACGAGCCCGCCGACGACATCCCGGCCGACGTCGACGAATCCGACACCGAGGGCTGGTTCGACATGACCACCGACCCGCGGGTGGCGCGTGCGGTTGCCGAGGCCGAGGCGGTTGCCCGTCAGCCCGTCGAACCCGATGCTCCGCTGCGTGCGGCCACTCGTCGCTCCATCCCCGCCGACACCACCTCGTCGGGAGCGCTCGACGCGGCACCGGGATTCGCGGCGGCACCCGCGGTCGAATCGGCCGCCCCGACCGACACCGCCGAGCCGAGCTCCTAGGTCCGCGTCGTCCGGCACCACGCCGGGCGGGGTCTCACGCCGGTGGCGAGGACGAGGGTGCGGACATCGCGTTCACCGACGCCGACGGGGCACTCGGTGCGGTGCCCGAGGGCGTGTGCGTCGTGGTCGCCGGCACCGGACCGGCGTCGGGTACCCCGATCTCGGCGGCCATGGTGGGCAGCGCGTCGGTGAAGGCCTGCTCGGCGAATTGCCATGTGTGCCCGCCCGATTGCAGATGGATCGAACAGGTGATGCCCACTTTTTCACCGTCGGTGCACAGCGTTCGTGCCGCGGTCAGCTCCGACCCCGGGGTGATGTGCCCACCGCCGTCGCGGCCACCGAGTCCGGTGCCACCCTGGCCCGGGCCACCCCACTTGCCCTGATTCCCGTGTCCCTGGCCCCCTTGTCCTTGACCCCACTTCCCCTGGCCCCGGCCGCCCTGTCCCGGGTGGTGTCCGCCGTGCTGTCCCGGACCGCCGGGACCCCAGCCGCCGCCGGAGGATTCGTCGAACCACCCCGAGACCCCGGTGTAGCGACCGTGGCGCGCCATGACCGTCGCCGGGTCGAAGTCGGCGTAGGCCGTGGTGCTGCCCCCGAAGAGCCGGCTGACCGTCTGGCTCGTGGTGCCGGAGTTGGGGGCGGCGTCGCCGGCGATGTCCTCGAACGAGGTGAATTCATCGGGGTGCATGGTCACCAGGTCCACCGCGCAGGTGCCGCCCATCGACCAGCCGACCACGCCCCAGTTGGCGGCGGCAGGCGATGCGCGGAACTGCGAGATCACCGCCGGACGGACCTCGTCGGTCAGATGTGTGGCGACGTTGCCGCGGGGCCCGTTGACGCATTCGGTGTCGTTGTTGAAGCTTCCGCCCACATCCGGGAACACCAGGATCGGAGCCTGTCCGTGATGTGTGCGCGCGTAGGCGTCGATGATCTGGACGGCATGTCCGGTGCGCATCCAGTCGGCGGGGGTGTTGAATTCGCCGCTGATCATCATCACGACCGGAAGGGTCGGCGGGGTGGGGCCGGCGAACCACGCGGGTGGCAGATAGACATATTCGGTGCGATGGGCGAAATCGCTGTGCGCCGAACCGGTGTCGATGGAGACCACCTTGCCGGTGGTCTGCACGGTGTTGCGATCGGCGGCCAGCGTCGAGTTGTCGATCTGGTCGGGCAGCGGTCCGGCAGTCAGTTGCGCCCACGCCTCCTGAACGGTCGGGAAGTAGCCGACCCACTGGTTCACACTGAGCGCGGCCGCCGCGAGCACGGCGATCACCGACAACACCGATGCCACCCGGCGCCACCACTGGGTGCGACGTGCACCGACGACGACCAGCGCCACCGCGGCGCCCAGCGCGCCGATCCACCACCACAAGAGCTGCGGCGCGGGGTCGGAGGACATACCCTCTGAGGACCAGTATTCGTATGCGGCCCACACCGTCAGTGCGCCGACCCCGACGCTCACCGGAATCCAGAGCAGCCACCATCGTCGCGACCGGCGTGCGATGACCAGGACCAAGAGGACGATGGCGACGATCTCGATGGTCAGCGGCAACCAGCCGTCGAGCAACGAGACGCCGTGTCCGTACGTGTGCGAACCCACTCGCGCCAGTGTGCGTCCCGGAACTGGCACCTCGCCGTCAATCAGCTGAGAGTCCGCTCAACGCTTGATATTTCGGGCTCGAGAAACCGACCAGCCCGACTTATCGGACCGTGCCGGCCGCGGTCACACGGCCAGCAGGTGCCCCACCCCGGCCATCCCGCACGCCCACAGCACCGAGGCGAAGGTGCCCATGATGAACTGCTCGCTGGCATGCGGCGCGCGTAGTTCCGGAAACCGGGCCAGGCTCTTGACCGCGAGGATGATCGCCAGCCCCTCCGGCCAACCGAGCAGCAGGGTCCCGACGACGGCGAGCCGTTCGAGGTATCCGATCACCCGGCCACCACGCAGCGGACCGGACTCGGGCTCGTCCGGCCCACCCGCGGGCGGTGCGGTGCGAGCCGGGGCTCTGGTGACGCCTCCGGCGATGAGTACCGATCGGACGATGGCGCCGCCGGCGGTCACCGCGGCCGTGGTGGCCGCGAGGGATCCGATGACGGACACGGCGTGGGTGGTCGGTGCGGTACCGGACCACGCGCACAGTGCGGCCACCGATGCGAGCAGCAACGAGACGACGCTCGACGCCGGATCGATCCACTCGCGGTTGCCGAGCCGACGGTGCAGCGCCATCGCCGCCCCGGGGAGCGCGGCGATCACGATGAGCACCGTGATGGCGGTGGCGGTCATCGGGGGTCCTCGGCGGGTCGGTCGGCGCGGGCGAGGAGATCGGCGACGAGATCTCGCGTGGGCGACTCCAGTTCCCAGCGCGCCGCCCGCAATCGCTGCGACATGGCCTGCGGGGTGATGCCGAGCTCTTCGGCCGCCGCGGTCTGTCGCAGGCCGCCACGGACCAGCGACACGGCCTCCCGGCCCGCGGCCGAGCGGGTGATCACGATCTCGGTGAGCAGACGCAGAGCGGTGTCGGCGTGTTCGGCCCACCGGGACGCTCCGCGCACCGCCAGCGGTGGCCGCGCGGCCTTGGCCGCTTCCACCGCGGCCCGCGCATGTTCGAACGCCTCACCGCGGCCCGCCCGGGTCTGCGCAGGGAGCGGTGTCTCGACGTCGCCGATGCCGATGCCGATGCTCCAATGTCCCTCGTCGGCCAGCAGCAGGGTGACGGCGACGACGGCGTCCGGGTCGGTGAGTACGGCCTGGACCTCGTCGCCTGCGGTGCGGTCGAAGGGTCGGAGGACCGGGGTGTCGGCAACGGCGGTGAGCAGGTCGGGAACGCGGTCGCGGTCCGTCCGGCTCCGGCGCTGGTCGATCGTCATCACGAACACAGCAGATCACCCGCCACCGACAGGGCGGTTGCGGCGACTGCGGTTGCGGGACCCCGCGGCCCGTGGTGCCTCATGCCACAAGTATGAGGACTTGTCATCGGTATATCAAGCAAAATGACTTGATATGGATAAATCAAGTTTGAGAAGTTGATGGCCGAAGGGGTGTCCGCACGTCGACGACGAGCCCGATGACCCCGATCGCGAAGAACGTGGCGCTCAGAGCCAGCAACCACGGGTTCTGTCGACCGGTCAGCGCGTCGCCGAGAAGCACGACCGCCACGGTTCCCGGGGCCATGCACGTCACACTCGCCAGCAGGTAGGGGCCGGTGCGCACCGAGGAGAGTCCCGCGCAGTAGTTCAGCAGCCAGAACGGACAGACCGGGATCAGCCGC
Organism: Gordonia sp. N1V; assembly: GCF_029269935.1. NCBI lineage: Bacteria > Bacillati > Actinomycetota > Actinomycetes > Mycobacteriales > Gordoniaceae > Gordonia > Gordonia sp. N1V. The sequence goes on from NZ_JARJDD010000005.1 coordinate 195,683, forward strand.
AGCGACCCGACGGCCAGCCAGCCGCGCGCGGCCAGCCGGTACTCGACCGCTCGCATCACCGGCCGCTGCAGGAATGGCTGAATGCGGGACCGCCCGACACCACGGGCCACCCGGAACGCCAGGTACGCCGCCAGGGTTGCCGAGATCATCGCGCCGATCACGCCGACGACGGGACCGAAGAAGATCCCCGACATGACGGTGAAGATGGTGCGGGGGATCGGCAGTGCCGTGCATACCACGTAGGCGCCGAAGAACACCCAGACGAAGGCGGGCCCGAGATTCTCGCCCCAGGCGCGCACACTGCCGACCGAGGGAAGGGGAACGAGATAGGAGATGGCCAGCACCGCGCACACCGCGACGAGTCCGAGGACCGCGTTGCGGATACTGCGGCGCGATTGGGTGGTCATCGCATCTCTGGACCGGCCCGGCGACCCCGACGGGATCGGCGGCTCGGGCGAGGCGGGTGCCACGGACTCGCCGGAACCACTGCGATCGTTACGCACCGCTCCACTCTAGGGCGGTCCGCTCGACCGGCTCCCGCGTGATCGCGGCCGAGTCCGCCGGGCCAGGCGTGTCGGACGTGGCATACGTCACGACACGGGCCTACTGTGCGGTACCGAGCGAGCGATCGGCTAAGGTCAACTACGCTCTCGACCGAGCGCATGATGGAGGTGTGTGCAGCACGATGCCCGAGCACAGCGAACAGCCCGAGCAGTCCCGACAGGCGCTCGACGAGGCATACGAGACATGGTCGCGGGCCGCGGCCGGGGTGCTCGCCAAGTCGCGGCGCGTCGAGGTCGATGATCTCCCCGACACCCCCGAGGCACTGCTGTCCACGCAGACCCGGGACGGGCTGACCGTCCGCCCGCTCTACACGCGCCGAGACGAGACCGCAGAACCCGGTGTCCCCGGTGGCTTCCCCTACGTCCGTGGGGCCGACCCGCACCGCGACGTCCTCACCGGCTGGCGGGTGACCGAACGATTCGGCGACGATCCGGCATCGGCCCAACAGGTCAACACCGAGATCCTCGAGGCGATGAACAACGGGACCAGCGGCCTGTGGCTGGCCGTCGGAGGTGCATTGACCGCCGACGACCTCGCCACCGTGCTGTCCGGTGTCTACCTGGATCTCGTGCCGATCACCCTCGACGCCGGCGCCTCGGGTATCGAGGCCGCACGCGCCCTGCTCGCCGTCCTCGACGGTGCGCCCGCGGGCGCGAACACCGCCGCGCCGACCGCGGCGACGACGCTGTCCCTCGGGCTCTCACCGCTGACCGCCGCATACTCGGGACGGCCCACGGTGGCACCCGAGGCGGCCACGGAACTGGCGGTCGAGGTCGCGGGGGCGCACGGCGCCGCGGTTCGCACCCTCCGGGTCGACGGCACCGACTTCGCCACCGCCGGTGCCGACAACGGACTCGAACTGGCCCTGTCGGTGGCTGCCGCGGTGGCGCATCTGCGTGATCTCACCGCCGCCGGACTCGACCCCGCGGCCGCGCTGGAACAGCTCACCTTCGCCGTCTCGGTCGCCGACGATCAGTTCGCCGGAATCGCGAAACTGCGTGCGCTGCGGCGTATCTGGGCTCGGGTGGCCGAGGTGATCGGCGCACCGACGTCCGGTGGCGCGCTGACCCATGCGGTCACCGACCTGTCGATGTACAGCCAGCGTGATCCGTGGGTCAACATGCTGCGCAGCACCATCGCCGCCTTCGGTGCCGGCATCGGCGGTGCCGACCAGGTCACCGTCCTGCGGTACGACGCCGCGTTGCCCGCCGATGCACGCACCTCCGGAGCCGCGTTCTCCCGGCGGATCGCCCGCAACACCCAGCTGTTGCTCCTCGAGGAGTCCAACATCGGACGCGTGCTCGATCCGGCAGGCGGATCGTGGTTCGTCGAATCGCTCACCGACGACCTCGCCGCGAACGCGTGGGCGGTCTTCGGTGACATCGAGAAGCAGGGCGGATATCGCGCCGCCCTCGACTCGGGGTGGATCGCCGAGCGTGTCGCCGAGTCGTTGCAGACCCGGGACGTGGCGGTCGCCCATCGTCGCGAATCGGTGACCGGGGTCAACGAGTTCCCGAATCTCGCCGAGAAGCCGATCACCGGCGCCCCGGCCACGACGACCGACCTCGTCGGCGCGACCCCGCGACTGGCCCGCGTCGGACGCGCCTTCGAGCAGTTGCGGGATCGCTCCGACGCCCAGTTCGCCGACACCGGCACCCGTCCGCGAATCCTGTTGCTGCCGTTGGGAAGTGTGGCCGAGCACAACGGCCGCACCACGTTCGTCGCGAATCTGCTCGCGGCGGGCGGGATCGAGGCGGTGAACCCCGGGCCGCTCGACGCGTCGACCATCCCCACCGCGATCGCCGACACCGGCACGCCGATCGCCGTCCTGTGCGGCGCCAAGGCGCGCTACGCCGAGGACGGTCCGGCGGCGCTGGCCGCCGCGCGGGCAGCGGGTCTGGCGCACGTGCTGCTCGCCGGACCGGACAAGGAATGGCCCGCCGGTGACGACCGCCCCGATGGCTCGCTGCGTGTGGGCATCGACGCGGTGGCCACCCTCACCGACCTCTTCGACCGGCTCGTCCCCTCCGTCCCCGCCACCTCGGGAGCCAGCGCATGACCAACACCGAACAGACAACCGCGATACCGAGTTTCGCCGACGTCGACCTCGCCGTCGAGGTGCCGGCGGTACCGGCCGACGCGGCTGCGGAGGTGATCGGGGACCTCTCGGCCGCCCACGGTTACAGCACCGAGCAGGTCACCTGGAGCACCCCCGAGCAGATCGACGTCACGCCGGTGTACACCCGCGCCGACCGGGATGCGGTGACCACCGACGGCGCCCACCCGTATCCGTTGGATTCGGTACCCGGGGCGGCGCCGTTCATCCGCGGCCCGTATCCGACGATGTACGTCAACCAGCCGTGGACCATCCGTCAGTACGCGGGCTTCTCCACCGCGGCGGAATCCAACGCCTTCTACCGCCGCAACCTGGCGGCCGGGCAGAAGGGCCTGTCGGTGGCCTTCGACCTGGCCACCCACCGCGGCTACGATTCCGACCATCCACGCGTCGCCGGTGACGTCGGCATGGCGGGTGTGGCGATCGACTCCATCCTCGACATGCGCCAGCTCTTCGACGGCATCGACCTCGGCAGCGTGTCGGTGTCGATGACGATGAACGGTGCGGTGCTGCCCATCCTGGCGCTGTATGTCGTTGCCGCAGAGGAACAGGGCGTGCCGCCGGAGAAGCTGGCGGGGACCATCCAGAACGACATCCTCAAGGAGTTCATGGTCCGCAACACCTACATCTATCCGCCCAAGCCGTCGATGCGGATCATCTCCAACATCTTCGAGTACACCAGCCAGAAGATGCCGCGGTTCAACTCGATCTCCATCTCCGGCTATCACATCCAGGAGGCCGGGGCCACCGCCGATCTCGAGCTCGCCTACACCCTCGCCGACGGTGTGGAGTACATCCGCGCCGGCCTCGACGCCGGGCTCGACATCGACAAGTTCGCCCCGCGACTGTCGTTCTTCTGGGGCATCGGGATGAACTTCTTCATGGAGGTCGCCAAGCTGCGTGCCGCGCGTCTGCTGTGGAGCGAACTCGTCGCCCAGTTCGATCCGAAGAACCCGAAATCGTTGTCGCTGCGCACACATTCGCAGACCTCGGGGTGGTCGTTGACCGCCCAGGACGTGTTCAACAACGTCGCCCGTACCTGCGTCGAGGCGATGGCGGCCACCCAGGGTCACACCCAGTCGTTGCACACCAACGCCCTCGACGAGGCGATCGCCCTGCCGACGGACTTCTCCGCCCGCATCGCCCGCAACACCCAGCTGCTGTTGCAGCAGGAATCGGGTACCACACGCCCGATCGATCCGTGGGCGGGCAGCAACTACGTCGAGTGGCTGACCCATCAGCTCGCCCAGAAGGCCCGCGAGCACATCGCCGAGGTCGAGGCGACCGGCGGTATGACGCAGGCGATCAACGAGGGTCTGCCGAAGTTGCGGATCGAGGAGGCCGCCGCCCGCACGCAGGCGCGCATCGACTCCGGTCAGCAGCCGCTCATCGGGGTCAACAAGTACCGCGTCGACGACGACGAGGAGATCGAGGTTCTCAAGGTCGAGAACTCCAAGGTGCGCACCGAACAACTCGAGAAGCTCGATCGGCTTCGCGCAGGCCGGGATTCGGCGGCGGTGGAGGCGGCCCTGGCCGATCTGACGCGCGCCGCGGCCAGCGACGACGGCGGCATGGAGAACAACCTGATGGCACTGGCCATCGAGGCCGCCCGGCAGCAGGCAACCGTCGGTGAGATCTCCGCGGCGCTGGAAAAGGTCTATGGTCGCCATCAGGCAGAGATCAAGACCATCAGCGGGGTGTATCGACATGAGGTGGGTGCGGTGACCGGCGTCGAGGCGGCCACGGAGATCGTCGAGCAGTTCGCCGAGGCGGAGGGTCGGCGCCCGCGCGTGCTGGTCGCCAAGATGGGCCAGGACGGACACGACCGCGGGCAGAAGGTGATCGCGACGGCATTCGCCGACCTCGGCTTCGACGTCGACGTGGGCCCGCTGTTCGCCACCCCCGAGGAGGTCGCCACGCAGGCCGCCGACAACGACGTCCACGTCGTCGGTGTGTCCTCGCTGGCGGCCGGGCACCTGACGTTGGTGCCCGCGCTGCGCAAGGCGCTCGAGGAGGTCGGCCGCCCCGACATCATGATCGTCGTCGGTGGGGTGATCCCGCCCGGTGATTTCGAGGAGCTCTACGAGGCAGGTGCCGCGGCGATCTTCCCGCCCGGTACCGTCATCGCCGACTCGGCGGTCGAACTCGTCGGCAAGCTCGCCGACAATCTCGGGCTCGAACTCGCCGGAGTCGCTTCCGAGTGACCGACCAGAGCGGCACACGGGCAGCGGTACGCCGGCGGGTCGACGTCGATGCGCTCGCCGAGGCCATCCTCGAGGACCGCCGCGCGGATCTCGCCCGCGCGATCACCCTCGTCGAATCGCGTCGGCCCGATCACCGCGCCGCGGCGCAGGAGTTGCTCCTGCGTCTGACTCCGCACTCGGGCAAGTCGTTTCGGGTCGGCATCACCGGCGTCCCCGGTGTCGGCAAGTCCACCACGATCGAAGCACTCGGACTGCATCTCATCGAGCAGGGGCACAAGGTCGCGGTACTCGCCGTCGACCCGTCCTCCACCCGCACCGGCGGGTCGATCCTCGGGGACAAGACCCGGATGGGCCGGTTGTCGATGGACAAGCGTGCCTACATCCGGCCGTCACCGACGTCCGGCACGCTCGGCGGGGTCGCCAAGGCCACCCGCGAGTCGATCGTCCTCGTCGAGGCCGCAGGTTTCGACGTGGTGCTGGTGGAGACCGTCGGCGTCGGCCAGTCGGAGGTCGCGGTGGCCAACATGGTCGACACGTTCTCGTTCCTGACCCTGGCCCGCACCGGGGATTCGTTGCAGGGCATCAAGAAAGGTGTCCTCGAGCTCGCCGACGTGATCATCGTCAACAAGGCCGACGGCAAACATCTCACCGAGGCGAACGCGGCCGCCCGCGAGCTGAAGAACGCGCTGCGGCTGATCTATCCGCACGACGCACTGTGGTTTCCACCCGTGCAGACGATGAGTGCGCTGGAGAACACCGGCGTCGACGAGTACTGGGCGGCGGTGGAACGTCATCGCGAGACACTGCTCGCCGCAGGTGAATTCGAGGCCCGACGCAATCGTCAGCAGATCGAGTGGATGTGGGAGATGGCGCGCGAGACCGTGCTGGCACGCCTCGCCGATTCCCCGGAGGTCAAGTCGGTGCGCGCCGAGGTCGAGCAGCAGGTACGCGAGGCCACGCTGACCCCGGCGCTCGGCGCGCAGCGCATCATCGAGACCTTCGACAACCGCTGACCCGACAACCCGAACGCACACCGGCGCCGCACCTTCGAGGTGCGGCGCCGGTGTTCTTCAGCGGGTCGGTCGCACGCGGGTCAGAGCTTGGCGGCCACCGGATTCAGGGTGTCGATGACGAACCCGACCGACGGCGCACTGGGCACGCTGAACGCGGGTTGGGTCTTGTCGTCGAGGTAGACGACCGTACCGTTCTTGACGGCAGTGAGGTTGCTCCAGCCGGGTACCTGGTTCACCACGGCGTTGTTGCCGCCGGGAACATAGACGACCAGCAGATCCGAGTTCAGCAGGTCGATCCGCTCCGGCGAGATCAGCGCACGGGTGGACTGACCGTTGTGCAGTGCGGCCACCTGCGGGTTCAGGGTGAAGCCCAGTTGGGCGATCAGGCCCGCAGCGGCATCCTTGGTGGAGTTGATCGCCCCGACCTGACCGGTCGGGCCCACCTGCGCGAAGGTGAAGGTCTTGCCCTGCGCCTTGGCGTTGTTCGACTTGAACGTCGAGATCTCACCATTGGTGGCATCGATCAGTTTCTGTGCCTGATCGCCGACGCCGAAGATCTTGCCGGCCGTCGTGGTCAGTTGCTCCCAGGTGTCGGCGGTGGCGCCCTTGGTCAGTACCGGGATCGTCGGGGCGATCTCCTTGAGCTTGTTGTACTGGTCCTCGCTGCCGAGGTAGCCGGCCAGGATGAGGTCGGGGTTGAACTTGGCCAGTTCGGCGACGGTCACCTGGGTCGGGTCGGCGACCTCGACGATCTGTGCGTTGTTGGCGGGGGTCCACGAGAACGTCGGCGTGCCCTGCGGGACGAACGCCGCGGTGATCGGGATATTCAGTGCCGCAAGGGTATCGGTCCAGTCACTGAGCAGTGTCACCACGCGGGTGGGCTTGGCGGTGATCTCCGTCGAGCCGTATTCGTGATCGATGGTCACCGGGGTGAACGACGAACTGCTCTGTGCCGAGTTGTCGTCGGGGGAGGAGCAGGCGCCGAGGAAGGCGATCAGGCCCACCGCGACGGCCACCACCAGGCCGCGCAGCATCGGTCGTGTGTTCTTCACGAGAATCCAATCAGTTGTGTAGGAGGAGTGGAGATTTCGGCGGGCGAGGTGTCGTCCGGTGCGGCGTTGCCCGTGGCGACGGGGTCACATGTCCAACGTCGCACCTCCGTCGACCCGCAGGTCGTGCAGCGTGACGTGGCGCGCCGCATCCGAGGCGAGGAAGACGACGGTCTCGGCGATGTCGGCCGGGTCGGCGATCCGGCCGAGCGGTATGCCCAACCGGAAGCGGGCGGCGTCGCCGACGAGCACCGTGTCGCGATCGGCATCGGAGGCCCACATACCCCGGAGCATGGGGGTGTCGGTCGACCCGGGGGAGACGATGTTGACGCGTACGCCGGAGGGGGCCGCGGCCAGCCCGAGTGACCGTGCGTAGGAGGTCGCGGCAGCCTTGGATGCCGCGTACGCCGGTAACGCGGTGCGCGGCACGGTGGCGGCGTTGCTGGAGACGACCACCGCCGAGCCTCGTCGACGGGCGGTCATCGAGGGCAGGGCCACGTCGAGGAGGTTGCGGACGCCACCGGCGTTGACGGCCATGCAGGTGTCCCAGTCGTCGCTCATCACGCCGGCGGCGGCGACCACCACACCGATCGGACCGTGTTCGGTGTCGAGCTCGTCCCAGGCGGCGCGCACGGCGTCGCGATCGGTCACGTCGACGGCACGAATATCGGTGTCGGGCTGACGGTCCCATCCGATGACGGTGGCACCGGCGGCCCTCAGGGCGTCGACGACGGCAGACCCGATGCCGCCCGCGGCGCCGGTCACCAGGGCGACCTCACCGGCCAGCCCGGCCGGCCCGGCGGTGGATCCTCCGGTCACGCCGTGACTCCGGACCGATCCGTGCCGACACCGTCGGAGGCGTGTTCTGTGGCCGCTACCTGCACAGCGCGCAACACCTGTGCGGCGCGGACGACCCGTCCGGCGCGTTTGCCGATGTACTCGGCGGCCATCCGGTGCTCGTCGCGGGAGAAGTCACCCATCGCGTCGACGACGAAGAAGGGGGCGACGTCGCTCATGAACGCGTCGGTGGCGCTGATCATGCAGCCCATGTGGGCGTAGACCCCCACGATGATCAACTGGTCGCGGCCGTGGTGGGCGAGCAGTTGGCGTAGGTCGGTGCGCTGGAAACCCGAGTATCGCCACTTGGTGACGCAGATGTCACCGTCACGTGGCGTGAGTTGCTCGATGATCTCCTCGTCGCGTCCGGAGGAGAGTCCCTTGCCCCAGAAGTCGGAGAGGATGCCGCGTCGCGACGGATGTTGATCGCCGGGTTGGGCGGTGTAGACCACCGGAACGCCTGCCGCCGAACATGCTTCGCGGATCGCGATCATGTTGGGTAGTGCCGTGGCCATCGGTTCGTGGTCGAGCCGGTAGGCGTCGATGAAGTAGCGCTGCATGTCGTGGATCAGCAGCGCGGCGCGTTCTGGCTGCAACGTCCATTCCACGCGGGCGGGGAAGGGGCCCACGGGTATCTGGTACGGAGCGATCGGGGGAATGGCCACAGCATTAGGGTAGCCTCACCTTGTGCACGCGACACCCTGGCCCCCCGAACTCGCCGAGAAGTACCGCACGACAGGTGCCTGGACGGGCGAGAACTTCGACGACATCCTCACCACGCGAGCCCGCGACCGGCGTTTCGCCGACAAGATCGCCGTCATCGACGACGAGCGCTCGCTGACCTACGCCGAGTTGGACGAACGCGTCGAGCGGCTGGCGGCCGGGCTGGTCGGCCTGGGTATCGCAGCCGACGACCGGGTGATCGTGCAGATCCCGAACTCGGTGGCCTACGTCGAGGCGGTGTTCGCGTTGTTCCGCGTACGCGCCCTGCCCGTCTTCGGATTGCCCGCCCACCGCGAGACCGAACTGGTCGGCATCGCCCGCTCGGCCGCAGCGGTGGCGATCATCTCTCCGGCGAGCGGTCGCGGCGTCGACTACGGGGCTCTGGCACAACGCGTGGCCGACGCGGTCGACTCGGTGCGGCTGCTCATCGACTCGGACACTTTCGAGAAGCTCTGGGCGCAACCGCTCGAGCATCCTCGCGCCGATCCCGAGCAGCTCGGCTTCCTGCAGCTCTCCGGCGGCAGTACCGGAGTGCCGAAGCTGATCCCGCGCACGGCTGCCGATTACCTGTACAGCGTGCGGCGCAGCAATGAGGTCTGCGGTGTCGACGAGAACACGGTCTATCTCGTCGTGTTGCCCGCCGCGCACAATTTCCCGATGAGTTCCCCGGGCATCCTCGGTGCGCTGTACGCCGGCGCGACGGTGGTGCTCTCGCCGAGCCCGACGCCGTCGGTCGCCTGGGAACTCGTTGCGCGCGAACGGGTCACCATGGTGGGCCTGGTGCCACCGCTGGCCCGGCTGTGGACCGAGACTGCCGAGGCCGGTACCTCGCTGGACCTGTCGAGCCTGCAGACCGTGCAGGTCGGCGGCGCGCGGTGTCCGGACGAGTTGGCGCGGCGGATCGGCCCCGCTCTGGGGGTGCGGCTGCAGCAGGTGTTCGGGATGGCCGAGGGTCTGGTCTGCTACACGCGGCTCGACGACCCCGACGACCAGATCACCTCCACGCAGGGCAGACCGATGTCGCCGCTGGACGAGATGAGGCTCGTCGACGAGCACGGGGCGCCGGTCACCGACGGTCCGGGTTTCCTGGAAACCCAGGGCCCCTACACGATTCGCTCCTACTGGCGCGACGCGAGCCCGGAGTCGTTTGCCGCCGACGGGTGGTATCGCACCGGTGACGTCGTCGAACTGACCGCGCAGGGCAACCTCGTGGTGCGGGGGCGGGCCGCCGACCGCATCAATCGCGGCGGTGAGAAGGTCTCGGCCGAACAGGTCGAGGAGCATCTGCTGGCCCACCCGGCTGTCCGCGACGCCATCGTCGTCGCCGCGTCCGACACGTACCTGGGCGAGCGCACCTGTGCCTATGTGGTGCCCGTCGACACCGACGACCCACCCACCCTGGCGGGCCTGCGCGCCTTCGTCCGCAACTCCGGCCTCGCCGAATGGAAGCTCCCCGACGCCATCGAGGTGATCGAGGCGTTCCCCGAGACCGGGGTGGGTAAGGTCAGCCGAAAGAAGTTGCGGGAGTTGCTCACCCGCTGACCGTGCGGGTCAGGACACGGGGATCACGGTCGGGCGTTCGCCGCGCACGCGCACCAGCGAGCGCAGGACCACCGCGCAGATCAGCGACAGGACCAGCAGCGTCAGCCCGAAGTAGATCACCGCGTCGGAGGCCACCCAGATGGCTCCGTACGCTCCGGCGACCAGCGAGCCGACCGTCACCCCGCCCACCTCCTGCGCCATCCAGATCCCGTTCACGCGACCGAGCAGTGGACCTGGGGTGTGTTGCTGGATCAAGGTGTAGCGCAGCACCTCCTGGACGGATTCGAAGTACCCGACGACGACGAGCAGGCCGAGCATCAGCCACGCGTAGGGCGCGAGTCCGAAAGCGATCATGATGACGAAGGTCAGCGTGAGCGCGGCCAGCAACACCACGCCCGGCCGTCGGAGTCCGCCGAGCCAACCGCTGGTGATCGCGCCCAGCATCGCGCCGGTGGCCACCGCGGCGAACAGCAGGCCGGTGATCGAGGCGTTTCCGTCGAATCGCTGCGCCACGAGCGCCGGCAACAGGGCGACGATGCCCGGCGCGAACATCGCCAGCGTGCCCACCGCCATCACCGCGGTGATCACCCGCCGGGTGCGCAGGAACCGCCACAGGGACGGTGTCGTGGCGGCGGTGGTTTCGACGGTCGTCGTGTCGTCCGGGGTGCGGTCGCCGGGCTCCTCGTCGGCGCGCTCCGATCGGTCGCCGAGAATCGCCGCATCCGGTGGGAGACTCGGCAATCCGAGAAGGATGAGCACCGCCACCGTGGCCACCACCGCGGCGGTGACGTAGGCCCACTGCACGCCGGCCGCGCCGATGATGAATCCGGCGATCCCGGGGGAGACCGCCGAGCCCAGACGAACACTGAACGCCCCGAGCGCACCGACCGAGGGGAGGTGTCTCCTGTCGATCAGCGTCGGTATGGCCGCCATCAGCGCGGCAATGGACAGTGCCCCGATGAGCCCGTCGGTCACGGCCAACACATAGAGCACCGGTAGCGCCGCAGCCTGACCGAACACGCCGAAGGCATTGGCGGCCAACCCCATGAAGGCGAGCGCGGCCGCGCTGCGCCCGACGAGGATCAGTGACCGGCGATCGAACCGGTCGGCGAGGACACCGCCGAGGGGCATGCCGAGGAACGTCGCGAGGCCGGTGACCGCGGTGGCGGTGCCGACCTGCATCGACGATCCGGTCAGGTTGTACACCTGCACCGGCACCGACACCAGCAGCATGCCGATCCCCACGAGGGAGATCAACCGGGCCACGAAGATCCGTCGGAAGGGCACGCTCACCCGTAGCGGGGTGATGTCGATGAGCACTGCTCGGACGGCTGCGGCCATCAGTTCTCTCCAGGTGTCGGGGTCGTGTCGTTCTCGGTGAGTGTCGTGAGCGCGGCGACCCATCGATCGGCCAGTGCGGCCACCGTATCGTCGTCGACCACGCCGGGCTGCGACACCCATGTGGCACTCAGTTGCGGACCGTCGGGCCCGTCGAGGGTGACCACGTTGATGATCAGGCCGTAGCCGGCGGGCATGAGTTCGCCGGGGCCGATCTCCGCCGATTCCGGGGCCATGGCCCATCCGTCGAACTCGAAGGACCGGTATCGGCCCAGATAGTTGAATTCGATGGCGGCCGAGGGCAGATCGATCCCGGCCACATGGCGCAGGAGGCCGTAGCCGAGTCCGCCGTCGGGGATCTCGGCACGCGTGGCGGCCAGCGCGCGCGCCTGTTGGGCGGCATCGGATCCGCCGCCGACGACAACGGGATGCACGGCGGTGAACCATCCGACACTGCCGGTGAGGTCGGCACCGGGTACGGCCTGCTCCTCGCGACCGTGCCCCTCGAGGTCGACGAGTGTCGGCGCGGGTAGTGCGGCACCCAATGCACCGAGCAACACGTCGTCGATACCGACCCGCAGCCGTGCCGGCAACGGACCCAGGACGGCTCGCGCGACCGGCGTGTCGACGGTGACCCGATGCCGGTGGGCGTGGACCTCGCGATCGATGTCCGGGGCCGGTGGCCGCGAGAACACAGGCGCGGTCGCCGAGGCGGTGAGCCGCTGCCACAGGGGGAGTTCGCCGCGGCGATCGGCTGCCACCAATTCGGTTGCCCAACCGGCGAATCCGGCCGGAACCGGGCCGAGGGAGACCGGCTGACCGGCGACGATCTGGGTGTAGGCGGCGATCAGTTCGGGGACGACCACACGCCACGAGACGCCGTCGACGACGAGATGGTGGATCTGCAGGAGCAGACGTCCGGGTTCGTCTCCGAAGTCCAGCCACACCACCGACATCATCACGCCGGCCGCCGGGTCGAGGTGCTCGCGTGCCCGCTGCGCCACCGCCGTGACATCGCGGTCGGTCTCCCGGCGCACCGGGACGGGTGCCGAATCTGCGGGAATGTCGAAACGCCAGGGGTTTTCGTCGGCGACGAGTCGTGCCCGCAGCATCGCGTGCCGCGTCGTGAGTGCCGCCAGAGCGCCGGAGAGGGCATCCACATCGAGTCCGGCGGGCACGGTGAGCAATGCCGACTGATGGAATCCGGTGACGAGCCGGGCATCGGATCCGGCGAGCGACTGCAGCCAGCGCACGATCGGGGTGGCCGGGACCGGGCCCGACTCGAGACGCGGCAGAGCCGCGGCTTCGGTGGCCTGCCCCGCCACGGGGACGCGCAGGCGTGCGGCGAGTTCGGCCGGGGTGCGATGGGTCATCACATCGCGGGGGCCGACCACGAAGTTCGCTGCACGCAATCGCGCGACGAGCTGCATCGCCACGATGCTGTCACCGCCGAGTTCGGCGAAGTCGTCGTCGATCCCGATCTCGTCCGCGGCGAGATCGAGCACCTCGGCGAAGGCCTCGCAGATGCGTTGCTGCTCGGGTGTTTCCGGCGTGCGGATGACCCGATCGAACGACGGCTCCGGTAGTGATCGACGGTCGATCTTCCCATTGCTCAGGGTGGGCAATGTCGCGCAGATGACCACAACCGCGGGCACCATGTAGTCGGGTAGTGAGGACCGTAGCCGCGCGCGGATGGCGGAGGCCTCCGGTGTCCGATCCTGGGCCGGTACCACGTACCCGATCAGATGACCGCCCCGGGCCACCGCGATCGCGGCCGAGACGTCGGCATCGGCGAGCATCGCCGCCTCGACGTCGCCGAGTTCGACGCGGTGCCCGCGGATCTTCACCTGATCGTCGCCACGACCGCGATACTCGATCGCCGCCGCGCCCGGTCCGTTTGCGCCTGCGGTCGTCCAGCGCACCACGTCGCCGGTGCGATACATCCGGGTGCCGTCGCCGGCGATCGGGTCGGCGACGAACCGCTCGGCGGTCAGTTCACCACGCGCGAGGTAGCCGCGGGCCAAACCGGCACCGGCGAGGTACAACTCGCCGTCGACGCCGTCGGCGACCGGCAGCAGATGGTCGTCGAGGACGTAGGCGCGCACCCCGTCGACCGGATGGCCGATCACCGGTCGGGGCGTGTCGGACACCCGCGCGACGAGCGCGTCGACGGTGCCCTCGGTGGGGCCGTAGAGGTTGTAGGCGTCGGAGTCCGGTAACGCGCGCAGCGCCTCCCACTGTTCGCCGGAGATCGGTTCACCACCGAAACCGATTGCGGCCATCGACCTCTCGACGCCGCCGAGCTGCCGAAGATGTGACGGGGTGAGTTCGAGGAAGTCCCACCGCTGCTCGAGGAGGGTGGCCGCGAGAGCCTGCGCGTCGCGCTGGACCTCGTCGTCGACGATGCTCACCTCGTGGCCGTCGAGCAACCACAACTGCGGCTGCCAGGAGGCGTCGAAGGCCAGCGACCACGCATGCCCGACTCGCAGCCGCTCGCGGCCGGTGCGCGCCACCGCAGGCCGGTGCAGCATCCGGCGGTGGCTGGCGAACAGGTTGCTCAACCCCCGGTGGGTGATCACCACGCCCTTGGGTGTCCCGGTCGATCCGGACGTGAAGATGAGATAGGCGGGATGCTCGGGATGGATCGGGGTGCTGCGTATCTCCGGCACCCACGACGCCTCGTCCCCGCGGGGTGCGAGGAGATCGTCGTCGAGGCGGTCGATGATGCGTTGCGGCCGGGCGGCCTCGATCATCGCCGCCACCCGGTCAGCGGGGGTGTCGGGCTCGATCGGCAGGTACGCCGCACCGGCATAGAGGACACCGAAGATCGTCTCCATCGCGGTGATCCCGCGCGGGAGCCGGACGACGACGACGTCCTCGGCGCCGATCCCGGCGCCGATCAATCGGGCGGCGATCAGCCGGACCCGGTCGTGCAACTCGCCGAAGGTGCGTCGCCCGTCCGGCCCGCGCAGCGCCGGCGCCGACGGGTCCCGCTCGACCGCGGCGTCGAGCAGCACGTCGAACGTGGTCGGTTCGGGGCCGGGCCGGTACAGCTCCCGGCGCTCCCGGGCGGTCCGGATGTCCAACTGACGCAACGGCGTATCGGGCCGCGCCGCCATGAACTCAAGAATCGTCACGAGCCGCTTTGCCATGGCCTCGACGGTCGGCCGGTCGAACAGGTCGGTGCTGTATTCGATGACCCCGCCCACACGTGCCCCGCTCGATCCTGCGGTGGTCGCGTCACCCGAGGTCGAGTCCTCGGTGAAGTCGAACGACAGATCGAACTTCGCGGTCGTCGGTGCGGGCAGCGAGGCGGGGGGATTGCGCTCCGGATCACCGCCGGGCAGCACGCCGTCGACGTAGACCACCATCGTCTGGAACAACGGGTTCATCGCCGCCGACCGTTGTGGGGCAACGGCTTCCACGACCCGTTCGAACGGGACGTCACGGTTGGCCAGAGCCGCGAGGTCGGCCTCGCGTACCCGTGCGAGCAGTTCGGTGGCCGACGGGTCGCCCGACAGGTCGGTGCGCAGGACGACGGTGTTGAGGAAGAATCCGACCAGGCTCTCCAGGCGCGTGTCCGACCGCACCGTCACCGGGGTACCGAGTGCGATGTCGTCTCCGCCGCCGAGCCGCGACAGCAACACCGCGACCGCCGTGCGCATCAGCATGAACATCGACGTCCCGGTGGCCGCAGCGAGGCGGCGCAGGTCGCCGACGAGTTCGGCACGTAGTGCGAGGAACACCCCGTCGCCGCGTCCGGACGGGCGTGGCGGTCGGGTGTGGTCGTAGGGCAGCGCGAGCTCGTCGGGTAGCCCGTGCAGCGTCTTTCGCCAGAAGGCGAGTTGTCTCTCGCCACGCCCACCCTCGATCAGATCTCGTTGCCACGCAGCGAAATCCGAGTACTGAAGGGGCAGCCGCGGCCACTGGGGTGCGCGTCCGTCCGCTCGCGCACGATAGGCCGTGGTCAGGTCTGCGCGCAGCGGCGGAGCCGACCATTCATCGGTCGCGATGTGGTGGATCGTCACCAGCGCCACGTCATCGGTGGTCGCCACCCGAATGGGGATCTCGGTCGCCAGGTCGAACGCATGCGCGGCCACCCGGGCGAGATCGGTCGGGTCGGTCACCGTTTCGACGACGATCTCCGGATCGTCGAGGACCTCGGGACGCTGGTCGGGGTAGCGAGTTCGCAGGACCTCGTGGCGCGCCACCACATCGGCGACCGCCGCGCGCAGCACCGTGGGATCGATGGTCTCGGCCGGGCCCGTCGGTCCGCCGGGCCGCCACAGCATCGGCACGTTGTAGGTGCTCGTGGGTCCGGCGACGCCGTGCAGCGTGAGCATCCGCTCCTGCCCGTAGGACAACACCGCGCGTCCACCCGCGCGGCGCCGCAGTTCCGTTGCGCGCGCGGCGGTGTCGGAGTCTGCGTCGGCGGGCAGGGCGAGGAGGTGTGCGGCAAGCCCGGCGACCGTCGGGTGATCGAAGAGTGTCCGCAACTCGAGATCGTGGCCCAGGGTGTCGCGGATCAGGTTGATGGCCCTGATCGCGAGCAGTGAATGTCCGCCGAGGGCAAAGAAATCCGCATGCACGTCGGCGACCGGGTGACCGAGCACAGCACCGAAGATCTCCGTGAGATCGGTTTCGATCGTCGAACGTGGTGCGGTGGCGCTGTGCTCGTCGACACCGCTGTTGTCGGCGGTGTCCGGCACGGGTAGCGCCGACCGATCCAGTTTGCCGGTGTGGTTGTACGGGAACGACTCACACACCACGATCGGGGTCGGGACCATGTAGGACGGCAGACGTCGCCGCATGGAACGCTCGACCGCCGACACCAGTGCGGTGTGATCGGCCAGGGATTCGGAGGAGGATGTGTCGATGACCGACGGGTCGGTGGGCACGATCCATCCGATGATGCGGTCACCGTCGACGCGAACGGCCGCGGCGGCCACCCCGTCGACGGCGCGCAGGCATGCTTCGATCTCGCCGAGTTCGACCCGGTTGCCACGGACCTTGACCTGGGTGTCGGCACGCCCGAGGTACTCGAGTTCGCCGGAGCGGCGGACGACGAGGTCGCCGGTGCGATAAAGCCGGGCACCGGGCACGTCGCCGGTGGGATCGGCGACGTAGGCCGCCGCGGTCAGGTCGGGCCGGCCGAGATAGCCGCGGGTCACCGGGATCCCGCGGACATACAGTTCCCCGGTCACGCCGTCGGGAACGCGCCGCAGCGACTCGTCGAGGACGAGCAACTCGGTGCCGGCAACGGGCCGGCCGATCGGCACCGTCGGGCCCGTGACGGTCGGGTCGGCGAGCCGGTCGGTCACGACGACGGTGGTCTCGGTCGGGCCGTAGGCATTGATCAGCGACACCCCGGGTGCCGCAGCGCCCACCCGTCGGGCCAGCGCGGCCGGCAGGGCCTCACCGCCGGCAATGATGTGGCGCAGGCTCGGTAGTCCGGCGAGGTGGTCCACGAACAACTCGAGCAGCGAGGGAACGAAAACCGTGGTGGTGACGGCGTACTCGCCGATGAGTCGGGCCAAGTGTCGTGGATCCCGGTGGTCGCCGTCGGCGGCGACGACCACGGTGGCACCGGTGACGAAGGGCAACAACAACTCCCACACCGCGCCGTCGAAGCCGACGGGTGTCTTCGCGAGGACCACATCGCCGGCACCGAGGCGACCGGGAATGGTGTCGCGCCGCCAGCGCAACACATTGACCACGTTGCGGTGGCTGACGACGACACCCTTGGGTGTGCCGGTCGAGCCGGAGGTGTAGATGACGTAGGCCGCATCGTCGGGTCGTGCCGTGCGACGCAGGACACCGGCGGCACCCGGGGTGCCCGGGTCGATTGGCGATCCGCCGGCCCCGAGGAGGATCGTCGGGATCCCGGGCGCCGCCGCCCGGGCGATGGACGCGGTGACGGTGTCGGCGAGTACCGCGACGGGCCGGGCGGCGCCGAGGATGGTGGAGACACGTTCGGTGGGAACGTCCGCGTCGATCGGCAGATAGGCTGCGCCACTATGCAACACGCCCTGGAGGGCGACGAGCTGCGCCGCACCACGGGACATGAGGACGGCGACCACCGGATCGGCGGTGCCGGCGAGGTGTTCATCGAGCCGATCCGCGATCCGCAGTGCGGTGGTGCGGGTGTCGGCATAGGTGAGCGCAATGCCGCTCACGTCACGGACGGCGAGGACATCGCCGTGGGTCCCGGCGTATTCGTCGAGCAGATCGACCACGGTCGTGGAATCGTCGGCCGTGCCGCGCGGACCCCGTTCCTCGGTGCGTAGACGCGCGATCTCGGCGTCGTCGAGCAGGACGATGTCACTCACCGGGACGTCGGGATCGTCACCGACCGTGGCGAGTACGCGCATCAGGCCGCGCAGCAGGGTACGTGCCGTCGACGGATCGAACTGTGCGGTCGCGTACTCGAGCGCGACGCTCAACTCACCGGAGTGCGTGAGGTCGACGACGGTGAAGCCGAGGTCGAACTTCGCGGACTCGGCGACCAACGGCATGAATGTGGCCCTGACGCCGAGGAAGCTCTGCGGAACCGCGTCGAGCGGCAGATACGAGACACTGACCTGAAACAGCGGATTACGGCCCGACTCGCGGCGCGGTGTCAGCCGTTCGACGATGCGTTGGAACGGCACGTCCTGGTGGTCGAAGGCCGCGAGATCGGCCGTGCGCACCCGCTCGACGAGTTCACCGAAACGAGGTCGGCCACTCACGTCGGTGCGCAGCACCTGCGTGCCGACGAAGAACCCGACGAGATCGTCGAGTGCCGGGTCGTTGCGTCCGGAAATGGGGCTGCCGAGCGGGATGTCGTCGCCGGCACCCACCCGATGCAACAGAGCCGCAACCGCGGCCTGCACCACCATGAACATGCTGGCGCCCCGCGCCGAGGCGAGTGCGGCCAGGCGGGCCCGGGTCGCCGCGTCCACGATCGCGGTCTCGGTGGCCGCGGGTCCCGCCACACCCGGTCGCCGCGCGTGATCACGCGGCAGTGGCAATTCGTCGGGCAGATCGGCGAGCGTCGAGGCCCAGAAGTCGAGTTGCTCATCACCACGCTCGATGAGCCGATCCCGTTGCCAGAGCGCGTAATCGGCGTACTGGACCGGCAGCGGAGCGAAGTCGGGTGCGGTACCCGCCGCCCGCGCGAGATATGCGGCGGTCAGATCGGTGAGCATCGGCCGGTCCGACCATTCGTCGGTCGCGATGTGATGTGCGGCGATCGTGAGCACACCGGCGAGAGTGCCGGTGGCAGAAGGTTTCTCCAGCAGATCCAGACGGAACCGGATCGGGGGAGCGGTACGCAGGTCGAACGGGCGGGTCAGCGTCTCGCGGGCCCGTTCACCGAGCACCGCCTCCGGGTCGTCGACGTCGTCGAGCGTGTGCACCTCGACCAGCGTCCGTGCGCCGATCATCTCGGAGATCTGCTCGACCGGCAGGATCGATTGGTGCGCGACGAGATCGGCGGCGCTGCCGGTGGTGTCGGTTCCGTCGCCTCCGTCGACGATGACGGTACGCAGGCTCTCGTGGCGGATCAGCAGGTCGGCCACCGCGGCCCGCAGGGCGTCGGGGTCGATCGGCTGGTGCAGGCGGATCACGTGACCGTAATGGTAGGAGGTGTCGTCGGGATCGAGGCGATAGAGCACCCACAGCCGTTCCTGCGCCGGGGACAACGGGATCCGATCCGGGCGGGGCCCGACGACGATGTCGGTACGCGATCCGGTGAAGTGCACCCGGGCGGCGATCTCGGCGGGAGTCCGAGCCTCGAACAGATCGCGGATGGTGATCTCGGCGCCGAGCTCGCCACGCAACGCCGACACCAGTTTCATCGCGGCCATCGAATGTCCACCGAGTTCGAAGAAATCGTCGTCGACACCCACCACCGGATCGGCGGTATCGGCGGCGGCTTCGCGTGTATCGATGGCGGCTTCGCCGCGAAGCCCGAGGACCTCGGCGAACATCGCACACAGCCGACGCTCGAGGTCGGTGCGCGGGGCCCGCCGGGTGGTGGCCGGCGCCGGCTGCGGCAGCGCCTTCACGTCGAGTTTGCCGTTGACCGTCATCGGGAATCCGGCCACCGACGCGAACAGCGTCGGCACCATGTAGTCCGGCAACGTCGCGGCGAGGCGCCTGCGCACATCGGCGACGTCGACACCGAGCTCCGGATCCGCCGGAATCAGGTAGGCCACAAGGCGTTTGACGCCCGGTGCGCTGGGGTCCTCGGCGGCGACGACGGCCGATCCGGCGACGTCGTCGAGTGCGGTGAGCGCGGCATCGATCTCGGCCAGCTCCACGCGGTGGCCGCGGACCTTCACCTGATCGTCGGTCCGACCGAGGAAGTCGAGGTTGCCGTCGGCGCGCATCCGCATCAGATCCCCGGTGCGGTACAGGCGCCCGCCGGTGCCGAACGGGTCGGCAACGAACCGCTCGGCCGTCAGATCCGGCCGCCCGAGGTAGCCGCGCGCCAGGCCGGCACCGCTGATGTACAACTCGCCGGCAACCCCGGCCGGAACGGGACGCAGCCACCCGTCGAGCAGGTGCGCACGGGTGTTCCAGATCGGTGTGCCCACCGACGAGGTGTCGGACTCGTCGGTGCCGATGCCGAGTGTGTTGATCGTGTACTCGGTCGGCCCGTACAGGTTGTAGCCGAAGGTCTTCGGGTGTTCGCGCAAAGCCGTCCACACGGGATCGCCGACGGCTTCGCCACCGAGCAGCACCAGCGGTGGCACGTGCGTGTCCTCGTCGAGGAGACCGTCGGCGAACAACTGTGCCGCGTAGGTGGGGGTCACGTTGACGACGTCGATGCGATGCCGTGCACAGTAGGCGACGAGCGCGGCGGAGTCGCGACGCAGATCCTCGTCGCAGACGTGCACCTCGTGGCCATCGACGAGCCAGAGCAATTCCTCCCACGACATGTCGAAGGCGAAGGACACGGTGTGCGCGATCCGCAGCCGCCCCTGCACACCGGCGGCGCGGGCCACCGCGATCGCCGGCTCGAACACCTTCTCCCGGTGGTTCAACTGCATGTTGGTCAGGCCACGGTAGGGGGTCACCACACCCTTGGGGCGTCCGGTCGACCCCGATGTGTAGATCACGTAGGCCGGCCAGTCCGGGTCGACCCGCGGGACCGGCCAGGTGGGGCCCGCCGTCTCGGGGAGATCATCGATCACCAGCGTCGGTACCGCCACGCCGGCGAAACGCGCAACGACGCGACTGTGCGACAGGATGATCCGCGGTTCGGCGTCGGCGAGGATGCCGTGCAGCCGGTCATCGGGATGATCGAGTTCCAGCGGGAGGTACGTGGCGCCGGCCCGCAGGATCGCGAAGAGCGCCACCACCGTGTCGATACTGCGCGGAACCGCAAGCGCGACAATGCTCTCCGCGCCGATGCCGTGGTCGTACAACACGTGGGCCACCCGATCGATGTGGGTGTCGAGGTCGGCGTAGGTCATCCGGAGAGTGCCGAAGACGAGGGCCTCGGCGTCGGGGATCGACGCGGCCCGCTCGGCCAGCAGGTTGGAGACCGTGAGATCGGGCAGTGGGTGGATCGGGCCGTCCAGGCCGACGTCTCCGGGGAGGTCGAGGTCGACCGAGCCCACCGGGTCGGTGAGGTGATTGCCAAGGATCGCCAGTGCCCGCCGGAACCGGGTGAACAGCGCCGTCGCGGTCTGCTCGGAGACCAGATCGTCGCGGTACTCGAGCCGGAAACGGATGTCGGCCGACGGGGTGACCACCACGGCGACCGGATAGTGGGTGTGATCGAGGCTGCCCTCACCGATCACGTCGTGCAGCGCCGCCTGTTCGCGTTCCTCGTCGTCGGTACGGAAGTTCTGCAGCACGTAGAGGACGTCGAAGAGCACCGGGTGCCCGGTCTCCTGCTGCAGCCGCGCCAGACCGATGTGGTCGTGCGCCATCATCTCGACCCGCTCGGCCTGCATCCGCCGCAACAGTTGACCGACGGTCTCGTCGGGCCGCAGTAGCGTGCGCACCGGCACCGTGTTGAGGAACAGACCGATCACGGTGTCGATCCCGTCGACCTCGGTGGGACGCCCGGCGACCGTCGAACCGAAGGCGACATCGCTGCGTCCGAGCTGCCGCGACAACGTGAGATTGAGTGCGGCGGTGATGATCGTGTTCAGGGTGACACCGGCCGAGCGTGCGTCGTCGCGCAGCCGTGCCGACAGATCGGCACCGAGCTCGACGTCGAGGCGTCGGGGCGCGCGAGGAGTGGAGCCGGCCGCGCGGGGCGCGATCAGCGCGGGTTCGTCATAGCCGGAGAGGTGGTCGGTCCAGGCCGTGATCGACGCATCGTCGGACCCGTTGGCCGCCAGCCACACCAGATAGTCCCGCAGTGATGCCTCTCGCGCCGGCACCGGGGTGTGATGGAGATGAGCGAGCAACCGCGAGACGAACAGTCCACCGGACCAGCCGTCCCACAACAGGAATCGCCGGTTCACCACCAGCCGATCGCGGCCCCCGGGTAGGTGGATCAGACGCATCCGCCACAGGGGAGCGCGGTCGAGTCGAAAGCTCGTTGCGCGGTCCTCGGCGAGGATTCGTTCGACGCGCTCGCTCAGGTCGGGGTTGGTGGCGTCGGACAGATCGATCTCGGCGACGTCGGGTCGTACGTCGGCGGCGATGATCTGTACGGGCCGCCCGTCATGCTCGACGAAGGCGGCGCGCAACTCCGGATTTCCATGCAGGAGTGCATATGTCGCGTCGGTGAGCGCCACCGGGTCGATGCGATGGCCGAAGTCGAGCCAGAACTGGGCGGTGTAGATGTCGGCGTCGGCATCCATCTGCGCCTGGTAGTAGAGACCTTCCTGCAGCGGCGTCAGCGGCCACACGTCGGCGATCTCGCCGTGCACGGCGGTCAACGCAGCCAGCTCGTCGGGGTCGAGGACCACGAGATGCTGCGAAGCCGCCCGGGCGACGGCGTCGATGAGGGCGTCGGCCAGGGCCTCGGCGTCGGCGACCAGTCCCGGATCGACCTCGACGATCAGGGTCCGCACCCCCTCTGATTCGACCCCCTCTGATTCGACCCCCTCTGCGACGACCCCCTCTGCGACGACCCTGACCCGGACCGGGTGATCGGTCGGCAGACCGTAATCCCCGACGAGCACCGTGGGTTCGGCGATCTCGCCGGTCGCCCCCGCGGCCGTGAACGCGGCGCCGACCTGCGGAGACAGGTGGCGCAGGAGGTCGAGCGCCGGACCGGGCACGGGTGTCGTGCTGCCGTCGGCGAGGTCGATGCGCATAGGGGTGAGCCCCTGGAACGGGCCGGTGGTGCGTTCGGCGCCGGCCGGCCGGAGGTCGGTGACGACGTCGACGAGCAGATGAGTGCCGACGCGTGTGCCGTAGACCGCGCGCACCGCCTCGGCGACCGCCGACAGCAGTTGCCGGGTGGTGGGTGCCGTGGCAGCCGGAATCGTGCGGCGGCAGACGGGTTCGGGTATCACGGCTTCGGTCGCCGTGGCGCCGTCGTGAGGAGCGGGGAGAGCCGCTCCCGGTGCGAGGATCTCCATCCATCGGGGCAGGGCCGAGGTGTCGGTCGCCGCCGCGGTCAGTTCGGCGACGGCCCGACCGAGGGACATCGGGACCGGGTCGACATCGGGTTCTCGCCCGGCGGCGACGTCGGCGAGGGCATCGAGGAGGTCGGCCCGCAGGATCGACCGTGACGCCGGGTCGACGACCGCCGAATCGAGCACAACCGTGAGGGTGTCGCCGTGCTCACCGAGGATCGCGTATGGCGGCTCCGGCTGCTGCGTCGTGGTCGCGCCCGGGATGTCGACGAGCCGGATCGCTGCGGTGTCGGTGGGCGCGGTGCTCAGTGTCCAGAGGATCGGCACCGGGCGGGAGAGGGTGGTGCGCAGCGCATCGTGACGTGCCGACAGACGGCCGAGAATCCCCTCGATCGTCTCGGCGGTCGTCTGCGGCGCCACCGACACGTGAATCCGGCTCGGCGGCAGCTCTTCCGGATCGTCACCACCTGCCCGGAGCCGCAGCAGGGCGGGCGTCACCGCGGCCGACGGCATCGCCTCGTCCTGGCGGACGGGGTCGGCGCCGTCGAGGTGGACGAGCCGGTCTCCGGGGCGGTCGGCGAGGCGGGTGAGGAATTCGTCGAAGGCGGCGGCGAGAGTGCGTGCGTCCTCGGCTGCCCCGTCGACCGCGCGGATGACCACCTCGGCGGGAAGACCCCGGCGGCGCAACTGTATCTGGATCTCCACGTCGGAGACCGGTCCCGACGCCAGGGCGTGGACGACCATCGGTTCACCGCCCATGGTCTGGGTGGTGGTGTGCGACATGACATTCACGCCCAGACCGAACATGCGATACGGGCCGGTCGATTCGGCGGGGTTTGTCGATGTGGCGGGGTTTGTCGATGTGGCGGCAGCGGCGGCGAGCGCGCGACCGAGATCCTCACCGCGGAATCGGCTGTGCGGCAGGAGCGAGAACAGGGCACGGTCGACCTGTCGGGCGAGGTCGGTGAGACGATCGCGATCGGATGCCTGCACCCGCAGCGGCAGGACACTGGTCACCATCGACGGGGTCGTCCGGATCCGGCGGTCCACCCGGCCACTGACCGGTAGTGCGAACACCAGGTCGTCCTTGCCGGTGCGGGTGTGGGCGAAGGCGGCGACCGCGGCGATCAGCATGATCGTCGGCCGGACCCCGGCGCGCGTGGCCGATTCCCGGAGCACCGACAGACGTTCGACATCGATCTCGAAACGTGCGTGTGCGCGTCCGACGCCCGGCGCCACCTCACCCTCGAGCAGCCGAACCGGATCGGGCCGGTCGGCCATCATCGTGGTCCAATGCCGTCGATCCGCCTCGAATTCCGGGCCGGTGCGATAGGCCTGCTCGGACTCGATGACCTCGCGCAATGTCCAGCCCGCGGCCGGGGTGGCGCCCTCGTACGCCGAGCGCACGGCCTCGCAGAAGGCGACCAGACCCATCCCGTCGCAGACGAGGTGATGGACCTTCAGATAGATGTACACCGGTGTCGGCGCGCCGGCAGCGCGCCCGCCCACCCGGAGCAGACTGCACTCGGTCAACGGGCCCGCATGAATGTCCATGGGCCGCGCCATGTCCGCGGCCATCCACTGATGGGCGTCGTGGCCGCGCAGGTCGACGATGGGCACATCGAAGTCCTCGATCGGCAGGACGCGCTGACCGAGTTCGCCGTCGAGCTCGATGAACACCGCGCGCATCGCCTCGGCCCGATCGATGGTGGCCAGGACCGCCGCGCGGAGACGTTCGAGATCCAACGACGCCGTGGCCTCGATGTAGAGCCCGGTGTTGTAGAGCGCGGGGTCGGCGGCCACCTGCAGCCCGAAGTAGATGTCGCGCTGTCCGGCGAGCACGGGCACCACCGGTTCGCCCGCACCGGTTCCGGGGGCTGACGCGGATGCGGACGGTTGGGTCGTCGAGGTCACGTGGGAACTCCGGAATCGTCGAATGTGGACTCATCACGTGCGGACAGGGCGGCCAGGGTGGACAACGCATCCGCCCATGCCACGCCCAATCGCGTCACCGCGTCGTCGCTCAGAAAGTGCTGCAGGTAGCCGAAGGTCGCCGAGAGAACGGGCCCGTGCGCCTCGTCCCGGCACACCACGTCGATCTCGAGCAGATGATCGCAGCCGAGATCGGGGTCGGGCAGCGCCCGCAACGACGACGACTCGGCCGATGGCTGCCACGCGCCACCGCTGCCCACGGTGAATCGGCCCAGATAGTTCAGCAACACCGAGGCCTTCGGCATCGTCGCCAACGCCGCCGAGGTCTGCGGGTTGAGGTGACGCAGCATCCCGTATCCTGCTCCGGCGCAGGGCGTTTCGTGCCATTGCCGGTCGGCGTCACGGACCGCGTCCAGCGGGTCCGCGTCGTCGTCGGCGGGTCCGGACAGACGCACGGGTGCCATGGTGGTGAACCACCCGACGGTGTGTGAGAGATCCATGGCCCCCAGGCCGGCCGCCTCGGTATCGCGGCCGTGACGCTCGGTGTCGACGATCAGATCGGCGGTGCGCAGGACCGCCGAGGCGGCGATTCGCAACGCGCCCAGGAAGATCGATGTCACCCCGACATCGAATGCGGCAGGCGCGTCGGTCACCAGCGCCCGCGAGGTCGCCACGTCGAGGGTGACCACATGACGACGCTGATCGCCGACCACCCCAACGCCCGCGGGTACACCGGGCAGCAGGTCGCCGCCGGGTGCGAGAACCCGAACCCAGTGGTCGAGTTCGCCGAGCAGCTCCGGTGCGCCCGCGCGAGCCGCCACCGCCGCGGCGTGGTCGGCGATGGTCGCATCGGAGCCCGCGGGCAGTCTGCCGTCGGTGTGGAAGGCCACGAGGTCGTCGATGAGGATGCGCCGCGACACCCCGTCGACGGCGAGGTGATGGATCACCAGCACGAGCCGACCGGCATCCGCGTCGGTCGCCGGCCGCAGATGGGCGGCGGCGACCATACGTCCCTGCGTCGGTGCCAGGCGTGCGGCCGCGGCGTCGGAGGCGACGGTGACGGTGTCGGCGACACTTCCGTGGGCATCGATCGGCATCTCGACGAGAATCTCGGCCGCGGGGACCGATCCGGGTGGCGACACCGTCAGGCCCCACACCCCGGCGGTCACAGACAGGGTCATGCGCAACGCATCGTGATGATCGAGAAGCGCTTGGAGTGCGGCGGTGAGGGATTCGGTGTCGGCATCCGGTGGGGTGTCGATCACGAGCGACTGGTTCACGCGGTCCACGGTGCCGCCGAGCTCGCGCAGGCGGTGCATGATCGGCAACAGGGCGACGGGCGTGGGGGCCGAGTGCGGGGCAGCCGTGTCGTTCGGCGCACCGTCGTTCGGCGCACCGTCAGCGGGCGCGACGATCGGTTCGGCAACGCCGGCGAGACCGGCGACGGTTCGGTGCGCGAACACCTCGCGCGGCGTGATCCGCAGGCCTCGGCGTCGAGCCCGGTTGACGATCGTGGTGGACAGGATGGAGTCACCACCGAGGGCGAAGAAGTCGTCGTCGACGCCGATCGACGTGGGGTCGAGCCGCAGCGTCTCGGCGAAGATCTCCTGGATCATCCGTTCGGCGTCGGTGATGGGCTCACGGCCCGCACCCGACTCGGCCGGGGGTTCGGGATCGGGGAGTGCCGACGTATCGGTCTTACCGTTGGTGGTCAACGGGATCCGGTCGAGCAGGGTGATCGCGGCGGGCACCAGGTGCTCGGGCAACCGCTGGGCGAGTGCAGCCCGGACGGCGTCGGCGGTCAACTCGGCACCGGCCGGATCATGGCCTGCGGGAACGACGTAGGCGAGCAGCCGGGGATCACCACCGGGGCCGGGACGGGCGATGGTGACCGCATCGGCGACTCCGCGCAGCGAGCCGATCGCTGCGGTCACCTCGCCGAGTTCGATGCGGTAGCCGCGGATCTTGACCTGCAGATCGCTGCGGCCGACGTAGTGCAGCTCACCGGTCGCGGTGCGGCGGAACAGGTCACCGGTGCGATAGACGAGCCCGCCCGGGCTCGTCGGGTCGGCGACGAATCGGGTGGCGCACAATGCCGGCCGGTGCAGGTAACCGGCGGCGACCTGCGGGCCGGCCAGATACAGCTCGCCGACCACGCCGACGGGGACCGGGCGCAGGTGCCGGTCGAGTAATCGCCCGGTGAATCCGGGGAGCAGCGCACCGACGTCGCTGCCGGTGGCGTGAGCGGCTGCGGCGGCGTCGATCTCGCGGTGGGTGGCGTGCACGGTGATCTCGGTGATGCCGTACATGTTCACCGCCCGGACCCTCGGGTGACGGCGCAGGAAGCCGGTGAGCCGTCGGGGGTCGAGGGCTTCGCCGCCGAACACGAGATACCGTAGCGACGCCAACGAGGTGGGGCCGGAAGTATTGTCGTACAACGATTCACCGGTCTCGGCCGACGACACCGTGGCATCGAGAGCGGCGAACGCCGACGGCGTCTGATTGAGCACGGTGACGCCCTCGCGGGTGATCAGTGCGGCGAGATCGGCGGGGGACCGGGTGGTGTCCCGATCGGCGATCACCAGCCGGGCGCCGGTCGACAACGCGCCCCACATCTCCCACACGGAGAAGTCGAATGCGTAGGAGTGGAACAGCATCCAGACGTCGTCGGCGTCGACGTCGAAGAGGCCCCGGGTGTTCGCGAGCAGCGCGCAGACGTTGCCGTGGGTCACCTGGACGCCCTTGGGGCGCCCGGTCGATCCGGAGGTGAAGATCACATATGCCGTGTGCCGGGCGCCGATCGTGATCTCGGACCACCCGGCCGGCGGGCCGTCCGAGCCGGCGCGGCTCAGGTAATCGGCGTCGACGGTGAGCACCGGTCGGGCGTCGTCGAGGATCGTCTCGATCCGCTCGGCCGGGTAGGCGTGATCGATGGGGACGTAGGCCGCTCCGGCGCGCAGCACGGCGAGAACCGCGATCACCTGATCGGCACCGCGGGGCAGCACCAGTGCCACCAGGTCGCCCACCGTGACGCCGTCGGCGACCAGCTGCGACGCGAGTTGCGCACTACGGGAGTCGATCTCGCGGTAGGTCAGGGCGGCTGTGCCGTCGGTGATCGCGACCCGGTCGGGGTGTCGTGACACGGTCGAGGTGAACACCTCGACCAGCGTCGACGGACCGCGGGTGGCCTCGGTGGCGCCTCGGTTCTCGTCCGGAACCCCTACTGACGCAAGCGCATGGACCGCATCGGGCATGACGAGCCCGGCCAGCCGCCGGTCGGGGTCGGTGGCCAGCACGTCGAGCACGGCGACGGCGCGATCGGCGAGCCGATGTGCGGTGTCGTCGTCGAACAGATCGGTCGCGTACTCGAGCCGCAGTCGCAGTCCACTGCCGTCGCCGGTGTCGGGCAGCCCCACGAACTCGTAGGTGAGATCGAACTTGGCCGTCCGGGTGGGCGGGAACAGCGGGGTGGCCTCGAGTCCGGGGAACTGCGGGGCCACGATGGGATCGCGGTACTGCACCATGGTCTGGAACAGCGGGTGCCGGGCCAGCGATCGGGTCGGTGCGAGCGCGGCGACGAGCTGCTCGAACGGCAGATCGGCGTGCGCGTACGCGTCGAGATCGGCGCTGCGGACACGTGTGAGTACCTGTGCCAGAGTGGGATTCCCGCGCAGGTCGGTGCGCAGGGCGAGCGTGTTGACGAACATCCCGATCAGGTCTTCGGCGGCGGCGTCACCGCGGCCGGCGATCGGGGTGCCGACCACGATGTCGTCACCGGCACCAGAGGCGGCGAGGCTCAGCGCGACCGCGGCGTGGACCACCATGAAGCGCGACGTACCCGTTGCCGCTGGGAGACGGTCGAGGGCACGGCAGACACCGAGCGGGAGCGTGCGATGAACCTCGGCGCCGCGATGGGACGGTTCGACCGGCCGGGCGCGATCGACCGGTAGTGCGATCTCGTCGGGTATCCCGTCGAGTGTCTCCCGCCAGTACGAGAGTTGCTCGGCGGCGAGCGAATGCGGATCGGACTCGTCACCGAGCCGCGCCAGCTGCCAGATCGTGTGATCGACGAATTGGACCGCCGGAGCGGCGGGAACCCGATCATCTCGGTGCTCGACGACGGCGCGATACCCGGCAGCGAGTTCGTCGAACAGTCGTCCCGCCGACCACTCGTCCGCGGCGATGTGATGCACCGTGATCAGCAACACCGACGATGTCGCCGACAGGGCGATCAGGTCGGCGCGCAGGACCCGGTCGCGGGCGAGATCGAACGGTCGTGCGATGAGCGCGGCCATGGTTCTGTCGAGGTCGGTGGTGTCGTGCTCGGTGGTCCCCGGGCCGTGCTCGTCGAGGCGGTGCTCGTCGAGTGTCGTCGCCACCGCATCCGGGGCATCGATGACGGGATGGCCGTTGACGATGCGGGTTCGCAACACCTCGTGGCGGGTGACGATGCCGTGTAGGGAGTCCCGCAGGGCGCCGGCATCGATCGCGGTGCCGGCGTGGGCGTCGAGCCGGACGGCGAAGGCCACCGTGTAGGCGGAATCGTCGACTCCGGCCTGGAACAAGAGCCGTTGTTGAGCCGGCGACAACGGCAGCGGATCGGGGCGCTCTGCGGCGCGGGGCCCGGACCCGCCGGTGGTGTCGTCTGCATCCGTGGCGTCGCGGCCGTCGGCAAGTGGGAGCAACCCCGCCAGATCGGCGAGTACCGGGTTGTCGAAGACGTCGGCGACCTGCAGTGCCCGGCCGGTGGCGACGCGCAGCCGGGTCACCATCCTCGTCGCCGACAGTGAGTGGCCGCCGAGATCGAAGAAGTTCGCATCGACGACCGGTTCATCGATGCCGAGGACGTCCGCGGCCGCGGCGACCACAAGTCGTTCGTTGTCGGTCCGGGGCTCCCTTCCGCCGGTGCTCGCAGCGTGGTCCTCGGGGGCGATGAGTGCCCGGCGATCCACCTTGCCGCCGGGGGTGAGCGGCAACTCGTCGAGCACGGTGATCGTCGACGGCACCATCGCCGCGGGTAGGGCCTGACCCACCGACGCGGTGACCGACTGCGGTGACACGGTCCCGGAGACGAACGCGTGGATTCGGTGGTGGCCGTCGCGAGTTCCGGTGGTGGTCACCGCGGCCTGCGCCACGCCGTGCACGGCGGTCAGAGCGGCTTCGACCTCGCCGAGTTCGACTCGCACACCGCGGATCTTGACCTGTGCGTCGCGGCGTCCGAGCAGGCGCAGTCGCCCGGCGGTGTCGATCAGCCCCCGGTCACCGGTCCGATACATCCGTGCACCACCGGTGACGTCGGCGACGAAATGCGTGGCCGTCCACTCGGGATGCGCGCGATAGCCGCGTCCGAGTTGTCCGGCGCCGGGCCGTATTTCGGACACATACACCTCGCCCGCGGTGCCTGCCGGTACCGGACGCAGCAGGTGATCGAGTACGACGATGCGCGTGCCCGGCACCGGTGTTCCGACGTGGATCGCGCCACCGTGGTCGCCTGTGATCGCGCCCGTCGTGACATCGCCGGCGACCTCGGAGGAACCGTAGGAGTTGATGACCTCACCGGCATGTGGGGTGAGCGCAGCCGCGACGGCCGGGGGCAACGGTTCACCGGAAACGATCCACCGATCGAGATCCGGTGCACGACCGTCCTCGACGATGGTGTGCGCGAGTGACGGCACGGCGGTGATCTGCCGGACGCCGTGGGCGGCAGCGAGTTCGGCGAGTCGGCCGGCGTCACGGAGTTCGGCGTCGGAGGCGAGGACGACGGTGGCCCCGGCCGACAACGCGCCGAGGAGCTCGGTGGTTCCGTCGATGAAGGCGATCGAACTCTTCGCCAGGACCACCGGGGCTTCCCAGTCGGTGGCGGCCCAGGAGAGCCGGCGAGCCAGGGCGCCTGCGGTGCCGATGACTGCCTTCGGTGTACCGGTGGACCCGGAGGTGTAGACCAGGTAGGCGGCCGAATCCGGATGCGGCGATACCGGTTCGGTGTCGGACGCGGTGTCGGCGGCGAGCTCAGCGCGGGTCAGTTCGGTCCGGGTCAGCTCGGCGTGGGTCAGCTCGGTGCAGGTCAGTTCGGCGGCGAGGGCGTCGTCGACGACGAGGTCCGGGCGCGCGTCGGTGAGCATGAACTCCACCCGGGCCCTCGGGTAGGCGGGATCGATCGGTAGGTAGGCGGCGCCGACCCGGAGCACGGCGAGCAGCACGGCGACCATGCCCGGCGTGCGGTGCGCGTGGATCGCGACGATCGACTCGGTGCCGATACCCCGCGCCCGCAGCGCGGCGGCGGCGCATGCCGCGGCGCGGTCGAGGTCGCGGCGTGAGACGCTGACCTCGCCGGCGAGGAGAGCAACCGCGTCACCCTGTCCGGCGGCGAGGTGTGCGATGCGCCGGGCAGGTGGCTCCGCGGCGGTGGCGGGTGGTCCGGACATGATGGAGGGGTCGCCGCGGTCGGATCGTGGCAGTCCGCCGCGTGGTGTGTCCGGTGCGGCGGCGATCGTCTCCAGCATGCCGAGGAGGCGATCGAGCAGCGCCGGGTCAGCGCCGTGGTGCTCGAGCAGGATTCGGATGTCGGGTTCATCCTCGACGAGAACCGTTGCGGCGTAGGTGTTCTCGTCCTCGAGCTGGGGTCGGACCGCGCCGCGGGGAAAGCTTTCGAAGACGAGCAGCGTGTTGAACAGTTCCCCGAGCCCGGTCGCCGCGCCGATGTCACCGAGAGCGGTGTGGTGATGGGGGAGCAGGGCGAGCTGTTCCCGCTGGAGTCGGGTGATGAGCTCGACGACGGTCTCGGTGGGGTCGAGCCGGACCCGCACCGGGATCGTGTTGATCAGCATGCCGACCATCTCGTCGACACCGGGCAGTGCGGGATCACGGCCCGAGACCACCGCGCCGAAGACGACATCGTCGGAGTCGTCGAGGTCGGCGAGCACCAACGCCCACGCGACCTGGATGAGGGTGTTGACCGAGGCGCCCGCGGATCGTGCGGTGGTACGTAGCTGCCGCGACGCCTCGACACCGAGGAAGCGTGCGATCACCCGGGAACCTTGTGCGGCAACGGGATCGACCGGTACGAGGGTCGGTGCCCGCAGGCCAGTCAGCGCGCGACGCCACGAGTCCAGTCCGCTCGGCAGCGTCGTCCGCCACCGATGGAAGTCACTGATGGGAACGACCGGGTCGAGTGGTTCGCCGCGCAGCACGTGCACGATCTCGTCGACGACGCGGTGCAGAGACCATCCGTCGAGGGCCACGTGGTGGACCACCAGCAGCAGGTGTGCGGTACCGGCGCGCGCGTCGCGGGCCACGACCGCGCGCAGGGGAGGTGCGGAGGTCAGGGAGATCCCCTGCCGGCGCAGGGATTCGCGGAGGCCCTCGGGCCCCCCCGACTCGGCGGGATCGACGGTGTCGATCCGGATCTCGACCTCGGTGTGCACGCGGGCGACCGGCGCGCCGGTACGCCGTCGCGTGTAAGAGGTCCGCAGCATGGCGTGCCGGGCGATCACCGTCTCCAGCGCCGACCGTAGCGCCGAGTCGTCGACATCGCCGGAGTCGGCACCGGACGCGACGACGGCGAGGTCGAGATCGGCGATGATCAGATACGGGTCGTGAGAGTCGTGCTCGCGCGACCGCGTGGAGTGATAGACGATCGCCTCCTGCACCGGGGTCAGTGGCAACACGTCCTCGAGCGCCCGCTTTGCCTGCGTGTCAACGCTTTCGGTGACGGCGCCATCTGTTGCCTCCGGAGCGCTCACAGCAGGTCCTCCCCGATCAGGTCGTCGAGCTCGTCGGCGTCGATCCCCGCGGTGGTGTGCGCACGGGGTTGCAGGCGGTGCTCGTGTGGTGGTGTACCGCGCTCCGGATCGCCGCCCGGATCGGTGCCCGCCGATCGGGAGACGATCGACGCGACTGCCGCGAGCCGGGCGACGGTCGGATGGTCGAACACGTCGAGAGGGGTGAGACGCACACCTCCGACGGCTGCGCGGGCGACGACGCGAACGGCGGTGAGGCTGTCACCGCCGAGAACGAAGAAGTCGTCGTCGGCGCCGACGCCGGCAACCCCGAGCACCTCGCCGACGATCTCGGCGAGGATGCGTTCGGTGTCGGTGACCGGGGCCCGACCCTGACCGGCCAGAGCCTGAAAGTCCGGTGCGGGCAACGCAGTGCGATCGACCTTGCCGTTGGGGGTCAGCGGGATCGCCTCGAGCACCTGCACGGTGGCCGGGATCATGTAGTCCGGCAGCCGCCGGGCCAGATGTGATCGCAGCGCCGACGCGTCGATCCCGGATTCTCCGGCGGGGGTCGCGTAGGCCACCAACCGGCCGTCACGCTCGACCACGACGGCGCGCTCGATCGAGTCATGTTCTGCCAGTGCGGTTTCGATGTCACCGAGCTCGACGCGGAAACCCCGGATCTTGACCTGGTGGTCGGTGCGGCCGAGGCATTCGATCTGCCCCGTGGCCCGGCTGTGTTCCGATGTCCTGCGGCGAGCCAGATCGCCGGTGCGGTACATGCGTGTCCCGGGCGCCCCGAACGGGTCGGCGAGGAAACGTGTGGCGGTGAGCCCGGCTCGTCGGTGGTATCCGCGGGCCAGTCCGGCGCCACTGAGGTACAGCTCGCCGATCGCGTCGTCGGGGACCGGGCGCAGGGTGGCGTCGAGGATGCGGACCCCGGTGTTGGCGATGGGCGAGCCGATCACGATCGCGTGTTCATCGACCACCGGTGCGGTGGTCGACCAGATGGTGGTCTCGGTCGGTCCGTACATGTTGCGTACCGATGCCGCCGCATCGAGCAGGCCGGCGGCAACCCGGGTGGGAAGTGCCTCCCCGCCGACGAGCACGTCGACCCCGCGTAGGGCCTCGGCGTGGTCTGAGTCCAACAGCGCCGACCACAACGACGGGGTGGCCTGCATGTGGTCGATGCGGTGGGTGCGCAGCAGCCCCGCGAGCCGCCCGGGATCGTGGACGTCGTCGGCGTCGGCGAGGACCACCGTCGCGCCCGCGGCAAGGGGGACAAGGGTTTCCAACAGGGCGATGTCGAAGGCGATGGTGGTGACCGACAACACCGATCGCCCCGGCCGATAGCCGATCTCGTCGATCATCGCGTCGGTGAAGTTGCGCAGTGCGCCGTGCCCGACGACGACACCCTTGGGGGTGCCGGTCGAGCCCGAGGTGTAGATCACGTAGGCGGGATCGCCGTCCCGACCGCCGGCACGGCCGGCACGCCGGGTCGACGAGGCGGTGTGCTCCCGAAGCCGACGGACACTCACCCCGGTGGGGCCCTCCTCGACGACGGCAACCGGGTCGGCGTCGGCGAGGGTCGCCGAGATCCGTTCGGCCGGAAAACCCGGGTCGAGCGGCAGGAATGCCGCGCCGCTGCGATGGACGGCGAGGAGTGCGACGACGAGATCCACCCCGCGGGGCAGCGCGACGGCGACGATGTCCTCGGCATCGAGTGCGCCGAGCTCGTCGGACACCGAGGCGATACGGGTGCGCAGTTCATGATGGTCGATGCGCGCCGCGCCACAGATGAGCGCGATCGCGTCCGCGGGTTGGGCGGCGATCCGATCGAGCAGAGATGTCGCGCCGATCGGGGTGCGAGTCCTGGCGTCCTCGTCGCGGATTCGGGCCGCGCGGCGCTCGTCGGCAGCGCCGTCCAGCGAGACCGCGCCGATGCCCACGGTGGGCACAGAATTGGGGCGCACGGAGTCGACGGTGCGGGCCGCCGCCTCGGCGAATTCGGCTATGCTGCCGGCGATCTCGTCGACGCGCCGTGGTGGGTACAAGTCGGCGTCGGCGTCGAGGACCAGTTCGAGATCGCCGTCGAGGTCGGCGGCGGTGATCGCCATGTCGACGAGCGGCCCCCGAGCCAGCGACCGCACGTCGGCGACATGCCCGCCGACGGTGACGGTCGCCGAGAACGGCTTGATGTTGAGCGTGGGACCGGTCGCGCCGTCGACGCCTTGTCGCCGCAGGTCCCGAACGATGTCCTCGCCACGGTATCGGGCGTGGGGGGAGACAGTACGCAGGCGGTCGGTGACCCCGGCAGCGATCTCGGCGATCGAGCGGTGTGCGGGCGTGTGGACGCGCAACGGAATCACGTTGACCGCCGAACACGCGCAGTTGGCCACCGGGGAGCCGAGCCGGTTCATCATCGGGAAGCCGAGCACGACGTCGTCGGTGCCCGCGAGCCGACCGCAGAAGGCGGCGATGACGGCGGTCAGCATCGACGGATTCCGGGTCAGCGCGCCGCACGCGGGAATCACGCTGCGGCGGGTGAGGATTCGCGAGGCGACCCGATGACCGCGCGGGCGGTCCGACAGTGTCAGCGGAGCCGTGATCCCGGTCAACTGGTCGGCCCAGAACGTGCGGTCATCGGGGCCCGCTGCGTCGAATCCCGCTGCGTCGAGTCCATCGGGGAGGTCGGTGACCGATCGGAGGCGGCGCGGGTCGGCGGGATCGTCGTAGAGGTGGCCGATGCGGCGGGTCAGGAGGCCGAGTCCGTAGGCGTCGAGCACCAGATGGTGGGCCACGATGACCAGGGCGATCCGGTCGCCGGCACGCAGGATCTCGACCCGGGCGCAGGGGCCGGTCCGCGGATCGATGGACCCGGTGACGACGGTGCGTGCGTGTTCGAGTGGCGCGTCGGCGTCGGGTCGGAGCTCGACGCGGGTGACCGGCACCGGGTCCCCGAGGACGAAGTGCAGGCCCGAGCCCGGATCGGAGTCGGTGGCGGGGGTGGTCTCGACGAATCGGGCGCGGAGCAGGTCGGCCTCCGTCACCGCCGCCGCGACGGCGGCGGTCAGCCTGTCGAGGTCGGGCGCGGAACGGAATTCGACGAGCTGACCGATCGTGAACACCGCAGACGCCCCGACCACCGACTGCGCAGCCCACAATCCCAATGCGGCCGCGGACGCGGGGTACGAAGGCTCGCGTGCGGCGAGATCGAGCTCAAGCATGATAGGAGAGCCTACCCTTGCTTAGGCGAGGATCATCACACGGGACGCCGACTCCGAGCGCGGGCGTAAATTAGGCCAGGCTAAGCTACTGTGGCGACCGCGGACGGTGCCTCGCTCACCGTACCGACCCACGATCCCACCGCATCCGGTGGCCGTACGAAGTGAGGATCTGCCCATGGCATCTGTGGATGCAGTTGTGACCCGCGACCGGATCATCGGCGACATCGCCGAGATCCTCGACGTTCCCGCCACCGAGATCACCGACGACACCAACGTCCTCGACATCGGCCTGGATTCGGTGCGATTGATGTCGCTGATCGAGCGGTGGCGCGCCGCAGGTGCGGTGCGCGCCGATCTGGTGTCCTTGGCCGCCGATCCGGTGGTCGGTTCCTGGGTACGTGAACTGTCGATGGAGCAGGCCCGATGAGCGAGGTCACGACCGAGAGCGTCGACGTCGTCGTCGTCGGTGGCGGTCCGGGTGGGTCGACCACCGCCACGTTGCTGGCCAAGAGCGGCCGCCGCGTGATCCAGATCGAGAAGGAGACCTTCCCGCGGTATCAGATCGGGGAGTCGTTGTTGCCCTCCACGATTCACGGGGTGTGCAAGCTGCTGGGCTGCTATGAGAAGGTCCGCGACGCCGGCTTCATGCACAAGCGCGGCGGCAGCTTCCGGTGGGGCACCAACCCGGTGCCATGGAACTTCCTGTTCGCGATCTCCCCGGAATTCGCCGGCGAGGGCTCCTACGCCTACCAGGTTGAGCGGATGAAATTCGATCACATCCTGCTGGAGAACTCGGCCGAGAACGGCGTCGACGTTCGGCAGAACTGCCGCGTGAACGGCGTCGACACCGATGAGACGGGTCGGGTGACCGGGGTGCGCTACCTCGACGCCGACCGCGTCGAACACCACGTGCGGGCCCGGTTCGTCGTCGATGCCTCCGGCAACACGACCCGACTGTCCTCGCGCGCGGGCGGCGAACGCGTGTACTCCGAGTTCTTCCAGAACGTCGCGGTCTTCGGGTATTTCGAAGGCGGCAAACGATTCTCGGCGCCCGATGCGGGCAACATCCTCTGCGCGGCGTTCGACGAGGGCTGGATCTGGTACATCCCACTGTCGGACACGCTCACCAGCGTCGGGGTGGTCGTCGCGAAGGACAAGGCGCAGCATGTGCTCAACGCGCAGGAACAGACCTTGCAGCACTACATCGACCGGTGCGAGATCGTTCGCGACATGCTCGCCGACGCCACGCGGGTGACCGAGGGCACCTACGGCGAGATCCGGATCCGCAAGGATTACTCGTATGCCAATACCCGCTTCTGGGGCAACGGCATGGTGCTCGTCGGCGACGCCGCATGCTTCATCGATCCGGTGTTCTCGACCGGGGTGCACCTCGCGACGTATTCCGGTGTGCTGGCGGCACGTTCGATCAACAGCGTGCTCGACGGCACGATGTCCGAGGAGCGTGCCTTCGGCGAGTTCGAGGGCCGCTACCGCCGCGAGTACGCCGTGTTCTACGAATTCCTCTCGGCCTTCTACGACATGGAGCAATCCGAGGACTCGTACTTCTGGAAGGCGCGCAAGGTCACCAACTTCGACCGCAACGACATGACGGCCTTCGTCTCCCTTGTCGCCGGCGGCTACTCGGGTGAGAACGCACTGACCGACCCGTCATCGATCGTCTCGCGATTCCGCCGGTCCTCCGACGCACTGACCGAGGCCGCCCGAGCCACCGGCGGTATGGACACCGACTCCGGCCAGCGGATGGGGCACATGTTCGGTGCGCCGGTGGTGCGTGAGGTGATGGAGGAGATGAACGCCCTGCAGGCACGGGGCGCGGTCGGCGACCGCGCGACCGAACCGCCGCTGCTCGAGGGCGGTCTGGTGCCCTCGGCCGACGGACTCGCGTGGGCCGAACCGGTACAGATCGCGGTCTGACCGGCCGCTCGCCCGCCGTCCCGACGGCTCAGCGGATACCGAGGGCGGCGAGGATCGTCGCGAACTTGGCGTCGGTCTCGGCGAGTTCGGTGTCCGGGTCGGAGTCGGCGACGATGCCGCCTCCGGCCCACGTGGTGATCTCCCGGCCGCCGGGAGCGATCTCGGCGCAGCGGATCGCGACCATCCACTCACCGTCACCGGCGACGATGGTGCCGTCTCGACCGCGTGTCGGGGCGCCCGCCCACCCGATCGCCCCGGCGTAGAAGCCCCGCCGGGCCTCGGTCGCGACGATGTGATCGCGGGCCAGGTCGGTGGGCGTGCCGCAGATTGCCGGAGTCGGATGGACGGCCATGGCGAGATCGAGGGCCGTGGTCGACGGGTCGGCGATCTCACCGCGGATCGGGGTGCCCAGATGCCACATCGTCGGCGTCGTCATGAGCTCGGGTTCGTCGGGCACGTCGAGCGTGCGGCACAACGGGGCGAGAGCCACCCGCAAGGCATCGACGACGAATCGGTGTTCGGTGCGATCCTTCGTCGAATTCGCCAGTGCCCGACCCTGTTCGGCGTCGAGCCGGGAATCGGTCAGGCGTGCCGACGAACCTGCGAGCGGATAGGCCGACACGATGTTGCCGCGTTTGCGGATCAACACCTCCGGGCTGGCGCCGACCAGTTGGGAGAGCGAACCCGATGTCGGACCGGGAAGGTCGGTGACGAACACCGATCCCCGCGGATCGATGGCACGCAGTCGCGCGGCCACTTCCCACCCGGTCACCGGCACCGCGGAGTGGACCGTCAGGGCGCGTGCGAGCACCACCTTCGCCAGCGCGTCATGGGGGTCGGCGAGCCGGTCGATCGCCGCCGCGATCCGGCGACGATGGTCGGCCGGCGACGGCACGGCGGCCACGATGCGGGACTGAGCCACCGGTCGCCCGGCGCGGTGGTCACCGAGGGCGACCGTCTGTGGAATCCACCGACCGTGGTGCAGTTCGATCCGGTCGGGCGCGATGAGTGACACCTGCTCACGGATATCGAAGGGCAGGGCTCCGACCACTGCGGTCACCGCACCGTCGCGCAGCGCGGAGGCGGCCGCCTCCGCGCGGCGGTACACGGTGCTCCTCCCCATGCCGATCACGTGGTAGGTGTTGCGGCACAAAAGAAAATGTGCGTCATCGGCGGTACCGGACAGCGCGGTCGCGGTGCCGAGGGCGTCGGGAGTGTGCTCGGCCGACGTCGGCGATGAGATCATCTCGCGTGTTCTCCGATCGGGATGGGTGAACGGTCGATCTGTGGCGATCGGGGTGGTCACCGGGCATGACGCGTCCGATTAACGGGCGCCTGGAGATTAGGTTAGACTTACCTTCTGAACGTCGGCAAAGGTGCCACCGGATGGCGCCGATCGGCGCGCCTGACCGGACCCGATATCCCCGGGCCCGGGTCCGACAGCCCCGAGTCCCACAGCCCCGGCGAGGGAGTAGAGGAGTAGCGCGTGTGCAGTGAGCACCTTTCCACGGTGGACCTCGTCGGCATCGGGTTCGGTCCGTCGAATCTGGCGCTGGCCATCGCTCTCGAGGAGCACAATCGCACTGCCGCAACGCCGATCACCGCGCAGTTCTTCGAGCGACGCGATCGATTCCAATGGCATCCCGGGATGCTGCTGCCGGGCGCCACCATGCAGGTGTCGTTTCTCAAAGATCTGGCCACACAACGGAATACGGCCAGCGACTACACGTTCTTGAAGTATCTTGCCGAGCGGGACCGGCTGACCGACTTCATCAACCTGCAGACCTTCTTCCCGCTGCGCTCGGAGTTCCACGACTATCTGCAGTGGGCAGCGGCGCGAGTGTCGATACCCGTGCAGTATTCGTCCGAGGTCACCTCGGTGCGTTGGCACGACGGCGCCTTCGAGGTGAGGACCCCGACGGCCGCGTGTCGCGCACGACATCTGGTGCTCGGCGGTGGAATACGCGCCAAGCTGCCCGCTGGCGTGGTCGCCGGTCGACGGGTCTTCCACAATCACGACGTACTCGATCGCTTCGCCGAGCTACCCGAGAGCACTCACGGAGCGTTCGCGGTGATCGGTGCCGGTCAGAGCGCCGCCGAGGTGACCGCGTTCCTGCATCAGGAAACCGACGCGCAGGTGCATGCCGTCTTCGCCAAATACGGTTACACCCCGGCCGATGACAGCCCCTACGCCAATCGGATCTTCGATCCCGGTGCCGTCGACGACTACTTCGCGGCGCAACCCGCCTGGCGTGAGCGCATCCTGACCTACCACCGCGGCACCAACTACTCGGCCGTCGATCCGGAACTCATCAACGAGCTGTATCGACGCGAATACACCGAACGGGTCGACGGGCACCGACGGTTGTTCGTCCACGGTTGCACCGAGGTACTCGACGTCGCCGAGACCGACGACGCGGCCCGTCTGCGGGTGGTGAACCGGATGAACGGTGAGGAGCTCGAGATCCTTTGTGATGCCGTGGTATTCGCCACCGGCTTCGAACCGACATCGATCGGTGACATGCTCGGCGACCTCGGACGGTTCTGCCATGCCGATGTCCATGGGCGACCGGTGCTCGACCGCAGCTACCGGCTGCGCACCGATCCCGAGGTGACCGGCGCCATCTACGTGCAGGGCAACTCCGAGCACACCCACGGGCTGACCGCGACCCTGCTGTCCAACGTCGCGGTCCGCTCCGGGGAGATCGTCGAATCGCTGTCCGCACGCGTGGATGCGGTGAACGGAACGGGGCGCCGGGCCGCGGTTCTGTAGTTCGCTGCGCGGATCGGCGGATCCTGCCTAGCGGTTGATCAGCGGCGCGAGGGTCCGACCGAGCAGGTCGACCCGGCCGGGGATATGGCCGTTGGCGGGTGCGTTGACCGTGACCCCGTCGATCCCCGTGTCCAGCAGTGCCGAGAAGCGTTGCGCGACCTCCTCCGGCGAGCCGATGATCGCGCCGCCGCGACGTGCCTCGGCACGCGGGTTGCGGGCGACATAGGCGTCGAACTCCTGCTGCGCCTGCTCGTGGGTCGGAGCCACGCACGCCGAGGTCTGCAGGGTCACGACGATCTCGGAGCGATCGCGGCCGAGGCGCTCGCAGTGCTGCGCCAGGGCATCGAGTTTGCGACCGATCTCATCGACCCCGCAGATGAGGTTGGATTCGTCGGCATACTGGGCGACCATGCGCAGCGTCTTGCGCTCACCACCGCCACCGATCATCACCGGGATCCGATTCAGCGGGGCGGGGGAGTTCACGGCGTCGCTGACCTGATACCACTTGCCCGCCAGGCTCGGCCGCTCACCGCGCAGCATGGGCAGGATGATCTGCAGCGCCTCCTCGAGTTTCTCGAACCGATCGGTGAACGTACCGAACTCGTAACCGAGGGAGTCGTGTTCGAGCTCGAACCAACCCGCGCCGATGCCGAGTTGGGCACGGCCCGCCGACACCAGATCGAGGGCGGTGACGATCTTGGCGAGCAGGGTGGGATTGCGGTAGGTGTTGCCGGTGACGAGAGCCGACAGCCGTACCCGGGAGGTGTGCTGGGCCAGCGCGGCGAGCAGTGTGTAGCACTCGATCATCGGTTCGTCGGGTTCACCGAGCATCGCGAGTTGATAGAAGTGGTCCATCACGAGAACGGTGTCGAAGCCGGAGTTCTCCGCCTCGACGGCCTGCTTGGTGATCGTGGGGAAGAGTTGATCGGGTGCGGTGTCGGGATAGGTGAAGTTCGGGATCTGGTATCCGAGGCGGGTCACCGCGCCAACGCTACGCTCCCGTGGCCGGGTTGCCCACGCGCCGGGCGAGCGTCGCGACCGTCTCGATGAGGTCGTCGAAGACGCGATCGACGTCGGTGGCCGAGGCCACCCGCACATTCGGTGCGCCACCCCACATCCCGCGTTCGTCGGCGACCGTCGTGCCGCGTGTCAGGGTGCCGGTCAGTTCCACCGCGACCCGGGCGGGACGGGTCTGCACCCATGACGGATCCAGCGCCACCATCGCCGCGAACGGGTCGTGCAGGTGGGCGATGTACCCCTCGTCGTGAGCATGGTGGAACTCCAGATAGAAACGCAGCGCGTCCATCACATGCCGGATGATCACATTGGTCGCCACGGACCGCGTGCCCGGTTCGTCGGTGGGGTCCGGGCACTCCAGCGGGGTACTCCCGGCCGCGGCGGCCAGCCGCACCGTGTGATCGGGGGTCAGGGCGATGGATTCGGTGAGGTCGAGTGGACACACGATCGGTTCCGGCGCTCCGTCGGTGCCGAACGCCGCGAACACCTCGGCCGCGGCCTCGGGA
Organism: Gordonia sp. N1V; assembly: GCF_029269935.1. NCBI lineage: Bacteria > Bacillati > Actinomycetota > Actinomycetes > Mycobacteriales > Gordoniaceae > Gordonia > Gordonia sp. N1V. The sequence continues at coordinate 237,708 of NZ_JARJDD010000005.1, forward strand.
TCGACGGCCACATTCCATTCCGAGGTCGGCGTGGTGTTGCCGTGCACATGGAACGCCCCACCCATGATCACCAGTCGTCGCAACCGCACCGGCAGGTCGGGGTCGCGACGGATCGCGGTGGCCAGCGAGGTCATCGGCCCCGTCACGAGTCCGACGAGCTCGCCATCATGTGCCGCGGCCGCCTGTACCCACGCGTCCGCGGCGTCGAGTCCGGCGACGGTCTGCGTCGGGGTCGGCAGCTCGGCATAGCCCACCCCGAGCGGCCCATGGGTGTCCTCGGTGGTCATCAGGTCGGCAACCAGGGGGCCGGGCGCACCCTGATGGACCGCGATGTCCTCGCGGCCGCAGAGCGCGAGCCACGCGAGGTTGTTGGTGGCGACCACATCGGCCGGCACATTGCCGGCCGTACTGGCGATCCCGACGAGATCGACGTCGTCGCGGGCGAGCAGATACAGCAGGGCGAGCGAGTCGTCGATCCCGGTATCGCAGTCGAAGAACACACGGTGGGTCACCGCACCAGTCTCCCACCTGCCGGTGCTCACCCGCCCATTCCGGTGCATCCACCACCGCTGCGCAGCGGGTTCGACGGATCGTGGGATTTCCGTACCGTCGGGGCATGGACCTTTCGACTCTCGGCGCGGCCCATGGCCCCATCACGCAGCTCGCCTTCGAATGGACCGACACCAACCGAATGTGGCTGGTGGAACGGCCCATTCGCATCGTCTGCTACATCGTCGGGGCGCTGATCGTGCGGTGGGTCGCCCATCGCCTCATCGATCGCGCCACCCGTGGGAACCCCGACGGCGCCGACCGCAGGGCACCGGCCCTGATCCGGCATCTGCGCGAACGTTCGCCAACCGGGGCGAAGACCCCGGCTGCGACGAAAGCAGCTGTGGCACAGCGGCGTTATCAACGTGCACGCACCATCGGGTCGGTGCTGAAGTCGACGGTGTCGATCATCGTGCTGACCTGGGCGGCACTGGCGATCCTGTCGGTGCTCGGCGTCAACATCGCGCCGTTCATCGCCTCTGCCGGCGTGATCGGTCTGGCCGTCGGGTTCGGGGCGCAGAACCTGGTGCGCGACTTCGTGACCGGCGTGTTCATGCTCCTCGAGGACCAATACGGTGTCGGCGACACCGTCGATCTCGGCGAGGCCGTCGGCACGGTGGAAAGCGTCGGATTGCGCATCACCACGGTGCGCGACGTGGACGGTACCCTCTGGTACGTCCGCAACGGTGAGATCGCCCGCGTGGGCAACATGAGCCAGGAGTACGCCGTGGCCCGGGTGGAGGTCCCGGTGTCACTGCGTGCCGACCTCGATCGCGCGCAGAAGGTCGCTCTCGACGCCGCGATGCGGGCCATCGGCGAGGACGAGACACTGGCCGCCGATGTGGTCGACGAGCCGCGGATGCTCGGGGTGCAGGAGGTCGCGTCGGATCGCGTGGTGCTGCGTCTGACCGTGACGACCCGACCGAACGCGCAGTGGGCGGTGCAGCGCCGACTGCGCCGGGAGATCCTGCGGGCCTATGACGAACACGACATCGATCTGCCCTATGTCGGGGGCCGGACGCTCGTCGGCGCCGACGCCGACGGCTGAGCAGAAGCCACAGAACGAGACGAGGTCCCCGGGAGGATTCCCGGGGACCTCGTCTGGTGTGCGTGTCCGAGGGGGGACTTGAACCCCCACGCCCGTTAATAGGGCACTAGCACCTCAAGCTAGCGCGTCTGCCATTCCGCCACTCGGACTAGATTGTCAACCCGGCGTGCGAGGCGAGCTCTCACACCGGCGGCGATAACACTAACCGAGGTTGCCCCGGTATCCCAAATCCCGTAGGAGTGAGGGTGTGACCGAAGAGTCGAACACCCCGCGCGCCGTCGACGAGGTCGTCGACCTCGTCAGCACCTTGATCCGTTTCGACACCAGCAACACCGGAGAGCTGGAGACCACCCGAGGCGAGGAGGAATGCGCCAAATGGGTGGCGTCGATGCTCGAGGAGGTGGGCTACACCACCCAGTACGTGGAGTCGGGTCAACCCGGTCGCGGCAACGTCTTCGCCCGCCTGCCCGGACCCCCGGACTCCGATCGCGGAGCACTCCTGATCCACGGCCACCTCGATGTGGTGCCCGCCGAACCGGCCGACTGGAGCGTGCATCCCTTCGCCGGCACCGTCAAGGACGGCTACATCTGGGGCCGCGGTGCGGTCGACATGAAGGACATGGTCGGCATGGCGCTCGCACTCGCACGGCAGTTCCGGCGCGAGGGCACGACGCCGCCGCGCGAATTGGTCTTCGCCTTCCTCGCCGACGAGGAGGCAGGCGGGACCTGGGGAGCACACTGGCTCGTCGAACACCGGCCCGATCTGTTCGAGGGCATCACCGAGGCCGTCGGTGAGGTCGGGGGCTATTCGCTGACGGTGGACCGGCCCGACGGCACCGAACGGCGGCTGTATCTGGTGGAAACCGCCGAGAAGGGGCTGGCGTGGATGCGGTTGACCGCCGACGCCACCGCCGGACACGGGTCCTTCTTGCACGCCGACAACGCCGTCACCGAGGTGGCCGAGGCGGTCGCCCGCATCGGCAGGCACACCTTTCCGCTCGTGATGAGTGAATCGGTCGCCGAGTTCTTGGCCGCGGTGTCCGAGGAGACCGGTCTGGACCTTCGTCCCGACGCACCCGATCTGGAGACCTCGCTGTTCAAACTGGGCAGCCTGGCCCGGATTCTCGGGGCGACGCTGCGGGACACGGCCAACCCGACGATGCTGCGGGCCGGTTACAAGGCCAACGTGATCCCGCAGAAGGCCGAGGCCGTCGTCGACTGCCGCATCCTGCCCGGACGGCAGAAGGAGTTCGAGGCCGAGATCGATAGGCTCATCGGGCCGAATGTCACCCGGGAGTGGATCACCCACCTCGACTCCTACGAGACCACCTTCGACGGCGACCTCGTCGACGCGATGAACGCGGCGATCCTCGCCCACGATCCGGGCGCACGGACCGTGCCCTACATGATGTCCGGCGGCACCGACGCCAAGGCGTTTGCGAAACTCGGCGTCCGGTGCTTCGGTTTCGCTCCACTGCAGTTGCCCCGCGAACTGGATTTCGCCGCCCTGTTCCACGGCGTCGACGAGCGGGTGCCGGTGGATTCGGTCGTGTTCGGCACCAAGGTGCTCGAACACTTCTTGCTGCACAGCTGATCTGCGCGCACATACAGTGGGTCGGATAGCGCGCCGACCACGAGAAAGGTGATCCGATGTCGAACGTCGATCCGTACGAGTCGTTACCCGCCCTGCCGGGTTTCGAGGTGAGCTCCACCAGCTTCGACGATGGTGCGCCGCTGGCCAATCCGCAGGTGAGCGGCCTGATGGGAGCCGGCGGTCAGGACTCGTCGCCACAGTTGAGCTGGTCCGGATTCCCCAGCGACACCAAGAGTTTCGCGGTCACCGTGTACGACCCCGACGCGCCGACCGCGTCGGGATTCTGGCACTGGGCGGTCGCCGACATCCCGGTGTCGGTGACGAGCCTGCCCGAGGGAGCCGGTGACGACGAGGGGTCCGGTCTGCCGGCCGGGGCGGTGACACTGGCCAACGATGCGTCGTTGCGTCGATTCGTCGGTGCCGCACCGCCTCCCGGCCACGGCCCGCACCGCTACTTCGTGGTCGTGCACGCCGTCGACGTCGAGTCCCTCGGTTTGCCCGAGGGCGCCACACCCGCCTACCTGGGGTTCAACCTGTTCTCGCACGCCATCGCGCGGGCCACTCTCGTCGGCACGTACGAGCAGCCTGCAGAAGATATGTGACACAGAAGACATGTGACACAGCGGATATGTGACGCCGCAGTCAGTGCCGGCGCTCAGTGACGGGTGCCGGCCCCGACCGCCGCGGCGAGGTTCGGGTATCCGCCCGCCCGTACGCGGTCGGCGATCCCGGCGTTGATCCCGGCGACCCACACCGGGCCCCCGTAGATGAACGGGGTGTAGGCCTGCAGTAGGTCGGCGCCGGCCAGGATGCGTTCCCACGCCTGGTCGACGGTTTCGATGCCGCCGACGCTGATCAGCGAGATGCGGCCTCCCACACGGCCGTACAGCCGGCGGAGCACCTCGAGGGATCGTGCGGTCAGTGGTGCCCCGGACAGTCCGCCTGCGCCCATCGCCTCGACCTCGGCGGCCGGTGTGCGCAGGCCCTGCCTCCCGATGGTGGTGTTGGTGGCGACGATCCCGGCGAGCCCGAGTTCGACGGCCAGGTCGGCGACGGCGTCGATATCGGTGTCGGCGAGGTCGGGGGCGATCTTCACCAGTACAGGCACCGTCACCTCCTGGAGTACCGCTGCAAGGATCGGGCGCAGCGAGTCAACGGCCTGCAGATCACGGAGTCCGGGTGTGTTCGGTGAGCTGACGTTGACCACCACGAAGTCGGCGTGGGGTCCGAGAAGCCGTGCGGACAGCCGATAATCGTCGACGGCCTCGTCGACGGGCACCACTTTGGTCTTGCCGATGTTGGCGCCGATCGGGACGCGCACCGGCCCGGGGCGGGCCGCTCGTAGGTGGTCGGCGGCGACCTCTGCACCGGGATTGTTGAAGCCCATCCGGTTGATCAGCGCGCGATCGCGTGGCAGTCGGAACAACCGTGGAGCGGGATTGCCCGGTTGTGCGCGACCGGTGATGGTGCCGATCTCGGCGAAGCCGAAACCCAGCTGCCCCCAGGCGTTCACGGCCGTGGCCGACTTGTCGAAGCCGGCGGCCAGTCCCAGCGGGGCGGGGAAGTCGACGCCGAACACCCGTTGCCGCAGGATCGGGTCGTGCCGTGCGAGCAGACGCGCCGACAGTGCGCGCAGGGCAGGCCCGCGCATCGTGGCGACGATGGTGGCCGAGATGATGCGATGGATGCGTTCGGGCGGGAGCAGGAACATCAGGCGCAGCAGCACCGGATACAGTGCCCGATTGAGGCGGGTCAGCATGCCCGGGCGCCGTGCTCGGGGTGCGCATGGTCTGACTGAGAACCATTGGGGGACAAGCTATTCCGAGTATTCTCGGTGCCGGTGCCGGTGCCGGTGCCGGTGCCGTTGCCGGTGCCGGCACCATGATCGCGCGGCGCCCGCCGACGCTTCAGCAGCACCTTGCGGGTGCCGTCGGAATACAGCCGCACGCGGGACAGTTCCCACCCGCCGAATTCGGCCTCCAACGACAACCGCATCGACGCGGTGACGCGGGTGACGTCCGGGGGTAGTCGCACCAACAGACACTCGTAGTCCTCGGAGGTGACCTCCCAGCCGCGCGGATAGCGTGCCCCGTTGCGCACGCCCGCGCGTCCCGATCCGACGGATACCTGCCCCGGCCGCCTCGTCATCGGGCGGCTCCGGTGGTTGCGGGAGCGGTGGTCGCCGAGGTGGGCGCGGCACCGGTCGCGGTGGGCGGCACCAGCGCACCGCCGGTCTGTGCAGCTGTCGTGACCACCTGGATTCCTCCGTCTCGGGCCGAGAGCACGAACACCGTCCCGCTCGCGTCGTCGACGACGATCGCATCCGGTTGGGCGACCGCGGCGAACCGATGCTTCTCGGCCGGTTCGCCGGTGGCGAGGTCATAGGCCACCACTTCGTTGTTGCCCGTCGTCGAGACCCACAGGAGATTGCGGGCGTCGTCGTAGTCTACGGCGTAGGGGCCATCGGACACCGGATAGCGGAACCGCATCACCAGCGGTGATCCGAAGAATCCGACGATCTCGTCGTCCCGGGTGTTGGCCACGAGCACGCGACCGTTGTGGTCGACGGCGGAGTTGGTGGCACCGTTTCCGGCTCGAAGCGCCGGCCCGAGATCACCGTTGCCCAGATCGACGGGGGTCACCGAGGATTGCGCGCGGTCGAGTACCACGACCTGCTCGCCGGGTAGATCGGCGCCCGGTGGCGAGACGGTGATGTCGTCGACGCGGACGAATCCGGCGATGTCACGTTGTTGGGCCAGATCGCGATCGAGGACGAGCACGTGGCCGTTCTCCGTGCCGACCAGGGTGCGACCGTCGGGGGTGCGGGCCAGGGCGCTGGGGTTCTCGGTGCGCAGGACGTCGCTGCGCACCTGACCGTCGGGGCCGATTCGCACGACGTGGCCCGGGCCGACACCGATGAAGCCGCCGTCACCGGTGCCCACGAGGTGGGTGAGCGCGGGGGTTGCGACGTATGTCGCTGTGGGAAGTGCCCCGGGAGTCGCCGACGCGGCTGCGGTCATGGCCGACTCGTCGAAGCGCAGGACGGCGGTGCCGCCGGGACCGATCACCGCCAAGCGCCCGTCCGACAGCGCGGGCGACGCGGATCCGGCGGGGGTGGGGACGGTCACGCCGGCGGGCGTGCGTGGTACACCCGGCGGTGCGGGACTCGCGGATGCCGGGGTGACGGTGGCCACATCTGTGGGGGTCTGCGAACCGCTGGAGGAGTTGCATCCCGCGACGACGAGTGCGGCCGCGGCGAGCGGGACGAGCAGACCGATGGTCCGGCGAGCGCTGGTACGGGCCGTGGCGCGGGATCGACTGGCAGACATGCCACCCATCTTGCACACACCCCTGTGGGGTCCGGCCGCCGCGGGTCGGCAGTGGCGCCGGAACCCTGACGGTTCTCGGTATCGAGGGGATCGGACAAATCCCGCGTAGCATCGACCGCCGTGACCGACACCATGACGTGGGCCCAGTCGATCGTCCTCGGCGCCATCCAGGGCCTCACCGAATTCTTGCCGATCTCGTCCTCGGGACACCTGCGCATCGCCTCGGAATTGATGTTCGGGGAGGATGCCGGGGCGTCGTTCACCGCGGTGACCCAGCTGGGCACCGAGGCCGCGGTGCTCGTCTTCTTCGCCCGTGACATCGCCCGGATCGTGCTCGCGTGGTTTCGCGGGTTACTCGCCCGCGACGAGCGTGGGCTCGATTACCGCGTCGGGTGGTACGTGATCCTCGCGACCATCCCGATCGGTCTGATCGGTTTCCTGCTCAAGGACGAGATCCGTTCGGCGGCCCGCAATCTGTGGCTGGTCGCGACGGTGCTGATCCTGTTCTCGGGGGTGTTCTGGCTGGCCGAACGTCTCGCGACCCAACGCCGCTCGATGGAGCAGTTGACGCTGCGTGACGGGATCGTCATGGGTCTGGCGCAGTGTCTGGCGCTGGTTCCGGGCGTCTCCCGGTCGGGGGCGACGGCCAGCGCAGGCCTGTTCCTCGGGCTCGAACGCGAGGCCGCGTTCCGCTTCTCGTTCCTGCTCGCCATCCCGGCGGTGCTGGCGTCGGGACTGTTCAGCATCCCCGACGCCATCCATCCGACCGGTGGCGGGATGGAGGCCGCCGGAGCTCAGTTGGTGGTGGCCACCCTCGTCGCGTTCGTGCTCGGCTATGTCTCGATCGCCTGGCTGCTGCGCTTCGTCAGCCACCACTCGATGAACTGGTTCGGCGGCTATCGGGTCATCCTGGGTCTCGTCGTGATGGGCCTGTTGGCCAGCGGTGTCATCGACGCCACATGACACGGTGTCATCGACGCCACATGACACGGTGTCATCGACGCCACATGACCTGGAGCCGTCAGCTCGCCCACCGGGACCGATGTGCTGTGTTTCCTGCGGATGCATAAGGTTGGGGCATGACCGTGATCCTCGTGCGCCACGGACGTTCCACGGCCAACACCTCCGGGGTGCTCGCGGGACGCACTCCCGGCGTGGCCCTCGACGACAAGGGCCGGGGGCAAGCCGCCGAGCTCGTCGACCGTCTGCAGCCATGTCTGGCCGCGATCACCGCGGTCGCCCGGTCACCACTGCAGCGGTGCGCCGAGACGATGGGCCCGCTGCTGGCCGCTCTGGCCGACGCGGGACACGATGTGCCGGAGGTCGTCGTCGACGATCTCGCGGAGGTCGATTACGGTGCGTGGACGAACCGCACGATCGGCGAGTTGCTGAAGGAGCCACTGTGGAGAACCGTGCAGCAGCATCCGTCCGCAGCGGTCTTTCCCGACGGTGAGGGCCTGGCCACCGTGCAGGCACGGGCGGTCGCGGCGGTTCGTGCTCTCGACCGCGAGTACGGCGGGTCGGACGGGGCCGGGGTGTGGGTGGCCTGTTCGCACGGCGATGTGATCAAGGCGATCGTCGCCGATGCCATGGGGATGCATCTCGATTCGTTCCAACGCATCGTCGTCGAGCCCGCCTCGGTGAGCATCATCCGCTACGGCGATACCCGGCCCTACGTGCACACGGTGAACTCGACGAAGACCTTGTCGGTGCCAATCCGGCCACCGGCGTCCAACGATGCGGTGATCGGCGGCGACACCGGTTCCGACGACGCGAGCCCACCACCATCTGCCGGGCCCGCCGACATCGAACCGCAGCCGGAGGCACCGGTGGCCGCGGGGACCGGCCGGGACGGATAATGACCACACAGCGTAAGGAGGTGGGTGATGTCACGAGCGATACACGTGTTCCGCAGTCCTGACCGATTCGTCGCGGGTACCGTCGGGCAGCCCGGTGACCGCACGTTCTACCTCCAGGCCGTGCACGAGGCGCGCATCATCAGCGTCGTCCTGGAGAAGCAGCAGGTCCAGATTCTCGCCGAACGGATCGGCGCCCTGCTCGAGGAGATCCATCGGCGTTTCGGGACCCCGATTCCGCCGGAGGCCGAGCAGGTCAACGACCTCAGTCCGCTCGTCATGCCCGTCGATGCCGAGTTCCGGGTCGGCACCATGGGGCTGGGGTGGGATGCCGAATCCGAGGCGGTCGTGGTGGAGTTGCTCGCCATCACCGAGGGCGAGTTCGACGAGAGCGTGGTCCTCGACGACACCGACGAGGGCCCGGACGCGGTGCGCGTGTTCCTCACGACGCGCGCCGCCCGCGAGTTCGCCGCCCGATCCACCCGGGTGATCTCGGCGGGCCGACCCCCGTGCCCGCTCTGTGGCGAACCGCTCGACGACCAGGGGCACCTCTGTGTACGGACCAACGGCTACAAGCGTGATGCCGAACTGAGCAAGTCGCTGGACTTCATCGATCCCGAGGTGTTCAACGGGCTCACCGACGGTCCGCCGCTGCTCGGTGACGACGAGAACCCGCCGTCCGACGACCCGGGCGGCGACAGCAGCGACGATCCCGACGCAGGTCCGGAGGGTGGCTCCCGATGACCGCGGTGGCGGTGTCGTGACCGACCGCCGGACCGAGCACCAGTGCGCGGCCGCGCCATGAGCGCCGTGGGCGCTTCCGGTGTGCCGCAACCCGATTCGCACCCGGAGTCGGGGGCCGACGCCGCCGATGACACCGATGTCGCCGAGGATGCAGTGCTGCGCGCTGGCGAACTCACGATCATCGGCCGCATCCCGACGGCCAGCAACGCCACCCTGGTGTGCGACGCCGTCGTCGGCGACCGCGCGGTGCGATGTGTCTACAAGCCGGTGCGCGGCGAGATCCCCCTGTGGGACTTCCCCGACGGCACCCTGGCCGGACGAGAAGTCGCGTCCTATCTGATCTCGCAGTCGCTGCGATGGGACGCGATCCCGACGACCGTGCTGCGCGATGGACCGCTCGGGGTGGGGATGGTGCAACGGTGGATCGACACCCCGGACCCCGATGACCCCGAATTGCCGGCTCCGAGAATCGATCTGGTGGATCTTTGTCCGCCCGACGCGGTGCCCGACGGATATCGGTCCATCCTGCGTGCCCTGGACGGGCGGGGAGAACCGGTCGAATTGGTGCACGCCGATGATCCGCGTCTGCTGCGTATGGCCGTGCTCGACGTGCTCCTCAACAACGCCGACCGCAAGGGCGGTCACGTGCTCGAAGGGCTCGACGGCGGGGTGTACGGCGTCGATCACGGCATCTGCCTGCACAGCGAGGACAAACTGCGCACGGTGCTGTGGGGTTGGGCGGGCGAACCCGTTCCGGCGCACCTGCTCGCCGATGTCGTCGGCCTCGCCGAGGCACTGGAAACCACGTCGTCGACGTTGCGCACCGACCTGGCCCGGCACATCACCGTCGACGAAATCGACGCGTTGACCATCCGCGCACTGGTTCTCGCCGAGACCGAGACCATGCCGCTTCCGCCGGGCCATCGGCCCATTCCCTGGCCCCCGTTCTGAATCGTCGCCGCGCCCACCCGCGTCGATGACCCGTGGCCCCCGTCCGCGATCCCTGGCGAGCCCGCCATACAGTGGACGCATGCATTCGTGGCCCGATCCCGCGGTTCCCGCCGTCCCCGGCGCCGGACCCGCGCTCCGACTCTTCGACACCGCGGGCGCCGCGGTCCGCCCCGTCGCCCCGGGCCCCACGGCCACCATGTACGTGTGCGGGATCACCCCGTACGACGCCACCCATCTGGGGCACGCCGCAACGTATCTGACTTTCGACATGGTCAATCGCGTGCTGCGCGATCAGGGCCACGACGTGCACTACGTGCAGAACATCACCGACGTCGACGACCCGCTCTTCGAGCGCGCCGAGCGCGACGGAGTGGACTGGCGCGACCTCGGCAGTGAGCAGATTCAGCTGTTCCGCGACGACATGACCGCGCTACGGGTGCTCCCACCTCGCGACTACATCGGCGCGATGGAATCGGTCGGCGAGGTCGTGGAGATGGTCGGCAAACTCCTGGCCTCGGGGGCGGCCTACGTCGTCGACGATCCCGAATTCCCCGACGTCTACTTCCGCATCGACGCCACCGAGCAATTCGGCTACGAGTCGGGATACGACCGGGAAACGATGCTGCGGTTCTTCGCCGAACGCGGGGGGGACCCGGATCGCGCGGGCAAACGGGATCGGCTCGACGCGGTGCTGTGGCGTGCCGAACGACCTGGCGAACCCGCCTGGGATGCGCCGTTCGGGCGTGGACGGCCCGGCTGGCACATCGAGTGTTCGGCGATCGCACTGAACCGGCTCGGCATCGAGTTCGACATCCAGGGCGGCGGCAACGACCTGATCTTCCCGCATCACGAGTTCTCTGCCGCGCACGGCGAGGCATTGACCGGATCCCGGCGCTTCGCACGGCATTACGTCCACACCGGCATGGTCGGACTCGACGGTGAGAAGATGTCCAAGAGCCGTGGCAACCTCGTTTTCGTCTCACGGTTGCGGGCGCAGGGTGTCGACCCGGCCGCGATCCGGCTCGCACTGCTCGCCGATCATTATCGCGGCGACCGGATGTGGACCGATGCCGTCCTGACGATCGGCGCCGAGCGGCTCGCGCGCTGGCGACGTGCCGTCACAGGCGGCAAGGGCCCCGACGCGACGCCGGTGATCGAGCGGATTCGCGTGCATCTCGCCGACGACCTCGACACCCCCAAGGCCCTCGACGCGGTCGACGGTTGGTGTCGTGACGTGGAGCAGGGGATCGGCGGTGACACCGCGGCGCCGGAGGCGCTTGCCACCGCGGTCGACGCGCTGCTCGGTGTGAGCCTGGCCTGACTGCTCCGCCCGACCCGTCGAAGGCGACCTCGGGTGGTTGTCGGGGCCGCCGGGTGAGTAAGGTTTGCGCGTGGCTCGTGTGCAGGAGATCAATCCCGACACCGCAACCGGGGTGTGGACCGTGCAGACCCGGACGTCGACCTACCTCATCGACTTCGATGAGATGACGCTGCTGCGCGCACCCGGTGTGGGCAGCACCGACAGCGAGGAGTGGGCGGTGAGCACGCTGCGCCGCGACTCCGAGGACATCCCGCTGCTCGGGGTGAAGTCCTGCCGGGTCGGGGAGTCCGCACAGTTCTGGGTGCGTGCCGCCGACGACCCCGACGTCCGGACGTGGCGGATCACCACGCCGGTCGTGTCGATCGAACGGATCGGCTGAGCCTCAGCCGCCGAACGACCCGGGCCCGCCGCGTCTCTTGAGGTAGCGCTCGAACTCCGCGGCCAGTGCGTCCCCGTCGATCTTGGCCATCACCTCGTCGGTGTCGATCTCGGCGTCGCCGCGCTCCTCGAGCCCCCGGACGTAGTCGGCGATCTCCTCGTCGTCCTCGGTCATCTCGGTGACCGCCTGCTCCCACTCCTCGGCCTGCTCGGGCAGCGTGCCCAGCGGCACCTCGATGTCGAGCACCTCCTCGACGCGGTTCAGCAGCGCGACCGTCGCCTTCGGATTCGGCGGGGTCGAGACGTAGTGGGGGACCGCGGCCCAGAACGCCACCGCGGGCAGCCCGGCCTGCACGAACAGGTCCTGCAGCACCCCGGTGATGCCGGTGGGTCCCTCGTAGCGGCTCTCCGCGAGGTTGTATCGAGCGGCCGCCTCACTGCTGTAGGCACTGCCGGTGACCGGCACCGGTCGGGTGTGCGGGGTGTCGGCGAGCAGGGCGCCGAGCATCACGGTGGTCTCCACGTCGAGGGCTTCGGCGTAGGAGACGATCTCGGCGCAGAAACCACGCCACCGCATGTTGGGTTCGATACCGCGCACGAGTACGATGTCCCGGTCGGCCCCTTGCGGGCTGCAGTAGGAAATGGATGTGGTCGGCCAGTCGATTCGGCGGGTCACCCCGTCGATCTGTTTGATCGTCGGACGGTTCACCTGGAAGTCGTAGTAGTCGTCGGAGTCGATCTCTGCGAGCGGACGCGCGTCCCACATGAGCGCAAGGTGCTCCACGGCGCTGCTCGCGGCATCGCCGGCATCGTTCCAGCCCTCGAAGGCGGCCAGCAGGATGGGTTTGCGCAAGCGGGGAAGGTTCGACATCTGCTCGGCGTTCACTGATCCAGCCTACGACCGAACCCAAGAGAGAGCGAACTACTCTGAACACCATGTCGTCGCACACGCCGAACCCGGGAAACCACGACACCACCTTCCTGTCGGCCATGGCGCGCCGCGTGTTGGTCGGCGACGGCGCGATGGGGACCATGCTGCAGGCAGCCGACCTCACACTCGACGATTTCGCAGGTCTCGAGGGTTGTAACGAGATCCTCAACGACACCCGGCCCGACGTCCTCGAGCAGATCCACCGGGCCTACTTCGAGGCCGGCGCCGATGCGGTGGAAACCAATACCTTCGGCTGCAACCTGTCCAATCTCGGCGACTATGACATCGCCGACCGCATCCGTGAACTGTCCTACAAGGGGACAGCGATCGCGCGGGGCGTCGCCGACGAGATGGGGCCCTCGGCCGACGGTACCGCCCGGTTCGTCCTCGGATCCATCGGTCCGGGAACCAAACTCCCGAGTCTCGGGCACACCACCTTCGGTGTGATCCGCGACGCCTACTTCGAGTGCGTCGCCGGCATGCTCGACGGTGGGGCCGACGCCGTCCTCATCGAGACCTCGCAGGATCTGCTGCAGGTCAAGGCAGCGGTGGTGGCCGCACGTGCGGCGATGGACGAGCTCGGCCGACGGATCCCGATCATCTCCCACGTCACCGTGGAGACCACCGGGACAATGCTGCTCGGCTCCGAGATCGGAGCGGCGCTGGCCGCCATCGAACCGCTCGGTGTCGACATGATCGGACTCAACTGCGCGACCGGGCCCGCGGAGATGAGCGAGCATCTGCGGTACCTGTCCCGCCACGCCCGGATCCCGGTGTCGGTGATGCCCAACGCTGGGCTGCCGCAACTGGGGCCCAACGGTGCGGAGTATCCGCTGCAGCCCGACGAATTGGCCTCGGCGCTCAGCACTTTCGTCGGTGAGTTCGGATTGGCCTTCGTCGGCGGCTGCTGCGGCACCACCCCCGAACACATCCGTCAGGTGGCCGCCGCGGTCGCCGAGACCACCAAGGCCGATCGCGCCCCGGCACACATCTCGGAGACGTCCTCGCTCTACTCCGCGGTTCCGTTCGATCAGGACGCCAGCTTCCTGGTGATCGGCGAACGCACGAACTCCAACGGCTCCAAGGCATTCCGTGAGGCGATGCTCGCCGAGGACTATCAGCGCTGCCTCGACATCGCCAAGGAGCAGACCCGCGACGGCGCACACATGCTCGACCTCAATGTCGACTACGTGGGCCGTGACGGTGCTGCGGACATGACCGCCCTGGCGAGTCGGTTCGCGACCTCGTCGACGCTGCCCATCATGCTGGATTCGACCGAACCGGAGGTCATCCGCGCCGGACTCGAGGCGCTCGGTGGCCGATGCGCGGTCAACTCGGTGAACTACGAGGACGGCGACGGGCCGGAGTCGCGCTTCTCGCGCATCATGTCACTGGTCGTCGAACACGGTGCCGCGGTGGTCGCGCTGACCATCGACGAGGAGGGGCAGGCGCGCACCGCGGACTGGAAGATCCGCGTCGCCGAACGTCTGATCGCCGACATCACCGGCAACTGGGGCCTCGCCGAGGAGGACATCATCCTCGACACCCTCACCTTCCCGATCTCGACGGGGCAGGAGGAGGTTCGCCGCGACGGCATCGAGACCATCGAGGCGATCCGCCGGCTGCACGAGGCGCATCCCGACGTCCACTTCACCCTGGGGATCTCGAACATCTCCTTCGGCTTGAACCCGGCGGCGCGGCAGGTGCTCAACTCGGTGTTCCTACACGAATGCGTGCAGGCCGGACTCGACACGGCGATCGTGCACGCGTCGAAGATCCTGCCGATGAACAAGATTCCCGACGAACAGCGCGACGTCGCACTCGATCTGGTCTACGACCGTCGCGGGGCGGCGGGCACACGCAGTGAGGGCCGCGAGGACTACGACCCGCTGCAGAAGCTGATGGAGTTGTTCGAGGGCGTCTCGGCGGCCTCGGCCCGCGAGTCGCGCGCGCAGGAGCTCGCACGCCTGCCGCTGTTCGAGCGGCTCGAGCGGCGCATCGTCGACGGTGAACGCAACGGCCTCGAGGCCGATCTCGACGAGGCGATGACCCAGAAACCGCCACTGGAGATCATCAACGAGACCCTGCTGTCCGGGATGAAGACCGTCGGTGAGTTGTTCGGCTCCGGTCAGATGCAGCTGCCCTTCGTGTTGCAGTCCGCCGAGGTGATGAAAACGTCTGTGGCACATCTGGAACCACATATGGAAGCCACCGGCGAGGACGGCAAGGGTCGCATCGTGCTGGCCACCGTGAAGGGCGATGTGCACGACATCGGCAAGAACCTCGTCGACATCATCCTGTCCAACAACGGGTACGAGGTCGTCAACATCGGTATCAAACAACCGATCTCGACGATCCTCGAGGTCGCCGAGGACAAGCGGGCCGACGTGATCGGCATGTCGGGCCTGCTGGTCAAGTCGACGGTGGTGATGAAGGAGAACCTCGAGGAGATCAACGCCCGGGGGCTCGCCGACAACTACCCGGTGCTCCTCGGCGGTGCCGCCCTGACCCGCGCCTACGTCGAGAACGACCTTTCCGACACCTACGAGGGCCAGGTCCATTACGCGCGGGATGCCTTCGAGGGCTTGCGGTTGATGGACGAGATCATGGCGTTCAAACGCGGCGGCGGGTCGGTCCCGGAGAGCGCCGATTCCCTCGCCGCGGCGAAGAAAGCAGCCGAACGCAAGGCGCGACACGAACGCTCACAGCGGATCGCCGCCAAACGCAAGGCCGCCGAGACGCCTGTCGAGGTGCCCGCACGCTCGGATGTCATCGCCGACAACGAGATCCCGACCCCGCCGTTCTGGGGCACCCGGATCATCAAGGGAATCCCGGTCGCGGACTACCTCCAGCTACTCGATGAACGCGCACTGTTCTTGGGACAGTGGGGATTACGCGGTGCGCGCGGAGGCAATGGACCCACCTACGAAGAACTCGTCGAGACCGAGGGCCGACCCCGTCTGCGTGAATGGATCGATCGCCTCTCCACCGAGGGCATCCTCGCGCACGCAGCTGTGGTGTACGGCTACTTCCCGGCGGTCAGCGACGGCGATGTGGTGCACATACTCACCGAGCCGACACCCGACGCGCCGACCCGGTTCTCGTTCACGTTCCCGCGGCAGCAGCGGTCACGGTTCCTGTGCATCGCCGACTTCGTCCGCTCCCGCGAGGCGGCGCTGGCCGACGGGCGCGTCGATGTGCTGCCGTTCCAGTTGGTGACCATGGGGCAGCCGATCGCCGACTTCGCCAACGAGTTGTTCGCACGCGACGCCTATCGCGACTATCTCGAGGTGCACGGGATCAGCGTGCAGCTCACCGAGGCGCTGGCCGAGTACTGGCATCAGCGGGTCCGTGGTGAACTGGCGTTCGCCGACCGCGCCGTCGACGCCGAGGATCCCGACAACGCGCAGGGCTTCTTCGACCTCGAATACCGGGGTGCGCGTTTCTCGTTCGGGTACGGGGCATGCCCCGACCTCGAGGACCGCGTCAAGATGATGGAGCTCCTCGAGCCCGAACGCATCGGAGTGCACCTGTCGGAGGAACTGCAGCTGCATCCCGAGCAATCGACCGATGCCTTCGTGCTGCACCACCCGGAGGCAAAATACTTCAACACCTGAGTACGGCGCGAGTTTCAGCGCAGGGCCGCGGTCAACGGCGGCACCACCTGCTTCTTGCGGGAGACCACTCCCGGCAGGTGTGCATGGCCGTCGACGACGGTGACCGAGAAGGATTTCTCGACCGCGGCGACGGGTTCGCCGACCACGAGGAGTTCGGAATCCCCGCGGAGCACGTCGGTGACGAACAGCAGCAACAGATCGTCACCCGCCCGGACGCGCTCGGTCTCCATGGCCGCGAGGAACTCATCGCGCCGGTCGAGGACCTCGGTGGGATCGGTGCTCGAGATCTGTGACAGACGCACCTGCGTGGTGCCCAGCGTGTAGCTCTTCGCGTCCCGGTCGATGAGTTCGGCGGCTCCGAGATCGCCGAGTGCGGCGCCGGCACGCAGCAGTGCGTCGCCGTAGGTGTCGAGGTCGATCCCGGCGATGCCGGCGAGTTCGGCCGCGACCCGACGGTCGTCATCGGTGGTGGTCGGGGAGTGCAGCAGCAAGGTGTCAGAGATGATGGCCGACACCATCATCCCGGCGATCGCGCGGGGGATCGGCACCTCGTTCTCCGCGTACATGCGGGCCAGGATCGTGCAGGTGCATCCGACGGGTTCGACCCGGAAATACAGCGGGAGGACCGAGGTGAAGTTGGCCACGCGGTGGTGATCGACCACTCGCAGCACGGTCACCTCATCGATGTCGGCGACACTCTGCTGCCGTTCGTTGTGGTCGACGAGCATCACCTGATCGGTCTCCGGCCGTGCAAACTCGATGACCCGGGGCGCGCCGAAGGCGAAAGAGGCCAGCGCATGGGCGGTTTCGGGATTCGGCGGGCCGAGCGCGACCGCCTGGGCGTCGGTTCCGAGTGCCACCTCGAGTTCGGCGAGAGCCAGCGCCGACGCGATGGCGTCGGTATCGGGATTGCGATGTCCGAAGACGAGAACCGTCATGCCGCCGTCCTCACGGTTGCCGGGGGTGTGCGAGGCGAACACTACGCGGATCGCCGCGCGCGGGGGCGGGGCCATTCGATTCCCAGCGTGCGTCCACCGGCCTCCCAGCTTCGGTGTCCACCCTTGGTGTCATGACCTCTGCGACCCTTCCGGACACCGAGGTGTCCGATGCCGGAGACGAACCGACGACCGACATCGGACCTTCTCGCACCGCGCCGACGTGGGCACGATGGCTTGTGCTGGGCGCCCTGGTGGCCGTTGCGCTCGGCGTGCGGTGGCACTTCCACTCGATGGAGACGATGGATTACCGGGCGTTTCTGTCGCGCTGGTACGAGACCCTCGACACACAGGGCTTCGGGGCGTTCAAAGAGCAGTTCGCCGACTACAACTACCCCTACCTCTACCTGATCTGGTTGCTCACCGTCGTCCACGCTCCGACGCTGATCGGCATCAAGGCACTCTCGGTGACCTTCGATCTCGTCCTGGGCTTCTTCGCCTACCGGATCGTCGCCCTGCGCACCGATCGATTCACCCTGCGTGCCTTGGCTTTCGGCGTGATCATGTTCCTCCCGTCGGTGATCGCCAACAGCGCGTGGTGGGGTCAGGCCGACGCGATCTATTCGGCATTCGCGGTCGGTGGCATCTACTTCTTGCTGCGCGCGCAGCGCGTGGGCATCACCCACCGGGCGTATGTCCTGAACTCGTTGTGGGCGTGCACCTTCTTCGGACTGTCGTTGTCGTTCAAGCTGCAGGCGGTCTTCGTGCTGCCGATCCTGGCGTGGATGCTGCTACGCGGCAGGTTGCCGTGGTACACCCTCGCCGCGATTCCCGCGGTATTCGTCGCCGCGGTGCTTCCCGCCGTGGCGGTCGGCGCCCCGTGGTCCGATGCGCTGTCGGTATATCTGCACCAGACCGACTCCTACAAACAACTCACCCTCGGGGCGGCCAACCTGTACCAACTGATCCCGATCTCCGGCGACGCCACCTGGCTGGCGCGCCTGGGCATCGGACTCGCCGCGGCGATCATCGTGATGTTCCTGGCGTGGTCGGTGTGGAAGAAGCCGCCGGTGACGCCTGCGTCGATCCTCGTGGTGGCGACCGCGTCGGCGGTGATCGTGCCGTTCCTGCTGCCGGCGATGCACGACCGGTACTTCTACCTGGCAGAAGTGCTCAGCGTGATCATGGCGTTCTACCTGCCGCTGCGCTTCGTGATCATCCCGATTCTCATCCAGGCCGCGGCGATCGGTGTGTACCACTCCTCACTGAGCGGGGATCAGGGGCAGGGCTTCGGTGCCGGCCGCGGTTTCGGTGGTCAGGGTTCCGGGGGTGGCCAGGGCTTCGGGGGTGGTCAGGGCTTCGGCGGGGGTCGGGGCTTCGGCGGTGGCCAGGGCCCCGGTCGAGAGCACGGCTTCGGCGGCGGATCGGGCGGCGGATGGCACGGCGATACCGGTGGTCAGCCCGGAGCCGGGGCACCGGGTGGTGGTGCCCCGGGCGGCACCGGAGCAGGTGCGCCCGGCGGACACGGTGGCTCCGGTGGTTACACCTCCGGGCGAGGCGACACCGCACTCGGCATCTACGCGTCGATGATGGGGCTGGCCGCGCTCGGGCTTGTTTGGGCGGTGGCCGACACCCTGCGGCGAGCTCGCGGAGCGGTCCTCGGCCGGTGACCGGGGTCACCGGATTGGGTGTGATCACCGCTCGTCGGCGATGATTCTCTCGTGCCGACAACCGCCGATCGTCGTACTCCCGACGCCGTCCTCTGGGACATGGACGGCACCCTGCTCGACTCGGAACGCCTGTGGGACGTCGCCGTCGCCGAGCTCTCGCTGCGACACGGCTATCCGATGACCCCGGAGCTGCGGGAGTCGACGCTGGGCAACTCTATGGACGACGCACTCGACAAGGTCTACGACGCCGCCGGACTCTCGGCGGCCGAGCGTGATCATGCCCGCGACGAACGCTGGCTGCTCGACCGGGTCGCCGAACTGTTCGCCGACGACCTGCCGTGGCGACCGGGCGCCCGCGAGACGCTGGAACTCGTCGCCGCGGCCGGTATCCCGATGGCACTGGTCACCAACACCGTCCGCGAACTGACCGAGCTCGCCCTCGACACCCTCGACCGGCGGTTCTTCGCCGTCACGGTGTGCGGCGACGAGGTCGCCACGGGCAAGCCGGCACCGGATCCGTATCTGCGGGCGGCGGAGCTCCTCGGGGTCGACGCCCGCCGATGCCGCGCGGTCGAGGATTCGCCGACCGGGACCTCGTCGGCGACCGCCGCCGGGTGCACGACGCTCGTGGTGCCCTCGACGGCGCCGGTTCCGCCGGGTCCGCTGCGGGAGTTCCGGACCTCGCTCGTCGGGGTCACCCTCGCCGAACTCGAAACAGCCCACGTGCGAGGATAGGAACTCGTGAAAACCTTCGACGAGCTGTTCGCCGAGCTGACCGACAAGGCGCAAACCCGGCCGGCCGGCAGCGGAACCGTCGCCGCCCTCGACGCGGGCGTGCACACCCTCGGCAAGAAGATCATCGAGGAGGCCGGCGAGGTGTGGCTCGCCGCCGAGCACGAGTCCGATGAGTCGCTCGGTGAGGAGATCTCCCAGCTCATCTACTGGTTGCAGGTGATGATGATCAAGCGCGGTCTCTCGCCGGCCGACGTCTACCGCCATCTGTAGGTCGCGCCCGATCCGGCGCGGCCCATCGCCCGTCATCCCCTCAGCTCACCAGCTACCCCTGGAGTGATCATGCTGCGAGTCGCAGTACCCAACAAAGGCGCGCTGTCGGAGTCGGCGGCCGCCGTCCTGGCCGAGGCCGGCTACCGCAAGCGGACCGACAGCAAGGACTTGACCGTCCTCGACATCGCCAACGACGTCGAGTTCTTCTTTCTGCGTCCCAAGGACATCGCCATCTATGTCGGCGCCGGGACCCTCGACCTGGGCATCACCGGCCGCGATCTCGCGCGCGACTCGGGCGCCGAGGTCGACGAGGAGCTCGCCATGGGGTTCGGCAGCTCCACCTTTCGCTATGCGGCGCCCGGCGACCAGGAGTGGACCGTCGCCGACCTCGCAGGCAAACGGATCGCGACGTCGTATCCGAATCTGGTCCGTGCCGACCTGGCCTCGCGCGGACTCGAGGCCGAGATCATCCGCCTCGACGGAGCGGTCGAGATCTCCATCCAGCTCGGCGTGGCCGACGCGATCGCCGACGTCGTCGGATCCGGACGGACGCTGCGTCAGCACGGACTGGCCGCATTCGGTGAGTCGCTGTGCGACTCCGAGGGCGTGTTGATCAGTCGTGCCGGAACCGACACCGACAAGCGCGCACGACAATTCGTCAAGCGTGTGCAGGGCGTGGTGTTCGGTCAGCAGTACGTGATGATCGACTACGACTGCCCCCGCGGCAGCATCTTCGACCAGGCGATCGCGCTGACCCCGGGCCTCGAATCGCCGACCGTCTCACCGATGGCCGACCCGGACTGGGTCGCCGTGCGCGCGATGGTACCGCGCAAGAGCCACCAGAACCTGATGGACGAACTCTCCGAACTCGGTGTGCGGGCGATCCTGGCCTCCGACATCCGATCCTGCCGGTTCTGAGCCTTACGGGCGTAGGCCGCCGGTTGCCACTCAGCGCCCGTCGAGCAGTACCGTCTGCGCGGACCGTCCGATGAATCCGTCCGCGTCGTAGAGGTCGGCGAAGGTCGCGCCGAATCCATCGGAGCCCGCGGCCATCTCGGCGTCGATGCCGAGCCATTGCCCGGACGGCACCGCCGAGAAATGCACGGTGGTGTCGGTGTTCATCCACGTCCACTCGTCCGGACGCAATCGGGTGCCGAGGCCGTTGGCGACGTCGACGACGGTCATGATCGATTGCAGATCGGAGATCTTCTCCCCGGCGACGAGTTCGACCGCCGGCCGTAGCCAGACCGCCGGTGTGGCGCCGAGCCTGCCCGTGGTGACCGCCGACTCCGTCGAGCCGATGAATCCCTCGGTGCCCCAGTCGACCCCGAGTGAGCTATCCGCGGTGACGCCGACCTTCACATCGATGTCCTCGGGTGTCGGACGCAGCGGCGACTGGGGACGCACCGCGATCGTCGAGGTGTCGTGGGCGCGCAATCGCCACGCCACCGCCCGGGCCACCGGACGATACGAGCCGTCGGGTTGGACGACCTCGAGGTCGGCGGCGACCATGCTGATGCGGCGGCCCGGCCGGATCACCTGCGCCCGAACCCGATTCATCTCGAGCCCGACCGCACCCAGGATCTCGGTGGTCACTCGGGTGAAGTGCATCGACGTCTCCGGCGCCGCGTGCTCGAGCGCCCGCATCAACAGTCCGGTGGGAGGACCGCCGTGCTGGATGTCCGACGACCACGGACTGATGGTCGCCGACGTCGGTCGAAAGTATTCGAACCCGTCCGAACCCGGACCCTCCGGAACGTAGTAACTGGTCTCCACGACCACAGCCTATGTGAGTCGGCATAGTCCGCTCCGGGGTGGGTACAGGCCGGGAGTCGAAGTCGGTTGAACGATCGCAACTGTTCGTCCGATCGGATGAATCTTCGTGGATTTGCACCGAGTTCGACCGGTCAAACGTCCAGGATGAACTTCGTTCACCACCGTCGATCCGAGCATGTTGATCACGAACAGCGGGCAACATGACTCATTGATGGGAGCCCTGGTGGATCCGCGACGTCCACGCGGTGATCGATCGAGGGGAAGACGTCTTGTACGGAGTACGAAAGGCGGTCGCGAGTACGGCCGCCGGATGCGCGCTGTGTCTCGGTGCGGTCGTACCGATGACCCTGTCGGCGACCACTGCCGCAGCCGGTGCCGGAGTCGACGGCACCATCGCATGGCTGGAAGACCAGGGTGTCGTGCGCGCGGCAACACCGGACGACTGTCCGGTTGCGCCCGCAGGCGACTCATCCGGCGATCAGTCCGGGGCCACGACCCCGATTCCCGATCCGTGTCCCGATTGGCTGTCGGTCGGCGACCCCCATGCCGACCGCTCCGCGATCATCGTTGTCACACCCGGGACCGACGACGGCACGCTGTACCCACGGATCAAGGGCATGCGCGCCGGGCGCGAGACCATCGTCATCGACTATCCCGAAGCACTTGCGCCACTCACCTCGGGACGGTCCGGCGCAGTGCTCCCGATCTTCGCGCCGACCTACGACCAGTCGCGCGATATCGCGGTGGCCAACAATCTGACGGTGATGCGAGAGTTTCAGAAGCTTGCGCCCACCGCGCCCCACGTCGTCTACACCGGCTACTCCCAGGGCGCCGAAGCGCTGGGCAACGCTGCCGAACAGGCCGTCGGCTCGGGCTCGATCGACACGGCCAGCTCGCACATCATTCTCATCTCCGATCCGCGCTCCCCGTGGGGGTTGAAGGCCTGGGCCGCCGAGCAACCGCTGGTGGGGGCGTTTTTCGAGGCGTTCGGTGCGGAATCCAACGGTGCTCGCGATCCGGGCGCGACGGGTGACCAACTGCCGGTGACCTCGGTGATCGTGGTGGGTGATCCGGTCGCCAACTTCCAGTGGGTCTGGTATCGGCCGGTGAGTTCGCTCCTCGTCGACGCGGCAGGCTTCATCACCATCCACTCCGGCATGGGCGCCGACAACTACGGGGACCTGATCGACTACAGCCAGGAACCGACCACGCTGTACAGCCAGGACGGCAACACCACCTACCTCGTCTATCAGCCTGATCACCATCCGTTGACGATGCTGGCGATGCTGGTCAACGACGAACTCGGGATCGGCTACGACACCGCCGACGTCGCGCGCTGGGACAAGGTCAACAACGCCTTCTATCCGCTGCAAGGCCCCGCCGTCGACAACGCGGCCGTACCGGTCGTGATCAGCCCGGACCAACGCACGGCGTCGTCGCCACAAGCCCGGACCGCATCCGCACCCGACACCGCGGCGCCGCTGGGTGACACCGCGCCACCGAGCCAGCCCGCGCCACCGAGCCAGACCGCACCGCTGAGTCAGGCCGTCGCGCCGAGCGAGACCACTGCACCCCAACAGGATTCGGCGCTCACTGCACCGACGACCGCCGGGCGACATCGAGCACCCGAGGCGCCCGGCGGCGACCAGACGTCCACCACCCAGACGGGAACCACCCAGACGGGGAGCGCCGGGACGGGGGAGCAGTCCCCGGCCGATCAGCCCGAACAGGGCGGGGGACGGCACCGCCTGCAGGGCAGTGGTCGGCACGCCGACACCGTGACCTCGGGTACGACAGGGACGGCAACAACAGGCACGGCCGACGCAACTGACGGGGGCTCAGGTGACGGGGGCTCAGGCGACGGCGCTTCGGGCGCCACCAACGCCGGGTGATCTGACACACCACCCGGCCGAGCGTCGGCTCAGGCCGTGAAACCCGGTGGTGGACCGGGGTATTCGGGAATCTCGCCGCCGAACTCGGGGCACCGTTCGTGATGTTCGCAGTACCGGCACAGGCGTGATCGACGCGGCCGGAAGTCGCCGGAGGCGACGGCTGCCCGGATGGCCCGCCAGATCGCCGACAACGTGCGGCCGAAACGCTCGAGCTCGTCGCGATCGGGGGTGTAGGTGAGCACCTGCCCGTCGGACAGATACATCAGTTGCAGACGGGCGGGGACCACCCCCCGAATCCGCAGGATCGCCAGCGCGTAGAACTTCATCTGGAACAGCGCCTTGGCCTCATACGCCTCACCGGGCGCGCGACCGGTCTTGTAATCGACCACCCGGATCTCCCCGGTGGGTGCGATGTCGATCCGATCGATGAAACCGCGCATGAGCACGTCATCGGCCTCGATCTCGACGTGTTCTTCCACCGCGGCCGCATCGAAGGCCGTCGGATTCTCCATCCGGTAGTAGTTCTCGATGAGTCCGTGCGCCTCGGCGAGGAAGGCCTCGTGATCG
Source organism: Gordonia sp. N1V (assembly GCF_029269935.1). Taxonomy (NCBI): domain Bacteria; kingdom Bacillati; phylum Actinomycetota; class Actinomycetes; order Mycobacteriales; family Gordoniaceae; genus Gordonia; species Gordonia sp. N1V. Next base: position 261,871 of record NZ_JARJDD010000005.1, read on the forward strand.
CCGGATCCGATCAACTCGGCCAGCGTCGGATCGGCCTCGCACAGCGCCGCCCAGGCCCCCTCCACGAGAAAGTCCGCGGACTCCTGGGTGCGCAGTGACGCCGGCATGTCGAAGAGGTTCTCGAGTGCGGCGTGGACGACGGTTCCGCGGGTCTGGGCCTTCGTCGGTGTCTCCGGGAACCGGTCGATCGCACGATAGCGATAGAGAAGCGGGCATTGTTTGAAGTCGGCGGCACGAGAGGGTGACAGAGCCAACGGCCGACCGACGAGACCGCGCCCGGAGCCCGGCGCGGACACCTCGTCCGGGGTCGGGCCGCCCGCGGCCGGGGCGGGTGCAGCAGTGGCCTGGGTGGACCCGGGAGAAACTGTGGTCGTCACATTTGGCAGGGTAGGGCGCGGCTGTGACAAACCCGAGTACATCGGCGACAAACGCCGCGAGCGTCGGTGACAAGCGCCGCGCGCGGTGGGGGACCACATCCTCGACAGTGGAAACGTCCTGCCACAGTAGACAACACATGTAACACCAGCCCCGAGAGGAACACCCCCATGCTGCGCGAGAGCACCACCTGATGGCGTCGAGTGGCGTGTTCGTCGTCGGGGACCGGGTCCAGCTCACCGACGCCAAGGGCCGCAAGTTCACGGTGATCCTGGAAACCGGGAAACAGTTCCACACCCACCGCGGTGCGATCGCACACGACGACCTCATCGGCGCGCCCGAGGGGAGCATCGTCGCGGCGACGAGCGGAACCGAATACCTGGCGCTCCGTCCGCTCCTCGTCGACTACGTCCTGTCGATGCCCCGCGGTGCACAGGTCATCTACCCCAAGGATGCCGCGCAGATCGTGACCGAAGGTGACATCTTCCCCGGTGCGCGAGTGCTCGAGGCCGGTGCCGGGTCCGGTGCGTTGACCTGCTCGTTGTTGCGCGCCGTCGGCGAGCGTGGCGAGGTGACCTCGTACGAGATCCGCGAAGATCACGCCGAGCATGCCCAGCGCAATGTCGAGACGTTCTTCGGCGGCCATCCGGCGAATTGGTCGCTGGTGATCGACGATCTGGCGAATATCGCCGTCACCGAGCAATTCGATCGCGTCATCCTCGACATGCTCGCGCCGTGGGAGCCGCTCGATGTGGTGCGTTCGATCATGAAACCAGGCGGAGTCTTGACGGTTTATGTGGCGACGGTCACGCAATTGTCGCGTGTCATCGAGGCGCTGCGCGACCAGGAGTGCTGGACCGAGCCTCGGGCCTGGGAGTCGCTCGTACGTGACTGGAGCGCGGTCGGCCTCGCGGTCCGGCCCGAACACAAAATGCAAGGACACACCGCGTTTCTGATCACGGCACGACGATTGGCCGAGGGCACCACCACGCTCCGGCCGCAACGGCGCCCCACGCGGGGCTGAATCCGCGCACCGCCGCGCCGGAAACATCGCTAATACGTTGCGAAGACGCACATTTAACACACCATCAACATCTCTCCTCGCACAGTGCACGGCGATTCTTCTCTCCTGCCGGTAGCGTGGTGTTACGGCGCAAGCGCTCCATTGGGAGCGATTGCCGGGGAGAGGAGTCAGTAATGACCGAATCTGATCGCCATGAAGCCTCGGTGGAGAACACGGGCAGCAATGACCCGAGCGAGTCCACGCATGCGCGCGACGTCGACCCCGCGCGTACGCGCGACGTCGACCCCGCGCGTACGCGCGACGTCGATGCGGGGGAGACGTTCACCCCTGCCTACACCCCGCCTCTGGCCGCGGCGCGTGCGGAACGGGAGCGCTCGGCGTTCACCCGGGCGTCGGATCCGAAGGATCTCCAGGATCGCGTCGACAACCTCACCGCCCGCAACGCCAAGCTCCTCGAAACCCTGAAAGAGGCGCGTCAGCAACTCGTCGCCCTGCGCGAAGAGGTCGACCGGCTCGGACAGCCCCCGAGTGGTTACGGCGTGCTGCTCGAGATCCATCCGGACCAGACCGTCGACGTGTTCACTTCGGGGCGCAAGATGCGCCTGACGTGCTCGCCGAACATCGACACCGAGGTGCTGCACAAGGGTCAGACCCTGCGCCTCAACGAGGCGCTGACGATCGTCGAGGCCTGCGACTTCGATTCGGTCGGCGAGATCAGCACGCTGCGTGAGGTTCTCGGTGACGGCAACCGCGCACTCGTCGTCGGGCACGCCGACGAGGAGCGCGTGGTGTGGCTGGCCGAGCCGTTACGTGGCGAGGTCGACGGCGAGGACGGCAAGCGTCGCAAGCTGCGCCCCGGTGACTCCCTGCTCATCGACACCAAGGCGGGCTTCGCCTTCGAGCGCGTCCCCAAGGCCGAGGTCGAGGATCTCGTGCTCGAGGAGGTGCCCGACGTCGGCTACGAGGACATCGGTGGCCTCGGTCGGCAGATCGAGCAGATCCGCGACGCCGTCGAGCTGCCGTTCCTGCACAAGGATCTCTTCCGCGACTACGCGCTGCGTCCGCCCAAGGGTGTGCTGCTCTACGGTCCTCCCGGCTGCGGTAAGACGCTGATCGCCAAGGCGGTGGCCAATTCGCTCGCCAAGAAGATCGCCCAGGTGCGCGGCGACGACGCCAAGGAAGCCAAGTCCTACTTCCTCAACATCAAGGGCCCCGAACTACTCAACAAGTTCGTCGGCGAGACCGAGCGACACATCCGCCTGATCTTCCAGCGGGCCAGGGAGAAGGCGTCGGAGGGGACCCCGGTCATCGTGTTCTTCGACGAGATGGATTCGATCTTCCGGACACGTGGCTCCGGTGTCTCCTCGGACGTGGAGACCACCGTGGTCCCGCAGCTCCTCAGCGAGATCGACGGTGTCGAAGGCCTCGAGAACGTGATCGTCATCGGTGCCTCCAACCGTGAGGACATGATCGATCCCGCCATCCTGCGGCCGGGACGACTCGACGTGAAGATCAAGATCGAACGTCCCGACGCCGAGTCGGCGATCGACATCTTCTCCAAGTACCTCACCGAGTCACTACCGGTGCACGCCGACGACCTCGGTGAGTTCGGAGGCGACCGGACCGCATGCGTCAACGCGATGATCGAGAAGGTCGTCGAGCGCATGTATGCCGAGAGTGATGAGAACCGCTTCCTGGAGGTGACCTACGCCAACGGCGACAAAGAGGTCATGTACTTCAAGGACTTCAACTCCGGTGCGATGATCCAGAACGTCGTCGACCGGGCCAAGAAGTACGCCATCAAGTCGCAATTGGACACCGGCGCACCGGGTCTGCGGGTGCAGCACCTGTTCGACTCGATCCTTGACGAGTTCGCCGAGAACGAGGATCTGCCCAACACCACCAACCCCGACGACTGGGCCCGGATCTCGGGCAAGAAGGGCGAGCGGATCGTCTACATCCGAACGCTGGTCACCGGCAAGAGTTCGGGCGCGAGCCGCGCCATCGACACCGAGACCAACACCGGCCAGTACCTCTAGGTCGACACCGGTCCGGGACCGGCTCGGCGCTGCCCACTCCCGATTCGGGAGTGGGCAGCTCTCGTCCGACCCCCACCTGTCTCGTCGGCACCTTTCGCCGACACCCCCGATTTGTCCGTCATGCACACGACGAGGCGGGGACGGGTGGCCTCGGACGCATTAGAGTCTGTCGGTGATGAACAGCAGCGTCTCGATGATCCCCGGCCGGCTGACGGTCGCCGGGATCACGCACCGACTGGGCGATTCGCCACGGGTTCGTATCGGCCGTACCCCCGACAACGACGTCGTCGTGAACCACCCGCTGGTCTCTCGGCATCACCTGTCGATCGAGTGGCGGGGGACCGGCTGGTGGGCTGTCGACGCAGGCAGCACGAACGGCTTCTTCCATGGTCCGCAACGGGTGTCCGAACTGCCACTGACCGGCGGCGCGGGCTTCCGGCTCGGTGACGCGACCACCGGCCCGCTCGTCGAGGTGGCGCTCGACGCCCCGCCGGCGGCGGGCCCCGCCGGGCAGCCGTACGGCGCCGTCGCGCGGCCGGGTTCGCCGGTCCCGCCTCCGCCGCAACCCCCACGACGCCCACCTCCTGCCCCGCCCGGCCCGGCGGGATCCGGTCCACGACCGGTCGCTGCAGGTTCTGCTCGGATACCGATGCGTGTGCCGGCGCCCGGCTCCTACGAACCCGGGGCGGTCGCGCCGATGCCCGCCGAACTCGCCGATGCGCCGCACCTGCAGGCACTCAAGCAGAACGTCTCGGCGATCTACCAGCTGCCCGGACGCGCCGAACGTCCGGGCCGCGAGACGATCTCGCTGGCCGGCTCACAGTCGATCGGCCGCACCCCCGACAACGACATCGTCGTCAGCGACGTACTCGCCTCGCGCCATCACGCCCGGGTGCTGTCCCGACCCGACGGTCTGTACATCGAAGACCTGGGAAGCGTCAACGGTACCTATGTCAACGGCCAACGCGTGCAACGGGTTCGGCTGACCGACGGCAATGTCGTCACCATCGGCAACAGCGACTTCGTGGTGTCCGGCGGAAGCCTGATGCGCGGCCAGTCCCAGGATGTGGTCGCCGGTGGCCTTCAGGTCAACGGTGTGAGCCTCGTCGTCGACGGGGGTAAGAAACTCCTGCAGGACGTCGAGTTCTCGGCCCGACCCGGATCGCTGACCGCGGTGATCGGCCCCTCGGGTGCAGGCAAGTCGACGGTCTCGCGCATCGTCGCCGGGCTGAACTCGCCGACCAGCGGGCGGGTCACCTTCGAGAACCGCAGCGTCCACGAGGAATACGACTCGCTGCGCACCCGGATCGGCATGGTGCCGCAGAAGGACGTCCTGCACCACAAGCTCACCCTGCGCCAGGCCCTGCGCTATGCCGCCGAGCTGCGTCTGCCGCCGGATTTGTCGAAAGCCGACCGCGACAACGTGATCAACGGTGTGCTCGCCGAGCTGCAGCTCACCGAGCACGTCGACACACGCGTCGAGAAGCTCTCCGGCGGCCAGCAGAAACGCGCGTCGGTGGCGATGGAACTGCTCACCGGGCCCTCGCTGCTGATCCTCGACGAGCCCACCTCCGGCCTCGATCCGGCCCTCGACCGCCAGGTGATGTCGACGCTGCGCCGCCTCGCCGACGCCGGCCGCGTGGTCCTGGTGGTCACCCACTCGCTGACCTATCTGTCGATGTGCGACCAGGTGCTGCTGCTGGCGCCGGGCGGAAAGACCGCCTACTGCGGACCGCCGACACAGGTCGGTGCCGCGATGGGCACCTCGGACTGGGCGGAGATCTTCGCCTTCGTCGCCGATGCCCCCGACACCGCGCACATGCGCTATTTGCAGGGCAGACGAGCGCCGACACCACCACCACCGCCGCGACCGCCGGGGCCCCCGATACCGGTGCCGCAGACCAGCTTCACGCGACAGTCGAGCACGATCGGTCGCCGGCAGATACGCCTGATCTTCGCCGACGTCGGCTACCTGGCGTTCCTGGTCCTGCTGCCGGTGGTGCTGGGCCTGCTGACGCTGGTCATCCCGGGCAGCGATGGATTCAACGCCAAGATGGCCGCCGACCCCAACCTGATCCCGCCGCGTCCGGCGGCCAAGGACCCGGTCGAGGCGGTGCAGATCCTCGTCGTGCTGGTGGTGGGGGCGGCGTTCATGGGTGCGGCGTTGACGATGCGCGACCTGGTCGGCGAGCGCGACATCTTCGAACGCGAACGGGCGGTCGGGCTGCGACCGGGCGCCTACCTGTGGGCCAAGGTGGTGGTGTTCTTCTGCACCGCGATGCTGCAGAGCGCGGTGATGGTCGCGATCACCTTCGCCGGCCGTGGGCTGCCGCATCTCGGTGGTCCGCTGGTGCCGCCGCCGGTGGCCCTGTTCGTCGCGATCGCCGCGCTGGCGTGCGTGTCGACCCTGGTCGGTCTGGCGATCTCGGCGGCGGTTCGCTCGCAGGAGCAGGCGATGCCACCGCTGGTGATCATCATCATGGTGCAGTTGGTGTTCTGCGGTGGCCTGTTCGCGCTGGACAAGCCCGGCCTACAACAGCTCTCGTGGATCTTCCCGTCGTACTGGGGCTACGTGGCGTCGGCGGGCGCAGTCGATCTGCCCACGATCAATCCCGACGCGACCCAGAAGGTCTCACTCTGGCAGACCTCACCCGCTCACGCCGGACTGGCGTTCGGGGTGCTGCTGGTGATCGCGGTGATCCTGTATGTGTTCACCTATTCGCGTCTGCGGCTCAAGAAGCGCTGAGCCGCAGACGCGGGGGTCTCCGAGCCGTCTCTCTCACCCGCCGGCCGGCGCCGGGTACCGCACGAGTCCGAGTTCGGCGTCGTCGGCGAGCAGCCGCTGGCGCGGCAACACACGCGCGGTGTAACCGAGCACACCGGAACGGTGCGGGGTGATCGTCGTGGTGAAGGCCACCCGACCCGAGGCGTCGGGACCACCGGCCGGGCTCATCGGCGACACGGTCGGCTCGACGATGTCGCCGGCGTCGTCGACCCGACCGAGAACCGCTTCGACCGTCACCTCGTCGGCAGCCATCCCGCCGAGACCGACCTGGGCGGTCAGCTGTAGTTGCCGGGCACCCGGGTCGCCGGACTCGTCGAGCCCCGCGATCATCACCGACGGCCACGCCGCCTCGACGCGCCTGCGATAGGCGGCGAGGTCGTGGGCGGCCGCGTAGTCGTCGGCGACCGCGGCCGTGAATGACTGGGCCGCAGGCGCATACAGCTCGGTGGTGTAGTCACGAACCATCCGGGACGCGAGCACCTTCGGACCGAGAACCGAGAGCGTGTGCCGGACCATCTCGACCCATCGCTCGGGCAGGCCGCTGGTCTCACGCGCGTAGAACAACGGGATGACCGAGTTCTCCAGTAGCGAATACAGTGCCTCGGCCTCGAGGTCGTCGCGCCGGTTCTCGTCGGTGACGCCCTCGGCCGACGGGATGGCCCAGCCGTTCTCGCCGTCGGCCATCTCGTCCCACCATCCGTCGAGGATCGACAGATTCAGGCCGCCGTTGAGCGCCGACTTCATCCCCGAGGTACCGCAGGCCTCCATCGGCCGCACCGGGTTGTTGAGCCAGACGTCGCAGCCGGCGTAGATGTGCCGCGCCATCGAGATGTCGTAATCGGGCAGGAACACGATGCGATCGCGGATCGCCGGGTCCTCGGTGAAACGCACCACCTGCTGGATGAGCGCCTTGCCGCCGTCGTCGGCCGGGTGCGCCTTGCCCGCGATGACCAGTTGCACCGGACGCTGCGGGTCGGTGAGGATGCGCTTGAGACGGTCGGGATCGCGCAGCATGAGCGTGAGCCGCTTGTAGGTCGCGGCGCGGCGCGCGAAGCCGATGGTCAGCACCTCGGGGTCGAAAAGATCAGCGGTCCAGGATAATTCGACCTCACTGAATCCGCGGTCCCGGCCGCTGGCGTGTGCGCGTCGGCGGACCTCGTCGACCAGCCCGCCGCGCAGCGTCTGCCGGGTCTTCCACAGATCGGCCGCCGACAATTCGGCGTACCGGGATGCCGCCGAGTCCTCGTCGGCGCCGACGAGTTCGCGCCAGGGGCGCGCGACCCACGTGAAGCCGTGCACGCCATTGGTGATCGCCCCGATCGGCACCTCGTCGGCGTCGAAGCCCGGCCAGAGCCCGGCGAACATCTCTCGGCTGACCTCGCCGTGCAGCTGCGACACCCCGTTCGACCGCTGGCCGAGCCGAAAACCCATGTGCGCCATGTTGAACACGCCGGGATCACCCTCGTTGCCGAGTTCGAGGACCGTCGCCGCGGACAGGCCGGGCAGCAACCGGGACCCACCACCGGGGTCGGCGTCGAGGTAGAACGAGACCAGGTCCTTGCCGAAACGGTCGATGCCTGCGGGGACCGGGGTGTGGGTGGTGAAGATGTTGGACGCGCGCACCACCGACTCCGCGGAGCCGACGTCGAGGCCCGACTCGACGAGTTCGCGCACGCGTTCGGCGCCGAGGAAGCCCGCATGTCCCTCGTTCATGTGGAACACCGTGGGCTCGGGGCGGCCGGTGGCCGCGATGAAGGCGCGCAGGGCGCGCACCCCGCCGATGCCGAGCAGGATCTCCTGTTTGATCCGATGATCCTGGTCGCCACCGTATAGCCGGTCGGTCACCGAACGCAGTTCGTCGTCGTTGGCCGGGATGTCGGTGTCGAGCAGCAGCAACGGGATCCGGCCCACGGTCGCGACCCAGACCTGGGCGTGCAGGGTGCGTCCGCCGGGCATCGACACGGTCACGTCGACCGGATGCTCGCCGTCGGTCAGCAGGTCCAGCGGCAGCAGCCCCGGATCGTTGACGGGGTATCGCTCGATCTGCCACCCGTCGTGCGAGAGGCTCTGCCGGAAGTAGCCCGAGCGGTAGAACAGGCCGACCCCGATGAGCGGCAGGCCCAGATCCGAGGCCGCCTTGAGATGGTCGCCGGCCAGGATGCCCAGGCCGCCGGAGTAGATCGGCAGCACCTCGGAGATGCCGAATTCCATCGAGAAGTAGGCGATACCCGGGGGCATCGGCACCCCGTCGCGTTCCTGACGGCCGAACCACTGCGGTTCGGCCCGATAGGTGTCGAGCTCTGCGCGCAGTGCTTCGAGCCGACCGCGGAAGCCGTCGTCGTCGGCGAGCTCGGCCAGTCGCGCCGGATCGACCTCGGCGAGCAGGCGTAGTGGATCGGCGAAGGACTGCCACAGATCGGGGTCGATCGTGGCGAACAGATCCTGGGTGTCGCTGTGCCACACCCAGCGCAGATTGCGGGCCAGGACGTCGAGGTCGGCGAGCGGGGCCGGGAGCGGTACGCGGACGGTGAACCGGCGGAAGGCTTTCACGGCGTAGACGCTACCGACGTCGGCGACCGGACGCACCGCAAGCGGGGCGGGCGTTCATCAGCTCGTCCCGATCCCGACACACGGTGCATGCGTGCCGACCAACGATGCCCAGGTGGGTGGGATCGGTGGCGTCGGCCTCCGACCTCTACGCTCGGATGCATGCAGCGAATCATCGGCACCGAGGTCGAGTACGGTATCTCGGCTCCGGGGGACCCGACCGCGAATCCGATCATGACCTCCACCCAGGCGGTGCTGGCCTACGCCGCGGCCGCGGGGGTGCCCCGCGCCAAGCGCACGCGCTGGGATTACGAGGTGGAGTCGCCGCTGCGTGACGCGCGCGGATTCGACCTCGGCCGCGGCTCGGGTCCGGCACCGATCATCGACGCCGACGAGATCGGGGCGGCGAACATGATCCTCACCAACGGCGCGCGCCTCTACGTCGATCACGCCCATCCCGAGTACTCCGCGCCCGAGGTCACCGACCCGATGGATGCGGTGATCTGGGACAAGGCGGGGGAGCGGGTCATGGAGGCCGCCGCACGCCACGTCGCGAGTGTGCCCGGCGCCCCGCGTCTGCAGCTCTACAAGAACAACATCGACGGCAAGGGTGCCTCGTACGGCACCCACGAGAACTATCTGATGAACCGGGAGACCCCGTTCACCGCGGTCATCGGCGGTCTCACGACGTTCTTCGCCTCGCGTCAGGTGATCACCGGCTCCGGCCGCGTCGGCATCGGACAGTCCGGCGACGAGGCGGGATACCAGCTCTCGCAGCGCTCCGACTACATCGAGGTCGAGGTGGGGCTGGAGACCACCCTCAAACGCGGGATCATCAACACCCGTGACGAGCCGCACGCCGACCCGGAACGCTATCGGCGTCTGCACGTCATCATCGGCGACGCGAATCTCGCCGAGACCGCCACCTACCTCAAGGTCGGCACCACCTCGCTGGTGCTCGATCTCATCGAGGCCGGGGTCGATTTCTCCGACCTCGAACTCGCGCGCCCCGTGCAGGCGGTGCACACGATCAGTCACGATCCGAGCCTGGCCGCGACCGTCGCGTTGACCGACGGGCGCGAACTCACCGGCCTGGCGCTGCAGCGTGAGTATCTCGACCGGTGCGTCGGGTTCCACGAGCGGGAACACTCCGACGACGAGCGGGCCATGCACGTCCTGGCCACGTGGGCCGATGTCCTCGACCGTCTCGAACGGGATCCGCTCGAGTGCGCCGACATCCTCGACTGGCCGGCGAAGCTGCGGATCCTGGAGGGCTTCCGGCAGCGCGAGGGCCTCGGCTGGTCGGCGCCTCGCCTGCAGTTGATCGATCTGCAGTACTCCGACGTGCGCCTGGAGAAGGGTCTTTACAACCGGCTCGTCGCGCGCGGATCGATGAAACGTCTGGTCGACGAGGCTCAGGTGACGCGGGCGATCACCGAACCGCCGACCAACACCCGCGCCTACTTCCGTGGTGAGTGCCTGCGACGCTTCGGCGCCGACGTCGCCGCGGCGAGCTGGGATTCGGTGATCTTCGATCTCGGCGGCGACTCGTTGGTGCGTATCCCGACGCTGGAGCCGTTGCGCGGCAGCCGAGCCCACGTGGGCAAGCTCCTCGACTCCGTCGACTCCGCAGCCGACCTCGTTGAGCAGCTGACGACCTGACGAGTGGTCGGATTTTCGTGTGTTAGGTCCGCCGCAATCCCGGCGCCGCCGGTAGTGTGGGTCTACACCGTTGTTCGGTGTGCAGGCGGGACACCCGGCCACCGGGCAGAGTGTCCGACACGGTGTTCTGCGCCGCGCCGCGATGCAGGAGGAAGCGACCAGCGAGCGAAGCGAGCGTTGTCGCTGACGACGAAGAGCGGTGCTCGAGGCGCAGAACACACGCGGCGGCGGAGACGCCGCAGAGCTAAGGAGTGCAGATGGCGCAGGAACAGACCAAGCGCGGCGGCGGCGGGGACGACGACGATCTCGGCTCGGACGGCGGTGCGGGTCAGGAACGTCGCGAGAAGCTGACCGAGGACACCGATGATCTGCTCGACGAGATCGATGACGTGCTCGAGGAGAACGCCGAGGACTTCGTGCGTGCCTATGTCCAGAAGGGCGGCCAGTGAGCGACGGGTTCGATTCACTGTTCCCCAATCCCGTACGGCGACCGGCTCTTTCCCTTGGCGCGGACATCTCTTCGTTCAGTGACTACCTCCGGGTGCACGCTCCGGAGCAGTTGCCGGGGGCGCGAGCACAGCACATGAGTGCCGCCACCGACACCTCCGAGATCCCGCACGGCACCACCATCGTGGCGGTCAGCTATCCGGGCGGGGTGGTGCTCGCCGGCGACCGGCGAGCGACCATGGGCAATCTCATCGCCACGCGGGATGTGCAGAAGGTCTACATCACCGACGAGTATTCGGCGGCCGGTATCGCCGGTACCGCGGGTATCGCGATCGAGATGATCCGGTTGTTCACCGTGGAGCTCGAGCACTACGAGAAGATCGAGGGTGTGCCGCTGACGCTGGACGGCAAGGTGAGCCGGCTGGCCTCGATGGTGCGCGGCAATCTCGGTGCGGCGCTTCAGGGTCTGGCCGCGATCCCGCTGCTGGTCGGTTACGACATCGATCACGACGACCCGACCGAGCGCGGTCGGATCTTCTCCTTCGACGTCGCGGGCGACCGTCACGAGGAGTTCGGCGGATATACCGCCATCGGTTCCGGATCGGTGTTCGCCAAATCGTCGCTGAAGAAGCTCTACCGCCGTGATCTCGACGCCGACGGCGCGCTGGCGGTGGCCGTGGAGGCCCTCTACGACGCTGCCGACGACGACACCGCCACCGGTGGTCCCGACCTGGTTCGCAAGATCTTCCCGCTGGCGGTCGTGGTGGGTGCGCAGGGTGCCCACGAGGTTGACTCGGAGGCCATCGAGGCGGCCGCGCGTGCGATCATCGACCGCCGCGCCGCCGAGCACGAAGGAGATCCGCGGTGACCTTTCCTTATTACGCAAGTGCCGAGCAGATCATGCGCGACCGCTCGGAGTTGGCGCGCAAGGGTATTGCCCGCGGCCGCAGTGTGGTCATCCTGACCTACGCCGACGGTGTGCTGTTCGTCGCGGAGAACCCGTCGAACACGCTGCGCAAGACCAGTGAGATCTACGATCGCATCGGATTTGCCGCCGTCGGTAAGTACAACGAGTTCGAGAGTCTGCGCAAGGCCGGGATCCAGCTCGCGGACATGCGTGGTTACAGCTACGACCGCAACGATGTGTCGGCGCTGAGCCTGGCCAACACCTATGCCAACGCACTCGGATCGGTGTTCACCGAACAGGCCAAGCCCTACGAGGTCGAACTCTGCGTCGCCGAGGTGGCCCGACCCGGTAAGCCGAAGCCCTCGCAGCTGTACCGGATCGGCTACGACGGCTCGATCTCCGACGAGACGCGGTTCCTGGTGATGGGCGGTGCCACCGAATCCATCGCGGCCGCCCTCAAGGACAGCTATGCGGCGGATCTCGATCTCGCGCATGCACTCTCGGTGGCTGTCGCCGCGCTGGCGACCCCCACCGACACGGGTAACGGTGCCGCGGCCACGCCCCGGGAACTCACGCCGGGTGATCTCGAGGTCGCGATCCTCGACCGCAATCGGCCCCGGCGGGCGTTCAAGCGGCTCACCGCCGCACGCGTCGCGGAGTTGCTCGCGAGTGTCGACGGAGCCGGCACCGATGGCGTCGGCACTGATGGCGTCGGCACCTCGGATGAGCCGGGTGAGTCCACCGCGGGTTCCACCGATCCTGCGCCGCAGTGAGCACTTTCTTCCCGGCTGCGGATGGGGATTTCGCGTCGCGCGTCCGGCAGGTCGCCGGGGCGGCGCGCGGGTAGGGTTGATCACGTGCAGCGTCGAATCATGGGCATCGAGACGGAATTCGGTGTCACGTGCACCTTCCACGGTCATCGTCGGCTCAGTCCGGACGAGGTGGCCCGCTATCTGTTCCGGCGGGTTGTCTCGTGGGGCCGGTCGTCGAATGTGTTCCTGCAGAACGGCGCGCGGCTCTACCTCGACGTCGGGTCGCATCCGGAGTACGCGACCGCCGAATGCGACGGTCTGGTCCAGCTGATCAACCACGACCGGGCGGGTGAACTCGTCCTCGAGGATCTGCTGATCGACGCCGAGCAGCGCCTGGCCGACGAGGGCATCGGTGGTGACATCTACCTGTTCAAGAACAACACCGATTCGGCCGGCAACTCCTACGGATGCCACGAGAACTATCTGGTGGTGCGGGCGGGCGAGTTCTCCCGCATCTCCGATGTGCTGTTGCCGTTCCTGGTGACCCGGCAGCTGATCTGCGGCGCGGGGAAGGTGCTGGCCACCCCGAAGGCGGCGACCTTCTGCCTGTCGCAGCGCGCCGAGCACATCTGGGAGGGTGTGTCGTCGGCGACCACGCGCTCCCGCCCGATCATCAACACCCGCGACGAGCCGCACGCCGACGCCGAGAAGTACCGGCGGCTGCACGTCATCGTCGGCGATTCCAACATGGCGGAGATGACGACGCTGCTCAAGGTCGGCTCGGCGGCATTGGTGCTGGAGATGATCGAGGCCGGCGTGGTGTTCCGGGATTTCGCCCTGGACAACCCGATTCGTGCCATCCGCGAGGTCAGCCATGACCCCACGGGGCGTCGCCCGGTCCGGCTCGCCGGTGGTCGGCAGGCCAGCGCCCTGGACATCCAGCGCGAGTATCACGCGCGGGCCGTCGAACACCTGGTGAACCGGCGCCCGGATCCGGAGATGGACATGGTCGTCGATCTGTGGGGCCGGATGCTCGACGCGGTGGAGAGCGGCGACTTCTCCGGGGTGGACACCGAGATCGACTGGGTGATCAAGCGCAAGCTGTTCGAGCGCTACCAGGACCGGTACTCGATGGATCTGTCCGACCCGAAGATCGCGCAACTCGACCTGGCCTTCCACGACATCAAACGCGGTCGCGGTGTCTTCGACGTCCTGTCCCGCAAGGGTCTGGTCCGCCGGATCACCACCGACGAGGCGATCAAGACCGCGGTGAACGAACCGCCGCAGACCACCCGGGCCAAACTGCGTGGCGACTTCATCTCCGCGGCGCAGAAGGCGGGTCGCGATTTCACCGTCGACTGGGTCCACCTCAAACTGAACGATCAGGCGCAACGAACGGTGCTGTGCAAGGACCCGTTCCGGTCGGTCGACGAGCGCGTCGATCGCCTGATCGCGTCCATGTGAGTCGTAGGCTCGACGGGTGGCAACCAAGGTCTCGAAGGTCGAGCGGCTCCTCAATCTGGTGATCTGCCTGCTGGCGACCAAGCAGTTCGTCACCGCCGAGTACATCCGACGCAATGTGGTCGGCTACCACGACGACGGACAGTCGGCCGAGGCATTCAACCGGATGTTCGAACGCGACAAGACCGAGTTGCGGGAGTTGGGCATTCCGCTGGTGACCGGGCCCTCGGCGATGGGGCAGGGGCTCGACGGGTATCGCATCAATCGTGACAGTTACGAGTTGCCCGACATCTCCTTCGACCGGGACGAGGCCGCGGCGATCGCGATGGCGGCCACGCTGTGGGACACCCCGGAGATCTCGGCCATCTCGCAGACCGCGGTCCTCAAGTTGCGGGCCGCAGGGTTCGACGTCCGCGCCGACGACGAGATCGGCGTCTCCGCGGGTGATTCGGCGAGGTCGATGGGCAGTGAGGCGACCCTCGGTGCGTTGTTGCCGGCGATCGAGGCGCAACGCGCGGTGACTTTCACCTACCGGGCCGGATCGGGATCGGTGGGGATGCCGCGGACCCTCGAACCGTGGGGTGTGGTCACCCATCGGGGCCGCTGGTATGTCGTCGGCCACGATCGGGACCGCGCCGACACCCGCACCTTCCGGCTGAGCCGGCTCACCGACGTGACGGCTGTCGGCGAGCCGGGCTCGGTGACCGTCCCCGACGGCACCGATCTGCAGGCGATTGTGGCCTCGGCGGTCGAATCCGCAGCCGGAGCCGACGGCCGTACGGCGCGGGTATGGGTGGCGCATGGGCGCGCCGCGGGCCTACGGCGACATGCGACCGGCCAGACCGCGCAGGACCACGACGGCGAACCCGGCGACATCCTCGACATCGAGATCGGCTCGCTGACCGGTCTCGCGCGGATGGTGCTCGGCGCGGGCGCCGACGCAGTGGTGCTCTCGCCACCGGAACTGAGGCAGATCGTCATCGATGCTCTGGACACCCTGACGCAGGTGAGCGCCTGATGGCCCAGGCTGCACCGTCCCGATTGAGCCGCCTGCTTGCGCTCGTCCCGTATTTCCTTGCCCACGACGGTATCTCGATCGATCAGGCGGCGGCCGATCTCGGGGTGACCGAGCGCCAGCTGACCAAGGACCTCGAGCAACTGTTCGTCTGCGGCCTGCCGGGCTACTACCCGGACGATCTCATCGAGGTCGAGTTCAGTGAGGGACACGTACACGTCGGATTCACCGCGGGGATGGACCGGCCGTTGCGGCTCACCCCGACCGAGGCCAGCATCCTGCTGGTGGCATTGCGTGCGCTCGTCGACACCCCGGGTGTTCTCGACCGCGAAGCGGCCGGGCGGGCCATCGCCAAGATCGAGCAGGCGGTCGGCGCCCCGGCACCCGGTGCCGCGGGCGGTTCCGGACTCGCACCTCTCACCTCGGCCTCGGGCGACGACCTCACCGAGTCACCCCGTTATCGCATCGTTCGGGAGGCGGTGCGGTCGAGCCGTGCCCTGGCGTTGAACTACTACTCGGCGAGCCGCGACGTGGTGACCCGGCGGATCATCGACCCGATCTCGCTGCAGGCCGTCGACGGTCACACCTATCTGCAGGCGTGGTGCCGCGAGAGCGAGGGCGTCCGGCTGTTCCGCTTCGACCGGATCGACGAGGCGGTGATGCTCGACGAACCGGCCGCACCGCCCGATCAGGCACGCCACACCGTGCAGTCGCCGATTCTCACCGAGAACCCGGACCTTCCGTCGGTGGACATCGAGATCGACTCCTCGGAGTTGTGGATTCTCGACTACTACACCGTCGAACCACTCGAACCGATCGAGAATCGGCCCGATCCGTCCGCGCCGGTCCGGGCTCGCCTGGTCTACGGCTCGGCGGACTGGTTGACCCGCTTCCTCCTCGGATTCGGTGGGCGTGTGCGCGTCGTCGACGACGCCGACATGGCGACGGCGATCGGCGTCGAGGCCGCGCGCGCCCGGGCTCGCTATACGACCGGCCCGGCGGGGGCGTGATCACGAGTCGTCGCACTTGCGGTGACGGGCGGCCCGGGGTGCGGGGTACGATGGCGCTCGGGCCGAGAAATGACGGGGAAAGGTAGTTCAATGGGTGCAATGTCATGGTGGCACTGGGTCATCGTGCTGGTGGTTCTGGTGCTGTTGTTCGGATCGAAGAAGCTGCCCGACGCCGCACGCGGACTTGGCCAGTCACTGCGGATCTTCAAGAGCGAAGTGCAGGAGATGCAGAAGGACGGGGAGACCCGACCGACCGCAGCCGAACCCGCCCCGCCGCGTGAACTGCCGACCTCCTCGGAGACGCCGACGCACAACGCGGCCGCTCCGAACGCGCCGGCCGACAACACGAAGAAGTCCGCCTAGGCGCGTACGGCGTGCGGATCCCACTCGACCCGCGTAAGCGACAACGCAAGCTCAACCCCGACGGCACCATGCCGTTGGTCGAGCATCTGCAGGAGCTTCGGTACCGACTCCTCGTGGCGATGGCGGCCATCGTCGTCACCACGATCGTCGGCTTCATCTGGTACTCGCACGGCATCCCCGGCATCTCATCCCTCGGCGATCTGCTGCGCGAACCCTACTGTTCGCTGCCGCCGTCGACCCGGGCGACGCTGACCGCCGACGGTAGCTGTCGGCTCCTCGCGACCGGCCCCTTCGACCAGTTCATGTTGCGTCTGAAGGTCGCGCTGACCGCCGGCATGGTGCTGGCCTGCCCCGTCTGGCTGTATCAGATCTGGCAGTTCGTGACCCCCGGCCTGCACGCCAACGAACGCAAGTACGCGATGAGTTTCGTCTCCGCGGCGGCGGTGTTGTTCGTCGGTGGCGCCGTGATGGCGTACCTGGTGGTGGCCAAGGCTTTTCACTTCCTGTTGACCGTCGGTAACGACGTGCAGGTGACCGCTCTGGCCGGTGACCAGTACTTCGGCTTCATGATCCACCTGCTGATCATCTTCGGCGTGAGCTTCGAACTCCCGCTGCTCATCGTCGCGCTCAACCTCGTCGGGGTCGTCAGCTATCAGAAGCTCAAGGCGTGGCGTCGCGGGCTCATCTTCACCATGTTCGTCTTCGCGGCGATCGTCACCCCCGGCCAGGACCCGTTCACGATGCTGTCGTTGTCCCTGGCGTTGACGGTGCTGCTCGAGGTCGCCATCCAGATCGCCCGCGTCAACGATCGCCGCAAGACCCGCCGCACCCAGGAGTGGGACGCCTTGTCCGACGACCAGGCCAGCATGATCCCCGCGCCGTCCGCGCCGCCGGTGGCCTCGCGGCTGGAGCCGGCCGTCGGCGTGAGCACCGGGAGCCGCCCCACCGAGCAGGGCACGCCGCGTGCCCGGGTGCGCGACGCATCCACCTTCGACGACATCCTCTGACCCACCGACCTCTCACCGGCCACGTCTCACCGGGCCACGACGGAGCTGCACAGAGAGCACCGATGGCCTCGAAGGTGACATGCTGGTGTCGATGACTTCCTCGGACCGGCTCGACGCCCCCTCCGCCACCGCGGGTTCGGCGTTCGACACCTTCGTCGCCCGCCTGGACTTCCGTCTCGACGATTTCCAGATCCGCGCCTGCCACGCTCTGGAGAGCGGCCACGGCGTCCTCGTCTGTGCCCCCACCGGTGCGGGCAAGACCATCGTCGGTGAGTTCGCCGTGCACCTGGCGCTCGCGTCGGGCAGCAAGTGTTTCTACACCACGCCGATCAAGGCATTGAGCAACCAGAAGTACGCCGACCTGGTCGCGGTGCACGGTGCCGCGTCGGTCGGGCTGCTCACCGGCGACACCTCGATCAACTCCGACGCGCCGGTGGTGGTGATGACCACCGAGGTCGTGCGCAACATGATCTACGCGAATTCGCCGGCGCTGAACGGCTTGTCGCATGTGGTGATGGACGAGGTGCACTTCCTCGCCGACCGGTTCCGCGGCGCGGTGTGGGAAGAGGTCATCCTGCATCTCGAGCCCTCGGTACGGGTGGTCAGCCTGTCGGCGACGGTGAGCAACGCCGAGGAGTTCGGCGAGTGGATCCAAACGGTCCGAGGCGACACCACGGTCATCGTCGACGATCACCGGCCGGTGCCGCTGACCCAACACATGCTGGTCGGCAGCCGCCTGTTCGATCTGTTCGACTCCCGCGGTGCGGCAGGTGATCATCGGCCGAAGGTCAATCCCGAGTTGAAGCGTTTCATCCGCCACCGGATGCTCCTCGACGACGACGATGACCAGCGCGGGCGCCGCGGGCGTGGCCGTCCCCGACGCAAGCCGGGTCCGCCCCGGCCGCAGGTCGTCGCACGTTTGGAGAAGGAAGGTCTGCTGCCCGCGATCGGGTTCATCTTCTCCCGTGCCGGTTGTGACGGCGCGCTGGCGCAGTGTCTGCGGTCGGGTCTGAACCTGCTCACCCCCGATCAGGTCGCGGCGGTGGACGACGTGGTGGATCGGCATCTGACCGAACTCTCACCCGCCGATGCCGATGTCCTCGGTGTCGACGAGTGGCGGGCGGGTCTGCGACGTGGGTTCGCCGCCCATCACGCCGGTCTGTTGCCGACCTTCCGGCACACGGTCGAGGAGCTGTTCGTCCGCGGACTGGTCCGTATGGTGTTCGCCACCGAGACCCTGGCGCTGGGCATCAACATGCCCGCCCGGTCGGTGGTGCTCGAGCGGCTCGTCAAGTTCAACGGTGAGGCGCACGTGGACCTCAGCCCCGGGGAATTCACCCAGCTGACCGGCCGCGCCGGTCGACGCGGGATCGACGTCGAGGGACACGCGGTGATCGTGTGGTCACCGGAACTGATCCCGGAGCAGGTCGCCGGGCTGGCCGGTGCGCGCACCTTCCCGCTGCGGAGTTCCTTTGCGCCGGAATACAACATGGCGGTGAATCTGATCGGGCGACTCGGCCTCGCCGGGTCGCGCGACCTGCTCAACCGCTCCTTCGCACAGTTCCAGGCAGACCGTTCGGTGGTCGGTCAGGCGCGCAAGGTCGACGAG
The DNA here is from genome assembly GCF_029269935.1 of Gordonia sp. N1V. Classification (NCBI taxonomy): domain Bacteria; kingdom Bacillati; phylum Actinomycetota; class Actinomycetes; order Mycobacteriales; family Gordoniaceae; genus Gordonia; species Gordonia sp. N1V. The sequence goes on from NZ_JARJDD010000005.1 coordinate 280,874, forward strand.
ATGAGCCGCCAGTTGCGGCGCCTCGACGTCGAGCTCGCCGGTGCTGCGCAGCGCCGGGGGATCGATCCGGGACCGATCGGCGTCGACGTGGACACGGCCGGCCCCGCAGACGCTGCAGATGTCGCGCACGACTCCGAGGAACCCTACGCAGGCTTCCTCGGATACATCACCCTGCGTGAGGACATCCGTCGCCGCGAACGGGATCTGCGGTTCCGGCGTCGCATCGAGGGTCGGGACGCGATCGCCGACGAACTCGCCTCGCTCAAACGGGGTGCGGTCATCGGTGTGCCGACGGGGCGCCATCGCGGGATCGCGGTGGTGTTGGAGTCCGCCGGGGCGCCGGTCGACCCGAAACCCCTGGTGCTCACCGAGGACGCCTGGTGTGGTCGCGTCGGGGTCGCCGATTTCGTCAATCCGCCGGAGGTCCTCGGCGGAATGCGCTTGCCGCGCAACGCCGATCGTCGTACCGGGCGAGGTCGCCGCGACCTCGCGTCGGCGCTGCGCTCCACCGGTATCGAGATGCCCCGGGGGCGCGGGAGCAAGAAGCGTGCCGAGGCCGCCGACGACGCCGAATTGAAGCGGCTCCGGCACGCGCTGAAGGCGCATCCCGCCCACGGCATCGAGGCCTCCGACGATCTGTTCCGGCTGGCCGAACGACGCAATCGGCTGTTGCGCGACATCGTCGACGCGCAGGCGCGGATCGGTGCGCGCACCTCGACGCTGGGTGTCACCTTCGACCACATCGTCGGGGTGCTCAGTGAACTCGGCTATGTGGAGTACGTCGACGAGACCGTGCGTGTCACGCCGACCGGCGAGGTGCTCAGCCGGATCTACAGCGAGAGCGACCTGGTGGTCACCGAGTGCATCCGGGCGGGGATCTGGGACAAGCTCTCACCGCCGGACCTGGCGGCCGTCGTCGCCGCGATGGTCTTCGAGTCGCGCCGCGAGAGTTATTCCGGCGCCGACGCGATGAGCGGCAATCCGGCACTGCGCACGGCGATCGCCGACACCGTCGGGATCTGGCGATCGGTGACCGCCGTCGAGTCACGCCACCACGTCTCGCCGACCCGTGAACCCGACACCGGCTTCTCCGTTGCGGTCTCGCTGTGGGTGTCGGGCCGGTCGCTGACCGAGGCGCTCGCCGCGGCCGGTGAACGCGGACATCTGCTCTCGCCCGGAGATTTCGTCCGATGGAATCGACAGGTCGTCGACCTGCTCGAACAGATCCGACTGTGCGTGGGTGAGGACTCGCCGCTGGCGCGCCCCGCGCGCGTTGCGGTGGGGGCCATCCGCCGCGGCGTGGTCGCTGCCGAACTGGGCTGACCGTCGATATTCGGTCGTCCGATCGACACCATTCGTCGCCGTCGGGCGCATTGAGTGATCGAGGGCGGTCGCTGGGGTAACGTTTCTTGCTGATCGGGCCGGTGGGCGACCTCCCGCGCTGATGCCGGCGGACAGGCCGGGTGCACCTCGGGGGGAGTTCGCCGACCATGGAGTCGGGCGAATCGGCGACACGCGCACGCCAAGCGGCGCAGCGAAGGCGGGAGACCACAGATGACCAATCCGGAAGACCCCAGTAACAAGGTTCCGGGCACACCGGCGGCGGGTGACGCGGGTCCGGGCAACCCTGCCACACCCGACTCCGGCGCGAACCCGACCGGACCCGCATCCGACGGCAAGACCGAGGTCGTGCAGATTCCGGGTCACGTGCAGCAACCGCCGCAGGCGCCGCCGACCACGGCCACCCCGGCCGGTTATCCGGCCCAGCCCGGCCCTCCCCAGCAACCCGGATACCCTGCACCGGGTTACGGAACCCCTTCGGCACCATCGGGATTCGGGGCGGCGAGCGGTCAGCAGTACAACCCGACCCAGATGGCGCCCACCAGCCAGCCGCAGCAGTATGGGGGGCAGCCCGCACAGTTCGGCCAGGCACAGCCCTATGGTCAGCCCCAGCAATTCGGTCAGGCCCAGCCGTACGGCCAGCAGCCCGGCCAGTCGAGTGCGCCGTACGGCGCTGCGGGCCAGCAGCCGGGTGCGCCGTATGGCCAGCAGCCGGGGACCACGCCCTACGGGGCACAGAGTCAGCCGGGTACCGCGGGTTTCGGTCAGTTCGGCCAGCCGCAACCGGGACAGCCCGGTCAGCCGGGCCCCTACGGGGCGTATGGAGCACCCGGCGACCAGTTCGCCGGCATGGCCGCGCCCGCGCAGAAGAAGGGGCTCTGGAAGGGGTTGATAGCGGTCGGCGCAGTCCTGATCGTCGCGGCGATCGCAATCGTGGTCACCGGCTGGCTGTGGTGGTGGCCGCGGGAACTGGATCAGACCGCCGCGCAGAACGGTGTCAAACAGGTACTCACCGAGCAGTATCAGGCGAGCGACGTCTCCGATGTGAGCTGTCCCTCCGGCCAGAAGGTCAAGAAGGGCAACTCCTTCACATGCACCGCGACCGTCGGCGGCCAGAAACAGAACGTCAAGGTCACCTTCCTCGACGACGACGGCAAGTACCAGGTGGCGCGACCGACCAGCTGAGCCGACCGGGGCCACACCACGACATGCGGCCGGACGCGATCAGCGCGGCACGTCGAGATCCCACCCCAGAGCCTTGGACAAGCGGCCGACCGACGACCCGATCCCCAGTTCGGCCGCGAGTTCGGCCAGACGCTCCGGATCCGCCGGTGCCGCGGGTAGGCGGTCGTCGTCGGTGCTCTCCACGGTCTCCGCGTCGGTGCGGACGAAGACCACCGTGCGTGCAGCGCTCAGATAGTCGGCGGAAGCGATGAGCGCCTTGCGGTTTCGCGGCGTCAATGCCGACGACGGATCGGCGGCCGCGGTCTCGAGCTCGTCGAGTCCGCCGTACTCGTTGATGAGCTTGGCCGCGGTCTTCTCGCCGATCCCGCTCACCCCGGGCAGACCATCGGACGGATCTCCTCGCAGGATCGACATCTCCGCATACGCCGCACCGGCACGCTCGCTGGGCACGCCGTATTTCTCGCCGACCTCCACCGGACCCATCATCTCCGCCTTCGCCAGCCCGCGTCCCACATAGAGAACACGCACCCGGACCGGATCGTCGGCGACGACCTGCAGCAGATCCCGGTCGCCGCTCACCACGATCACGTCGTCGGTGGACTCGGCGAACGCCAGCGTGCCGATCACGTCGTCGGCCTCGCAGCCTGCTGCACCGGAGGTGGCGATTCCGGCCGCGGCGAGTACGTCGAGGATCATGTCGACCTGCGGGGTGAGGGTGTCCGGAACCTCCTCGATATCAACGGTTGTGGAGCCACTACCGTGGGCGTCGCCGCCCGGCTGGGCGACCCGGTGCGCCTTGTACGAGGGGATGAGGTCGGTCCGAAACGACGGTCGCCAGTCGAGATCGAGGCAGACCACCAGTCGCGTCGGTTCTTCGCGCGTCACCAGGGTGGCGATGGTGTCGAGAAAACCGCGGACGGCGTTGACGGGCCGGCCGTCGGGCGCGGTCATCTTCTCCGGCAGCGCGAAGAAGGAGCGGAACCACAAGCTGGCGCCGTCGAGCAGCATCAGGGTGCCGTGGGTGGATCGTCCGGTGTCGGTCACGCCCACAACTCTGTCATCCGCGCGGCACTCCCACGCCGGTGGCGTCGAATCCGTCGCAGCGCCGCGGTCCGCGTAGGCTGCCCGCATGGGAAGCGCTTCGCGATTCGACTTCGATGTGTACCGCACGAGGGTGACCCGCGCGGCCGAACTGGCCGCCGGCGCCGGACTCGACGCCCTGATCGTCTCGCCCGGCCCGGACCTGCGGTACCTGATCGGTTCGCGCGCTGAGACCTTCGAGCGGTTGACGGCGCTGGTGATCGGCGCCGACGGCACCGCACGCCTGGTCGTCGCACGTCTGGAGCTGGCCTCGGTGCGTGAGTCGGCCGCCGACGATCTCGGTATCGAGATCGTCGACTGGGTCGACGGTCAGGACGCCCACGCGCTGGCCCTGGCCGGATTGCCCGACCACCCACGGCTCGCCGTGTCCGACGCGATGCCCGCCCTGCACCTCGTGCCGATCGCGCAGCGGGTCGCCGCCACCCCCGCCTTGGCCACCGACGTGTTGCGTGAACTGCGAATGATCAAGGACGACGCGGAGATAGAAGCATTGCGCCGGGCCGGCGCGGCCATCGATCGGGTGCATGCGCGCATGGGTGAATGGCTGCGGCCGGGACGCACCGAGAAGGACGTCGCCGACGACATCGCCGCGGCGATCGTCGACGAGGGCCACACCGGGGCGGAGTTCGTCATCGTCGGCTCCGGACCACATGGCGCCGACCCGCACCACGAATACTCCGACCGGGTGATCGAGCCCGACGATGTCGTCGTCATCGACATCGGCGGCCCCGTCGAGCCCGGGTACAACTCCGATTCCACCCGCACCTACTGCTTCACACCCCCGCCGGTCGAGATCGCCGACGCCTACGCCGCCCTGCAGGAGGCCCAGGCGCGTGCGGTGGATTCGGTGCGTCCGGGCGTCACCGCCGAGTCGATCGACGCCGCCGCCCGCGAGCTGCTGCGTGAGCGTGGGCTGGCCGAGAACTTCATCCACCGCACCGGGCACGGTATCGGCCTGTCGGTCCACGAGGAGCCCTACATCGTGGGCGGAAACGATCTGCTACTGCGCCCGGGTATGGCCTTCAGTGTCGAACCGGGAGTGTATTTCGCCGGCCGATGGGGTGCGCGGATCGAGGACATCGTCGTGGTCACCGACGACGGTCACGAAGCACTCAACGTGCGGCCGCACGACCTCGTGGTGCTCTGAGCTCCCGGGGCGGGCGTTTCACCGCTGCGGCTCGGTGCCGAGCAGGGTGCGCGAGCCCATCACGCGTTCGACGCTGACCTCGATGACCACCCGCCGCGGATTCGGCCGGGGTTCGCGGTAGCGCAGGGCGTATCGCTGTTCGGCATCGGTGACCTGCTCGGGTTCGCGACGGATGCTGGCCGGCCCTTCCAGGGTCAGCCAGCGCGGCCCGTCGACGTGGGTGAGCGCCGCGTATCCGCCGCGTTCGACGTTGCGTACCTTCTGGTTGCCGTCGCTGGTGATCACCCGGGCCAGCCCCGCTGCCTCGTCGTAGGTGAATCCCACGGCCGCGACGTGCGGTGTGCCGTCGGCGCGCAGGGTCGCGATGGTCGCGAGGTGGCGCTCGGCGAGAAAGGACAGGGCGTCGGAGCCGAGATCGGCGCGCGTGCGTGGCATGGTTTCACGGTAGCGACCGTGCGTGGGTCATCGCGCCGGATGCCCGGCACCTCGCGGGCGCCCGCGCGATGCGATACTGCATCCCGTGGCAGACGAGGGTGTGGAGCCCGATCGCGGGACCGTGGTCGTCTTCGGCGGGCGCAGCGAGATCGGTGTGGCGTTGGCCGAGCGGCTGTGTGCCGGCCGGATCGTCGTGCTCGCCGCCCGCCGCCCCGACGATCTCGAACCCCAACGGCAGACCCTGCTCGCGGCGGGAGCGACCGACGTCGTCGCCGTGGCCTTCGACGCCGACGACACCGCGACCCACCCCGCGTTGATCGACACCCTCACCCGCGAGCACGGCCCGATCGGGATCGCGATCGTGGCGTTCGGCATCCTCGGCGATCAGGCGCGCGCCGAAACCGATGTGGCCCACGCCCTGCAGATCGCGCACACCGACTATCTCGCCCAGATCAGTGTGCTGACCCCGCTCGCGACGGCCATGCGCGCCGAGCGCAGCGGGACCATCATCGTCTTCTCCTCGGTCGCCGGGATTCGGGTGCGCCGCGCCAACTATGTGTACGGCTCCACCAAGGCCGGCCTCGACGGCTTCGCCAGCGGTCTTGCGGATGCCTTGCACGGCAGTGGTGTTCGGCTGTTGTTGGCCCGGCCGGGCTTCGTCATCGGCAACATGACGGCGGAGTTGATGGCGCAGGGCACCCGACCCGCACCGCTGTCGGTGACGGCCGACGAGGTCGCCGACGCGGTGGCACGTGCCTACCGCAAGCGACGATCCGAGGTTTGGATACCGGCCCTCCTGCGTCCGCTGTTCGTCGGAATGCGACTGCTGCCGAGAGCGATCTGGCGGCGACTGCCCCGATGAGTGATTCCGTTCCCGCTCAGGACGACTCGACCTTCGTCGTCGTCGGCATCGGTGCCGACGGCTGGGACGGTCTGTCGCCGATCGCGCGGTCCGAACTCACCTCGGCACAGATGATCTTCGGTTCGGCCCGACAACTGGCCCTGCTGCCCGATCTCGGCGTCACGACCGTTGCCTGGCGTTCGCCGATGTCGGAGCATCTCCATGCCGTCCTCACCGGGTCGTCCGCCGAGCTCACGCGGTACGGCGGTCCCGGCGGTACCCGCATCCATCTCCTGGCCAGCGGGGATCCGATGTTCCACGGACTCGGCGCCACCATCGTGGCTGCGGTCGGGGCACACCGCGTGCAGGTGATCCCGACGGTCTCGAGTGCCTCGCTGGCGTGCGCCCGCCTCGGGTGGGATCTCGCGGACGTCGCGGTCGTCAGTGCGGTCACAGCCGACCCGGAGATCGTGCTCACCGAGATCACCGACGCCCGGCGCGTGCTGATACTCGCACGCGACGCCACCACCCCCGTCCGCATCGCCGACCTTCTCGTGGCCCACGGCTTCGGCGCTTCGCCGTTCACCGTGTTGGAGCAGCTGGCCGGGCCTCGCGAGCGGGTGACCAGCGCACGTGCCGACAGCTGGGATCCGGCCACCGTCGTCGACCCACTGAACATCATCGCCGTCGACTGCATCGGCCCACGGTGTTCGACACTGCCGGGTCGCGACGAGAGCGCATTCGAGCACGACGGACAGATCACCAAGTCCGTCATCCGCGCCCTCACCGTGTGCGCGTTGGCACCGTCCTACCGACAAACGTTGTGGGACATCGGTTCCGGCTCCGGCAGCGTGGCGATCGAATGGTTGCGCGCGCAACCAGGCGGTGTGGTGATCGCCTTCGAACGCGACACGGCACGGGCAGAACGACTCCGTACCAACACCCACCGGCACGGTGTGTCGGGACGGGTGACGATTGGTGGTGCCGTACCGGATGCGTTGGTACACGCCCCCATTCCCGATGCGGTATTCATCGGCGGCGGCCTCTCACCGGTGGTGCTCGACACCGCGTGGGCGGCGCTGCGGCCGGGCGGGCGGCTCGTCGCCAACGCGGTGACGATCGAGACACAGGCGATCCTCGCCGACTGGCATCGGATGCGCAGCGACGCCACCGAATCGACCCTACGTCGGGTCGCGGTGGAGACCGCGGCACCACTCGGCGGGTACCTCACCTGGCGCCCGGCACTGCCGATCGTCAGCTGGGCGGGCACCAAGGCGACCGACGGGACGGTGACGTCGTGACCCTGTTCCTGATCGGCGCAGGGCCGGGCGCCGCCGACCTCATCACCGTGCGCGGCGCCCGAATCCTCGGTCGTTGCCGAACCGCCCTGGTGGCCGGATCGCTGGTGCCCGCGGAAATCCTCGCGATGTGTCCGGACGACGCCACGATCATCGACACCGCACGAATGCCGCTGGAGCAGATCATTTCCCACATCGTCGATGCGCATCGCGCCGGCCACGATGTGGCCCGATTGCACTCGGGGGATCTCTCGATCTACTCGGCCGTGGCCGAACAGGTCGCGCGGGTCCGCGCCGAGGGTATCGATGTCGAATGGGTGCCCGGCGTTCCGGCCTTCGCCGCCGCGGCGTCGGCGCTGCAGAACGAGTTGACCGTTCCCGGGATCGGCCAGAGCCTGCTGGTCACCCGCGTGTCGACGCTGTCGACCGACATGCCGCCCGGCGAAGATCTCACCGACCTCGCCGCGGCGGGCGTGACACTCGCGCTGCATCTCGCCGCCCATCGCGCGCCGCAGATCGTGGAGACGCTGAGCCCCGTCTACGGCAGCGATTGCCCTACTGCCACAGTTGCTTTCGCTTCTCGATCAGATCAGGTGATCATTCGCAGTCGGCTCTCCGACCTCGCCACCGCACTGGCCGACGCGGGGATCACCCGCACCGCGGTGATCTTCGTCGGACGTGTTCTCGATGCCGCCGATCATCCCGACCGGCTCGAGAGTTACCTGTACTCCCACGCTCGGATCACCAAGTTGCGCAACGACTCCCATGGGTATCGGGGACAACCCGATGACCGGTAGCCGACCGCCGGGCCGCGACTGCGTGCTGATTCTCGGCGGCACGGCCGAGGCCCGGGACCTCGCGGCAGACCTGCACCACGACGGTATCGAGATCGTGAGTTCGCTCGCCGGGCGGGTCGCCCGACCCCGCCTGCCCGTCGGCGCGGTCCGCATCGGTGGTTTCGGCGGCGTCGACGGGTTGTCGAGGTGGTTGCAGGACAACCACGTTCGCGCCGTGGTCGACGCGACCCACCCGTTCGCCGCCACGATCACCGCGCACGCCGTCACGGCGTGTGCCGTGACCGACACACCGTTGCTGCGACTTCGACGTGAACCGTGGGTCGCACGCGCGGGTGACCATTGGACGCAGGTGCCCGACATCGGCGCCGCCGCCGTGGCGGTCAGCGGTCACGACGGTCGCATCCTGCTCACCACCGGTCGCCAGGACGCCGACGCCTTCGCCGGGGTCACCGGCGCATGGTTCCTGATCCGGGTGGTCGACCCGCCGACCGGCCGGCTCCCGGCCCATCACGCAATCCTGCGGTCCCGCGGTCCGTATCACCTCGACGCCGAACGGAAACTGCTGCAGGAGAATCGGATCGACACGCTGGTGACCAAGAACAGCGGGGGAGCGTTGACCCGCCCGAAACTCGACGCCGCCGCCGAACTGGGGGTCCGGGTGATCATGGTCGAAAGACCAGCCGAACCGCTGGGTGTCACCGCCGTCGGCGACGTTGTCTCCGCGGCCGCATGGGTCCGGACGCTCACCGACGGATGACATCGGCCGGTTCGCCACCGGGTGCGCCGAGTGCCCGGCGTGCCACCAGCGCTCAGTGACCCGGGTGACTGCGGGGGGTGTAGACGAGATCACCACCGCCACGTCGCACCACCCGGGTCGCCGACGACCCGATGATGATCAGCGTGCGCATGTCGACGACAGCCGGATCGAAGTCGCCGACGGTCGTCACCGTCAGCGACTGCTCGTCGCCGCCGACGTCGCGTCCGAGGACGAGCACCCGATCTGCCGAAACCGATTCGGTCAGGATGTCTTTCAGTGCCGACACCTGCCAGGTTCGACTGCGCGACCCCGGGTTGTAGATGGCGATCACCAGATCGGCGGTCACCGCGCGGCGGATCCGATCGGCGATCACCTCCCATGGTTTGAGCCGATCCGATAGTGAGATCACCGCGAAGTCGTGGCCGAGTGGCGCGCCGACCGCCGCTGCAACCGCGTTGGCCGCGGTCATGCCGGGGACGACCCGCACGGGCACATCGGCCCACCGGGGTTCGGCGGCCACCTCGGACACTGCGGAGGCCATCGCGAACACTCCCGGGTCGCCGGAGGACACCACCACGACTCGGGCGCCTCGGGCCGCGAGATCCAGTGCGAACTCGGCACGTTCGGCCTCGACGCGGTTGTCGCTGGCGTGGATGCGCTGTCCCGGCCGCGGCGACACACGTGCCAGATAGGTCTTGTAGCCGACCAGATCGGTGGCCGCCGCCAGTTCCCGCTCCACCTGCGGGGTGGTCCAATCGTCGGCGCCCGGCCCGAGGCCGACGACCACCACCTCCGCCCGCGGCGGGTCGGGGGCGCCTGCGCGCGGGTTGTTCAAGCGACCCGGCACCACCACCATCGAGAAGTACGGCACCTGCGCGGGGTCGACCTCGGCGACCGGGGCCACCTTCTGTGCGGTGGTGGATGCGCGTTCGACGTACCACGCCTCGTCGAGCCGGCCTGCCGCGCGCAGCGCCTCGCGCACCCCGGTGAAGGTCCGGCCGAGTTTGATGACCGCGAAAGCATCGGCGTGCGCGAACAATTCACGCATTCGGGGCACCGGCAGGGTGCCTGGAACGACGGTCAGCGTCTCCTCGGCCTCCACCAGCGGGACCTCGATTGCCGCCGACGCCGCACTCACCGATGTCACGCCCGGGATGATCTCGGTCGGGAACTCGGCGGCCAGGCGCTTGTGCATGTGCATGTAGGAGCTGAAGAACAGCGGGTCGCCCTCTGCGAGCAGGGCCACGTCGCGGCCCGCACGCAGGTGAGAGGCAAGGAGTTCGGCGCTGTCGGTGTAGAAGTCGTCGAGCGCACCACGATAGCCGCCCGGATGGTCGGCGGCTTCGGTGGTCACCGGGTACATCAACCTCTCCTCGATCTGCCCCGGACGCAGATACGGCTCGGCGACACCGCGGGCGATACTGCGCCCGTGGCGTGCGCAGTGATAGGCCACGACCTCGGCCGAACCGATCACCCGAGCGGCCTTGACCGTCATCAGTTCGCTGTCACCGGGTCCCAGTCCGACTCCCCACAGTTTGCCGAGGCGCCGCGACGACATCGATTGTGATGACACCGATTGTGATGACACCGATTGTTCTGAACCCATGGTCGACGCCTCATTCCTCCGGGCTGGCCAGTGCGTTGATGGCGGCAGCGGTGATCGCGGACCCGCCCCGGCGGCCGGTGACCGTGATGAACTCGAGGTCGGCGCGGGCGGCCAGCTCGGCGCACGATTCGGCGGCCCCGACGAAGCCGACGGGCGCACCGACGATCGCCGCCGGCCGCGGCGCCCCGGCGTCGATCATCTCCAACAACGCGAACAGTGCGGTCGGGGCGTTTCCGATCGCGACGACGGCGCCGTCGAGGACCGGTTTCCAGAGTTCCAGTGCCGCAGCGGTTCTGGTGGTACCCATGCGTTCGGCCAACTCCGGCACCGCGGGATCGTGGAGATGGCATCGGATCTCGTTGTCCGCGGGAAGACGACGCCGTGTGATCCCGCTCGCGACCATCGTGGCATCACAGAGAATCGGCGCGCCGTCGGTCAGTGCATTCCGTGCGGCGCGCACCACGCCCTCGGTGGCCACCACGTCGCGTGTGAGATCGGTCTGTCCGCAGGCATGGATCATCCGCACGACGACACCGGCCACGTCGGGAGCGAACGCGGACAGGTCGGACTCGGCACGGATGATCGCGAACGATCGACGATAGATGGAGGCGCCATCACGCAGGTACTCGGTCATGATGTCCGTCAGCCTATCGGCAGCGCCGTCGGGACCGATCATCTGCTCGGTGCGCCAACTCGGTCCCGCCGGCGGTGATCGTCGCGGACCCGCGTGCCCTGTGAGGCGCTATCGTATGCGGCGTGACCGCGCCTACGCTGTACATCTTCCCGCACGCCGGCGGCTCCGCGGCCTTCTACGTGCCCTTCGCACGGACCTTCACCACCGATATCGGACGGGTGGCGGTCCAGTACCCGGGAAAGAACGGAAGCCAAGACCTGGCCGCCTTCACCGGTATCGACGCCCTCGCCGACACCGTGCTGAGCAAACTGCCGGCCTTCGGCCCGGACACGCGCGTGGCGTTCTTCGGCCACTCCATGGGGGCCTTGGTCGCCTTCGAGACCGCCCGCCGCCTCGAACAGCGCGGGGTGCAGATCGAGGCGCTGTTCGTCTCCGCATGCGCCGCACCCGGCCGCAGTGGGTACGAATACATCCCGGAGTCCGATCGTGGACTGCTCGACGCGGTCTCGGCGATGACCGGACTCGACCCCGCGATGCTGCAGGACGAGGCCTTCTCGTCACGGATTCTGCCGACCCTGCGCGGATTCAAGGCGATCACGGCCTACGAATGCCCGCCGGAGGTGACGCTGGCGTGTCCCATTCACGCGTATCACGCCGACAACGACGAGGTCGCCACCGCAGAGAAGGTTGCTCCGTGGGAGCAACGGACCTCGGCCGAATTCACCATGCGTGAGTTCCCCGGCCACCACTTCTATCTGTCCGAGCACCTCGCCGACGTGGCAGCCGACATCGAGCGCCGCCTGTCCGCCACCGAGGACTGACGCCGACCCCGGGCACGACCCGGGTGACCCGCGCCCGTCGTTCCGCCACGAATTCACATCGACATTCCTCACCGAATTTCGGGGCTGTTTGAATTCAGAAACAACGCCAATTCATTTCTGGAAAAACGCTGTCGACTTTCCGTGAATTTCGCGGATTCGGTGAATTCTCGACGTAAATTCGGTGCAAAGGCATGAATCGGACCGGTGAAGTCGGATTCGGCGGAGTTTCCCTCAATCCCACTGTGACACCTGGCAGTAAAGTCGTGTGGGACGCCCTCGGACACCGTTCTTCACAGTCAGTGCATGTATCGTCAGCTCACGAGAGAGTTGCTGTGATTGAACGACGATCGCGACAGCGTGAACACCTCACGCGTCGTGATAACCGTCGAATCGACGCACGTGCTCACTCGAAACGCCTCCTTGGGAGGGGAGGCTCGACAGACATCGTTGCGATGCACCCTGCGGTGGTTGATGGCCGCCACATCGCGCATACAGACACACATTTCGCCGTCGGGGGGAAAGTGACGGACAGCAGTGAACAGTCGAGGGAGAGCACGACCCTCGCTGCAGGACACCATCCCTGGGATTCTGCGCGCTCGCGCAGCTGACCAGCCCGATGCCGCAGCATTCACCTTCATCGACTACGACGTCGATCCGGCCGGCTTCTCCGAAACGCTGACGTGGGCCGAGCTGTACGACCGCGTACGCGTCGTCGCCGCCGAACTCGGTCGGCACGGCGCGCCCGGGGACCGGGCGGCGATCCTGAGTCCGCAGAGCCTCGACTACATCGTCGCGTTCCTCGGAGCGCTCGAGGCTGGTTTCATCGTTGTGCCGCTGTCGGTTCCGATGTTCGGAGCCCACCACGACGAGCGCATCAGTTCGGCTCTGGCCGACTGCACGCCGGCGGTCGTCTTCGCGACCACGACCGTCATCGACGAGATCCTGCCCTACACGCAGAGCGTGCCCGGTGTGACGCCTGCGGTCGTCGAAATCGACGCCCTCGACTACCACACACCTGGCGCCGCCGCCGGCAGCCAGGTCGGCCGGGACCGAACCGCCGTACTGCAGTACACCTCGGGGTCGACGAGTTCGCCTCGGGGCGTGATGGTTTCGCACAAGAACGTGGTCATCAACCTCGACCAGCTCATCTCCGACATGTTCGCTCATCACGGCGGCTGGCCCGATCGTGACTCGACGCTCGTGTCGTGGCTGCCTTTTTACCACGACATGGGATTGCTCCTGGGGATCTGCGGTGGCGTGATGGCGGGTCTGCACACCGTCGACATCAGTCCGATGGCGTTCCTGCAGAAACCGTCCCGCTGGATTCAGGTGATGGCCGGTCATCCCAAGTCGTTCACCTCTGCGCCGAACTTCGCCTACGAGCTCGCCGCCCGCCGGACCTCCGCCGACGACCTGGCCGGTCTGGACCTCTCCCAGGTGACCGGATTCATGTGCGGAGCCGAGCGCGTCCACGATGCCACGGTGCGCCGATTCGTCGACCGATTCACCCCGGATGGTCTGCCGGAGAACATCGTCCGGCCCGCGTACGGATTGGCCGAGGCGACGCTGTATGTCTCCGCGCTCGTTCCGGGTACTCCGGCTGTGGGCGTTCGGTTCGACTTCGAGAAGCTGGCGAAGGGCTACGCGCTGCGGTGCGGCGAAGGGCAGGACGGCGCGGTGTTGATGAGTCACGGACCCCAGCGTTCGGTGACCTACCGCATCGTCGACCCCGATACCCGTGAGGAGAACCCCGCCGACCGCGTCGGCGAGATCTGGGTGCACGGCGAGAACGTGCCCGCGGGGTACTGGCGCAATCCCGAACGCACCGAGGCGACGTTCGGCGGCTGGATCGAGAATCCGCGTTCGGACACCCCGGCCGGACCATGGTTGCGCACCGGCGATCTCGGGGTCGTGTCCGAGGGCGAGCTGTTCATCACCGGTCGCATCAAGGATCTGCTCATCATCGACGGCCGCAATCACTATCCCGACGACATCGAGGGCACGGTCACCGAGCTGACCCGGGGCCGCGTGGCGGCGGTGTCGGTACCCGGTGAGCACGCCGAGGAACTCGTCGTGATCGCCGAGGTGAAGGATCGCGGAGAGCCGGTCGACCTCGACGAGTTGCGGGCGGCGGTGGTGGCGACGATCTCCGGTCGACACGGCGTGCGCGCGGCCGACGTGGTCTTCGTCGCGCCCGGCTCGATTCCGATCACCACCAGCGGCAAGACCCGGCGCGCCGCCGCCGGCGAGACCTATCGGACCGGCGGATTCGCCCGCCTGGACGGCCACCGGTGACCCCAGGGGATCGCGCCGATCGGGGCGAGGACGATCGTGCCGAACGGCAACTGCGTGACTGGCTCGTCGACCGGCTCGTCCTGATGGGCTGCGACCCCGACGGGGTCGACGTCGACATCCCGTTCCACGATCTCGGCGTGGGGTCCCGCGACGCGGTGGTCCTCGCCGGCGAACTCGCCGAACACCTCGGCCGGCCGGTGTCGCCGGTCGATCTCTGGGAGCACCCGAGCGTCGCAGCGCTGGCACGCTTCGCGCTCGGCCGAGACACCGGGTCGGCGGCCACCGATTCGGCGCCGGCAGCCCGGAACCCCGACACCGACGCGCGCCCCGTCACCGACACCGATGATCTGATCGCCGTCGTCGGGGTGGGCTGTCGGTTCCCCGGCGGCATCCTTGGCCCGCAACAGTATTGGGATTTCCTGCTCGCCGAGGGCGATGCGATCGGCCACGTCGATCCGCAACGATGGGAGTCGTTCGCCGACGGCACCGCCGAGACCGACGCGGCGCTGGCGCGCACCACCACCTGGGGCGGATTCCTCAACGACATCGATGCCTTCGACGCCGAGTTCTTCGACATCTCGCCCAGCGAGGCCGACAAGATGGACCCCCAGCAGCGGCTGCTGCTGGAGGTCTCGCACGAGGCGCTGGAGAACGCCGGAATCCCTGCGGAATCGTTGCGGCACAGCCAGACCGGGGTGTTCGTCGGCGCTTGCGCTGGGGAGTACGGCTTCCTGGCCACCGCCGACCTCGCCGAGGTCGACAACTGGTCGGGGACCGGCGGCGCGCTGTCGGTCATCGCCAACCGCGTGTCCTATCACTACGATCTGCGTGGTCCGTCGATCACCGTCGACACCGCATGTTCGTCGTCGCTGGTCGCGATCCACCTCGCGGTGGCGAGTCTGCGCTCGGGTGAGTCGTCGACGGCGCTCGCCGCAGGTGTCAATGTCATGCTCTCCCCGGCGATCACGCGCAGCTTCGACCGCAACGACGCCATGTCGCCGAGCGGGCGGTGCCACTCGTTCGACGCCGCCGCCGACGGCTACGTCCGCTCCGAGGGATGCGGCGTCGTGGTACTCAAACGTCTTGCCGACGCCCGCCGCGACGGCGACCACGTCCTCGCGGTGGTGCGGGGGAGTGCCGTCAACTCCGACGGTCATTCCAACGGGCTGATGGCGCCCAATCCGTCGGCGCAGATGGCCGTGCTGCGGGCCGCCTACATCTCCGCGGGCATCGGGCCGCGCGAGGTGGATTACGTCGAGGCACACGGCACCGGCACCCTGCTCGGAGATCCCATCGAGGCGCGGGCCCTCGGCGCGGTCGCCGGTCGGGGACGCCCCGCCGACGACCCGCTGTTGATCGGCGCGGTGAAATCGAATCTCGGTCACCTCGAGGCCGCGGCCGGCATCGCCGGTTTCCTGAAGGTCGCCTTGGCCCTCGAGAAGGGTTGCCTCCCGGCGACTCCGGGCTTCTCAGAACCGAATCCACACATCGACTTCGACAACCTGCGCCTGAAGGTGGTGGCCGAAACGACACCGTGGCCCACGCCGGGCAGGCCCCGTCGCGGCGGGGTGTCGGCCTTCGGTTTCGGCGGTACCAACGCCCATCTCGTCCTCGAGCAGGCGCCGGAGCCCGAAGCCCTCACCGGACCGGCGGCCGAGAGCATGGACAGTACCGGCCGATCACCGAAGTCCCCGATCGCGACCCTGGTGGTGGCAGGTAGATCTCGCGAGCGCATCGCGACCACGGCCGGCGCTCTCGCCGACTGGCTCGACGGAGACGGTGCCGCGGTGCCGCTCGCCGAGGTCGTCGATGGTCTCGATCACCACCGTGATCGCGCACGCGCCTTCGCGACCGTCGTCGCGACCGACCATGCCGCGGCGATCACCGGGTTGCGGGCGCTCGCCGACGGGGTGAGCGCACCCGGTGTCGTCGCCGCCCACGAGCAGCCGTGTCGCCCCGGGACGGTGTTCGTCTACTCCGGCCAGGGATCGCAGTGGGTCGGGATGGCGCGTGGTCTGCTGGCCCATGACCCGGCCTTCGCCGACGCGCTCGAGGAGATCGAACCGGACTTCGTCGAGCAGGTCGGATTCTCGCTCATCGAGGTCGTCCGGTCCGGTGCCCCGGTCACCGGGATCGACCGCATCCAGCCGGTCCTCACCGGCCTCCAGCTCACCCTGACGCGACTGTGGCGCGCCCACGGCATCGTCCCCGACGCCGTCATCGGCCACTCGATGGGTGAGGCGGCAGCGGCCGTCGTCGCCGGCGCGCTCAGCGTGGCCGACGGCCTGAAGGTCATCGCCACACGGTCGCGCCTCATGCGGCGGCTCGCCGGACAAGGCGCCATGGCGCTCATCGAACTCGACGCCCCTTCCGCCCACGAACTCGTCGCGGGCTTTCCCGCCGTGACCGTCGCGGTGCTGGCCTCACCGAGGCAATGCGTCATCGCCGGCCCCCCGGAACAGGTGGATGCCGTCGTCGATCGGGTGGCGGCGCAGGATCGTCTCGCCCGGCGGGTCGAGGTCGACGTCGCCTCCCACCACCCGATCATCGATCCCGTGCTGCCCGATCTGCGTGCGGCACTGGTCGATCTGAGCCCCCGGCGTCCCCACCTGGCGCTGCTCAGCACCACGCTCGAGACCGGAGAACCCACCTTCGACGCCGACTACTGGTGTGCGAATCTGCGCAATCCCGTCCGGTTCGCGTCGGCGGTGGCCCGGGCGGGCGTCGACCACGGAGTCTTCGTGGAGGTCAGCCCGCACCCGTTGCTGACCCACGCGATCGACGAGACCCTCGCCGACATCCATCATCACGCCGTCCCCACACTCCTGCGTGATGCAGACGAGATGATGACCTTCCACACCCATCTGAACATCGCACGCACCGATCGCCGCCACATCCCGGCACCAGCTCCGTTCGGTCCGCATCCGCAACTGCCGACGACGCCGTGGCATCACTCCCGGCACTGGTTCGCCACCCGTGCCCGTTCCTCGCGGTCGCGTGCGGCGAGCGCCGGACTCACCCCACGACCGGGCACCCTGCTCGGCGAGCACATCGCGGTCGGAGACACCACCCACCTCTGGCGTGCCGACCTCATCCCCGAGGCGCTGCCGTACCCAGGACATCACCTGCTGCATGGACTCGAGGTGGTCCCCGTCTCGGTTCTGGTGGCCACTCTGGGTGGCGCCGCTGCCCACCTCGGTGCCGACGGGCTGACCGACATCAGCTTGCGCCATCCGATCGCGGTGGATGCGCCACGGCGCATCCACGTCGTCGCCGACGCCGACTCGGTGTCCATCTCGTCCTCGGCGATCACCGACGACGACACCTCGCGGCGGGTCCGCCACGTCACCGCGCGACCGGTCTCGTCGACCCCGCCGGGCCTCCGGCCAGGCCTCAACTCCGACAACGGTTCCCGGCCGATCGACACCGCCGACCTGGTGGCGATGACGCCGACCTCCTCGACCGCAGATCTCCTCGCCGAATGGGGCGTGCAGGGGCAGCCCTTCGCCTGGGAGGTGTCACGCGTCGCGCGCAGCACCGGCCGAATGCTGGCCGACATCGGGTTACCCGAGCCCTCGCCGGCCGCGATGCTCGACGCGGCGGCCCACGTCGCCCGACTCGTCGACGACTCGACCCGCGACCTGATGGTTCCCGCCCGGATCGACTCGGTGCTCCTGCCGATAACCCTGCGCGGCACCCGCGCCGTCCTCGACATCCGCCGAGTGGTGTCCGACGATGCCGACCTCGTGGTCGACATAGTCGGATCCACCGAGGACGCCGACGACGCCCTCCTCGTCCGCGGCCTGCGGTTCACCCTGGTCGACGCCGAACCCGGTGTGGCCGAATCCGCTGTGGTGGAAGCCGATCCGCGGTCGCTGGTCCGCACTGTGGTGTGGCGCGAGGACGTCGGAACCGACACGGCCTCACCGACGACGATCGCACAAAGCGACGCGGTGGCTGTGCTCGGCGACGCGCATGCCCTCGCCGTGGCACTCGCGCGTGCGGGAGTGCCATGCCGCGATCGGGCCGAGGACGCCCGCCACGTCATCTACGTCGCCCCCACCACCGCGGCGGACCCCGATCAGTTGGCTGCCGATCACGCTGCTGCCGCGGCGGGAATGACCTCGGAGGTCACCGCCGTCATCGCACGGATGGCCCGGAACGCGACCTCGCAGACCCTGTGGATCGTGACCCGCGGTGTGCGCGAACCGAACTCGTCCGGCGATCTGCCCCAGAGCGCGCTGTGGGGGTTGGCCACGGTGATGGCCGAGGAGCACCCCGACGCGTGGGGCGGACTGATCGATCTGGCCGCAGGTGCCGATCCGGCCACCGCGGCGCCGCTGATCACCGAGCGGTTCGACCGGCCGTGGGGCGGTATCGCCGCCTTGCGCGACGGTCGGCTGCTCCGTCCGAGCCTCGAACCCCTCCAGACCCCCGAGACCCGCGACGACACCGAGACCCGCGACGACACCGAGACACGCGGCGAGGCAACGCATCCCGCACCACGCGCCGGCGTCATGCTGCGCTGCCGCCCGGATGCCGCCTACCTCGTCACCGGGGGACTCGGGGCACTCGGCCGCGTGATCGCCGGACGGCTCGTCGATCACGGTGCCCGCCGGCTCATCCTGGTCGGCCGCACCGGTCTGCCGGCGCGCCGCGACTGGGACCGAGCCGATCTCGACCCGATCCTCCGCGACCGCATCAACACCGTGCGCGACCTGGAGAGTCGCGGCATCACCATCACAGTCGTCGCACTCGACGTCGCCGACAGCGCGGCCGTGCAGGCCTTCCTCAGCCGTCGTGACGATGAGGGCGCCGCACCCATCCGTGGTGTCGTGCACGCGGCCGGGGTCACCGAGAACAGACTGCTCACCGAGTCCGACGACGCCGCACTGACCACCGTCATGCGACCCAAGATCGCCGGGGCGCAGGTACTGCACGAGGTCTTCGGCGACAGCCTGGACTTCTTCGAGATGACCGGGAGCGCCGGTGTGCATTTCGGTATTGCGGGCCAGGGCGGCTACGCCGCGGCCAACGCCTACCTCGACGCGCTCGCGCGCCTGCGCCGCCATACCGGTACCCCGGCCCTGACGATCGACTGGGTCGCCTGGCAGGGACTGGGGTTCGCGGTCGACGCCGACATCGTCACCGCCGAACTCGCCCGCCGCGGATCCCGGCCCGTCACCCCGGCAGAGGCACTGCACGCCTGGGACCTGATCTCCGAATCCGGTGTGGCACAAGCAGTCGTTCTCCCGCCACCACCGCCCGCACCGAACGCCGACGACGCCACCACCGGCACACCGTCGTGGTCGCAGATGGCCAGGCCCGACCTGCTCGCCGGATTGCGCGACGGCTTGCGAGCGATCCTGGCCCGGGAACTGCGGATGTCGGAGGCCGACCTGCTCACCGACGTCCCCTTCGCCGAGTTCGGCCTCAATTCGCTGATGGCCATGTCGATCCGCCGGGATGCCGAGAAACTGGCCGGTCTCGAACTGTCGGCGACGATGCTGTGGAATCACCCGACCATCGATGCGCTGGCCGACTACCTCGCCACCCGGATCGCCGGTGACGACGAGCCGGCCGCACAACTGCCCGCCGAGGATTCCGGTGGCCTGCTCGACGATCTCTTCGCCGACGCCGAGTCCGCGCCGTCACCGCTGGGTGCGGAGCACGGTCTCCGATGAGCGCCGACGACCTCGAATCCGTTCTGCGCGACTGGCTGACCACGCGGCTCGCCGCCCTCGTCGATCGCCCGGCAAACGACATCGATCCGACCGTGGCGCTGGCCGATCTCGGGCTCGGCTCCCGGGACTCGGTGATGATCTCCGGTGAACTCACCGAGTTCCTCGGCAGGCAGGTCTCGCCCGTCGAGTTCTGGGAGCATCCGACGATCGACGCGCTGGTGGCCCACCTGTGCCTCGGGGACCACGTCGAACCGCAATCGGCATCGGCGGGGCGATCATCGGCCGACGACGGTCCGATCGCGGTGGTCGGCATCGGATGCCGATTCCCCGGCGGGATCAGCGGTCCCGACGAGTACTGGCAATTTCTCTGTGCCGGCGGTGATGCCGTCACCACCGTGCCGCGGGGCCGGTGGGACCGTTTCGACGACGGTCGTCCCGAGGTTGTCGACGCCCTCGCCTCGACCACCCGGCACGGCTCCTTCCTCGACGACGTCGAGGGCTTCGACGCCGACTTCTTCGAGATCACCGCCCGCGAGGCGGCCAAGATGGATCCGCAGCAGCGTCTGATGCTCGAGGTCGTCTGGGAAGCCCTCGAACATGCCGGGATCCGACCCGAATCCCTGCGCCGGACGCCGACCGGTGTCTTCGTCGGCGCCTGCGCCGGCGAATACGGGTATCTCGCGTCCACCGACCTGCCGACGATCGACGCGTGGAGCAATCTCGGTGCGGCCCTGAGCATCATCGCCAATCGGCTGTCCTATGTCCTCGATCTGCGTGGCCCGTCGTTGACGATCGACACGGCGTGTTCGTCGTCGTTGGTGGCGATCCACCTCGCGACCCAGAGCCTGCGGTCCGGTGAAGCAGACGTCGCGGTCGCGGGCGGGGTGAACCTACTGTTGACGCCGGCGGTGTTCGCCGGTTTCGATCAGTCCGGCGCGTTGTCGCCGACCGGTGCGTGTCATGCCTTCGACGCCGCCGCCGACGGTTTCGTGCGCGGTGAGGGAGCGGGGGCGGTCATCCTCAAGCGTCTCGATGACGCGCTCACCGCCGGTGACCGGATCCTCGCCGTCATCCGCGGTACCGCGGTGAACCAGGACGGCCATTCCAACGGACTGTTCGCCCCCAATCCCGCCGCGCAGATGGAGGTGCTGCGCACCGCGTACACCCGCGCGGGCATCGGCGTGCGCGAGATCGACTACGTCGAGACCCACGGGACGGGGACCCTGCTCGGTGACCCGATCGAGGCCCGCGCACTGGGCACGGTGCTCGGCCGTGGGCGCCCGGCCGACGCGCCGCTGCTACTCGGTGCGGTCAAGACCAACCTGGGGCACCTCGAGGCTGCCGCCGGGATCGCAGGTTTCATCAAGACCGTCCTGGCGTGTTCGCGCGGCACCATCCCGGCCACTCTGCATCAGCGAGAACCCAACCCCCACATACCATTCGACCAACTGCGGCTGCAGGTCGTCGACACCAAGCGGGCATGGCCGAGTACCGGACGACCACGACGAGCGGGCGTGTCGTCCTTCGGTTTCGGTGGCACCAATGCGCACATCGTCGTCGAGCAGGCACCCGTCGTGCATCGCGATCCGCCGCCCGTCGACATGCTCGCCCCGGCGGTGAGCACCCTGGTCCTCTCGGGCCGCAGCGCCGAGCGGGTCGCCGATCTCGCCGCGACAGTCGCGGACTGGATGACCACCGACGGTGCCGGGATCCCGGTCCCCGACATCGCCCACACCCTCAATCATCACCGGGCGGTGTTGCCGGTGACCGCCACCGTCACCGCCCGCGATCGGGCGGGCACGATCGCCGGACTGCGCGCCCTCGCCGGTGGCGACACGGTGGATGGAGCTGCTGCCGTCGGGGTGACCCCGCCACGGGAGAACGCCGCGCGCGCAACGGGAACCGTGTTCGTCTACTCGGGCCAGGGCTCCCAGTGGGCCGGGATGGCCGCCGTTCTGCTCGCCGACGAACCCGCCTTCGCCGACGCCGTCGACGAGATGGAGGGCGACTTTCTCGACCACGTCGGATTCTCACTGCGCAACGCTCTGACCGAGCGCCGCGACCTGCACGGTGACGCCGAGGTGCAACCGGTACTGATGGGCCTGCAGGTGGCGCTCACCCGGCTCTGGGCACATCACGGTGTGCATCCCGACGCGGTGATCGGGCAATCGATGGGGGAGGTGAGCGCCGCGGTCGTCGCCGGCATGCTCACCGTCGCCGAGGGACTTGCCGTGATCGGTATCCGCTCGCGGTTGATGTCGGCGGCCCCGGCCGGCGGTGTCGCGGTCCTGCGCCTCTCGTGCGATGAGGTCGCGGCACGACTGGCAGCACATCCGGGCGTCGAGATCGCCGGTCACCTCGCACCGCGGCAGACGGTGGTGGCCGGTCCACCCGAGGCCGTCGACGCGGTCCTCGCCGAGGTCCTCGCCGACGGCGTGTTCGCGCGCAAGGTCGCCATGACGGTCGCCTCGCACACCGCGCTGATGGATCCGCTTCTGGCACCACTGCGTTCGGCATTGGCCGACCTGGCTCCGCGGCCCGCTCGGATACCGTTCCTGTCCACCGTGCACCCGGCATCCGCGGACTCCGTCGCTCCGGTGGTCGACGCCGACTACTGGGCCGACAACCTGCGGATGCCGGTACGGCTGGCACAGGCGGTCGCCCGCGGTGCCGAAGACCATGCGACCTTCGTCGAGATCAGCCCACACCCCATCCTCGGCCAGGCGCTCGTCGAATGCCTGGAGGAGTCGGGGGCCGAGGACGCCGAGGTCGTCGCGACACTGCACCGCGACCGTGACGACACCATCTCGTTCCACCGCGGGTATCACGCTGCCGCCCAGGGTGTTCCGTCGACCCCGCATCCGGCCGAACCGCATCCGGTACTACCGCGCACGCCGTGGCGACACACCTCGTTCTGGCTGCCCACACCCACCCGATCCCCGGGGGCGTCGGCGGGGCCCGGAGCAGGGTCACCTTCTTATCCCGCCGACGGTCGCGTCCCCCGATCGTGGTGGCATCACCTGGCCTGGCCGACGATGCCGGCACCCCGCACCTCGACGCTCGTGCACCCGCAGCGCTGGGTGATCGTCGGTGACGGTGTCGATACGGAGTCGATCACCGTGCTGCGCGCCACGCTTCCCGGCGGCTCGCAGATCATCCCGATCGACCCCGATACATTCGCCGACGATACCGACGATTCGGAAACGTTGAGCCAGAGCATCTCCGGCGCCGATCGTGTGATCTTCGCCCCGGCCACAGAGGCGGATCCGTTCTCTGCGCAACCGGCATATCGGCTGTTCTCGGTGGCGCGTCGCCTCGTCGCCGCTGCCGTGTCGAGTGGCACCCGACCCCGGCTGCACCTGATCACCCGCAACGGCGCACCGCTGGCCGATGGCGATCACGCCGTCCCCGCGCACGCCGCCTTGTGGGGACTGGGACGCACTCTGGCGCTGGAGCATCCCGAGATCTGGGGCGGTGTCCTCGACGTCGACGCCTCGGTCCCCGGCGGCGTCGTCGCACGCTATCTGCTCGACGAGATCGGCGCCGACGATCACGAGGATCAGGTGGTCTACCGGGCCGGCACGCGTCATGTCCCGCGACTGCGTGCGGGCGTGAGATCGTCCGACGATGTCGGGGGAGAACCGATCACCGGACAGACACATCTGGTCGTCGGCGCCACCGGACACATCGGCCCGCACCTGATCGCTCACCTCGCCGACCGCGGGGCGCACACCGTCGTCGCCGTCTCGCGCACTCCGGGCACACGTCTCGATCCGCTCGTCGCCGAACTCGGCGACCGCGGGTGCCGAGTGGTGGTGGTCGCCGCCGACGCGACCGACGAGACCGCCATGGCTGCGTTGTTCGCCCGCTTCGGCACCGATCTTCCTGCGCTGGACGGAGTTCACCTCGCCGCCTTCGGTGGTGGTCCGGTCACCCTCACCGACATGACCGACGAAGACGTGGCAGCCATGTTCGGTCCGAAACTCGACGCCCTGGCCGTCCTGCACCGGATGACGCTGACCTTCCCGGTGTCCCGATTCGTGGTGTTCTCGTCGATCTCCGGCCTGCTCGGGTCGCGGTGGCTCGCCCACTACGCCGCCACCACCACATTCCTCGACGCCTTCGTGCACGCCCGCCGAACCGCGGGCCTGCCGGCAACCACCGTCAACTGGGGGCTGTGGAAATCGCTGGCCGATCACCAGGATTCGGCCGAACGACAGGTCACCGCGGAGTCCGGATTGATACCGATGGACGATCGCATCGCCATCGACGCCCTGACATCGGTCACCGGACCGGGAACCCCGGCGCGGGCAATCGTGGTCGACGCCGACTGGGAGCTGCTGGGCGCCGCCTACCGCACCCGCGCCGCACTGCACATCATCGACGAGGTGATGCCCGCCGCCGGCGACGGCACCGACCGGGGTGCCATCACCGAGGGCGACACCGCATTCCGGCGGGAACTACGCGACGCCGACCCGTCGGTACGTCTGTCCCTGCTCGCCGACCGGGTGGCCGATCTCGTCGCCAAGGTCATGGGATTGACCTCACCCGCCGAACTCGACCGCAGCGCCGGGTTCTTCCAGTTCGGGATGGATTCCCTGATGAGCGTCACCCTGCAGCGAGCGCTCTCGGAATCCCTCGGCGAACTGTTGCCGACATCGGTGGTCTTCGATCACCCCACCGTCGACGCCCTGACCGACCATCTCGCGGCCACCCTCCCGGAGACGGCCGACCTCGACACGAACGAACCCGACGACGGATTCGACGATCTCTCCGAAGACGAACTCCTGCAAGCACTCTCCGAAAGGCTGGGCTGACCTGGTGCCTCCCGAAACCTCGGATCGCCGGGCGATCATCACCGACGCACTGCGCAAGATCGACGACCTGTCCCGAAAGCTCGCCATCGCCGAGCAGGGCGACCGCGAGCCGATCGCGATCATCGGCATGGGTTGCCGGCTACCCGGCGACGTCGACGATCCGGGCGACTACTGGGATCTGCTGACCGAGGGCCGCAGCGGTGTGGTGCGGGTGCCCGAGAACCGTTGGGACGCCGACGAGTTCTACGCCGAGGACCACACGATCCCGGGCACCATCGTGAACCGGGTGGGTGGTTTCCTCACCCACTGGGACCCCGACGAGTTCGATGCCGAGTTCTTCGGACTCACCCCGCGCGAAGCGATCGGGATGGACCCCCAGCAGCGGCTGCTGATGGAGGTCGCCTGGGAGTGCATCGAGGACGCCGGCCTCACGCGTGAACGGCTGCGCGGAACGGCCACCGGCGTGTACGTGGGGATGACCACCAACGACTACACCCTGACGTTCGCGGGTGCGATCCCGCGGACGGGACTCGACCCGTACATCCCGTTCGGCAACGCCGCCAACTTCGCCGCGGGCCGCCTGTCGTATTTCCTCGGCCTCAACGGCCCGGCGATCGTCTCGGACACAGCGTGCTCCTCGTCGCTGGTGTCGGTCCATCTCGCGTGTCAGGGGCTGCGGCGCCGTGAGATCGACAGTGCGCTGGCCGGTGGGGTGAATCTGAACCTGAGCCCGGAGAACAGCATCGCCTGTTCCCGGTGGGGCATGCTGGCCCCCGACGGCACCTGCAAGACCTTCGACGCCGACGCCAACGGCTATGTGCGCAGCGAGGGGTGCGGCGTGGTGGTGCTCAAGCGCCTCTCCGACGCGGTGCGCGACGGCGACCGGATCCGCGCGGTCATCCGCGGTACCGGGGTCAATCAGGACGGCGCGAGCAGTGGCCAGACCGTTCCGAACGGTCCCGCCCAGCAGGCGTTGATCCGCTCGGTGTTGGCCGCCTCCGACCTGGCACCGGCGGAGATCGACTACGTCGAGGCCCACGGCACCGGAACCCCGCTGGGTGATCCGATCGAGCTCGACGCCCTGCACGGGGTGTTCGCCGAGCGGGGCGAGAGTGCACCCTTGGTTCTGGGGTCGGTCAAGACCAACCTCGGGCACCTCGAATCCGCCTCCGGTATCGCCGGTCTCATCAAGACGGTGCTGGCGATCGAGCATGCGCACATCCCTCGTCAGCTCCACTTCTCGGCGCTGAATCCGCACGCGTGCGACGGCGCCTCGCGTTTCGCCATCGCCGCCGAACCACAGCAGTGGCCGCAATCCGGGCGACCACGCCGTGCCGGGGTGTCGTCCTTCGGTGTCAGCGGCACCAACGCGCACGTCGTACTCGAGCAGGCCCCCGAGATGCCGGCGGAACCGACCCCCTTCGCGGTGACCCCAGGCGCGGTTACCCCTGTACCGGCGACTGCGGGACCCGGGGTCCACACGCTGATCATCTCGGGCAAGACCCCCGAACGCGTTGCCGCACAGGCTCAGACCCTCGCGGACTGGATCGGCGGCGACGGCGCACAGGTGGACTTGTCGGCGATCGCT
This sequence comes from Gordonia sp. N1V, assembly GCF_029269935.1. Classification (NCBI taxonomy): domain Bacteria; kingdom Bacillati; phylum Actinomycetota; class Actinomycetes; order Mycobacteriales; family Gordoniaceae; genus Gordonia; species Gordonia sp. N1V. Next base: position 307,221 of record NZ_JARJDD010000005.1, read on the forward strand.
CACACCCTGGCCCACCACCGCTCACGGTTCGGTGTGGTCGCGACGGTCACCGCACGCGATCACACACGGGCCGAGACCGGTTTGCGCGCCCTCGCCGGTGGTTACCGCGCGCCGGGAGTCGTTCCCGCACATGAGGGAACCTGCCCTGGGGGCACGGTGTTCGTGTTTTCGGGGCAGGGGTCGCAGTGGGCGGGGATGGGTCGTCGGTTGTTGGTGGCGGAGCCGGCGTTTGCGGCTGCGGTGGTGGAGTTGGAGCCGGTGTTTGTTGCGGTGGTGGGTTTTTCGTTGCGGGAGGTGTTGGCGTCGGGGGAGCCGGTGGTGGGTATTGATCGGATTCAGCCGGTGTTGGTGGGTGTGCAGTTGGCGTTGGTGTCGTTGTGGCGGTCCTATGGGGTGTGTCCGGATGCGGTGATCGGTCATTCGATGGGTGAGGTTGCTGCGGCGGTGGTGTCGGGGGCGTTGTCGGTGGCGGACGGGTTGTCGGTGATCGCGACGCGGTCGCGGTTGATGAAGGCACTCTCGGGCCACGGCGCCATGGCGTTGGTCGGACTGGACGTCGACGCCGCGCACCAGATCTGCAGTCGGTACCCGGATCTGACCATCGCGGTGCACGCCGCACCCGATCAGACGGTGCTGGCCGGTCCGCCCCAGCAGATCGATGCGGCGATCGCCGAGGTCGCCGCCCGCGATCTGCTCGCTCGGCGTGTCGAGGTCGACGTGGCGTCGCACCATCCGATCATCGACCCGGTGCTGCCGGAGCTGCGGGCAGCGCTGTCCGGCCTGACGTCGACCGAACCGACGATCCCGATGTTGTCGACCGCCGACCCGGACGGCGCGACGTCGCCGGTCCTCGACGCCGACTACTGGTGCGCCAACCTGCGCAACCCGGTCCGCTTCACCGAGCGGGTCGCGCAGGCCGGTGCCACGCACGCGACGTTCATCGAGATGAGCCCCCATCCGCTGCTGACCCACGCCATCGATGCAACGCTGGCCGATCGGCATCACCACACCATCGGCAGCCTGGCCCGCGACACCGACGAGGTGGAGACCTTCTTCACGAATCTCGCTGCGACACAGACGCTGCGCGCACCCGCGGTGCCCGATACCGGGGCGTTCACGCGGCTCCCGAAATCCCCGTGGATGCACTCCCGGTACTGGGTGGAGGTACCCGCTGCCGAGCCACACCGCGCCGACTCACACCGCGCCGGCCCACCACCGCCGACCGAGACCGGTTCGCCGCGCAGCGGCGGCGCTCTCGACGAGTGGTACCACGAACTCGCCTGGATCGAGCGGGCCCTGCCCGTCGACGTGGCATCGCCTGCCGTCGGTGCCGATGCGAGAGACGACGGCGACGGCTGGGTTGTCGTCTCAGAAGAGCCGGATGCGCTGGCCGCGGCATTCGGGCCGGCGGCGCGCGCGGTGACCGTCGCCGACGCAACCGACGGCGCCGCGCTGACCGGCGCAACACACGTGGTGTTCGCCCCGACGGCCACCCGGACAGACTTCGGTGCGCTCCGCGCTCACGAGGTGTTCGGTGACGTGCGACGGGTCGCTGCTGCGCTCGCTTCGGCGCCCGGCCGTACACATCTGACGATCCTCACCCGCAACGCCCAGCCCGTGGCCGACGGCGAGCCCGCCGATCCGGCGCAGGCGGTGCTCTGGGGATTCGCCCGGACACTCGCCCTGGAGAACCCCGAGATCTTCGGACGGGTCCTCGACGTCGACGCCGCGCTGCCCGCCGCATTGGTGGCGCGTCATGTGCGTGCCGAGCTCGACAGCTCCGACGGCGAGGATCAGGTCGTGCTGCGGGCGGGCCGACGACTACTGCCACGACTGCGGGCCGCGGTGCCGCCGACCCCACTGACCGGATTACCCGGCTACACCACTGCGCTCGTCGTCGGAGCGACCGGAAACGTGGGGCCCGACCTCATCGTCGAGTTGTCGCGGATGGGCGCCGACACCATCGTCGCCCTCTCCCGCAGCGGCGCCGACCTGTCGGCCGAGGTGACCGCAGAGCTCGCCGCGAACTCGACCACGCTGGTGAACTTTTCCGCCGACGCCGCCGACCCAGAGGCGATGCGAGAGCTGTTCACGCGCTTCGGAAACGATCTCCCACCCTTGGACGGCGTTTATGTCGCCGCGCTGGCCGGTGGCGCCGGTTCACTGATCGAGCTCGACGATGCCGAGGTCGACGCGATGTTCCGCCCGAAGGTCGACGCGATCTCGGTACTGCACGAACTGACGGTGACCACCCCGGTCCGCCGCTTCGTGTTGTTTTCCTCGATCACCGGATTGTTCGGCTCGCGCTGGCTCGGGCACTACACCGCCGCCAACTCCTTCGCCGACGCCTTCGCGTTCGCCCGCCGCGCCGTCGGGCTGCCGGCCACCGTCATCGACTGGGGATTGTGGAAATCCTGGGCCGATGCCCAGCCCGAGACCGCTTCCGCCGGACTCACCCCGATGCGCAACGAGACCGCGATCGCGACCCTGCCCACCCTGCTCGGGGCGGACGCGCCGATCCGGCCGATCGTGGTCGGCGCACAGTGGGCGCGGCTGGCCGAGGCCTACCGGATGCGCACCTCGTTCCACATCGTCGACGACCTGCTCGGCGAGGCCGACCACGACCTGTCGGGTCTGCCTCCGGCCCGGCCCGACACCGTTCTGGGTGAGGTCGACTCGATCGAGACAGGCACGGTCGAGACGAGCGCGGGAGATTCGGGCGCCGGTGCCGCCGAGGTCCCGTCACACACCTGGTTCGCCCGTATCGCCGACGACGAACTGCCCTATCCCGGTTCGCATCTGGTGCACGGGGTGGAGGTCGTCCCGGCCTCGGTGCTGCTGCACACCGTGGCCACCGTGGTGGCGCAGGCCGGCGCGGCCGGTGCCAAGCACATCGCATTCACCCAGCCGTTGGTCCTCGATCGTCCCCGCGTCGTGCGGGTGCGGCTCGACGAGACCGGTGCAATCACGATCGCCTCGGCCACCTCGGTGGGCGCCGGCCCGCACGAGTGGGTCGAGCATCTCAGCGCAGGTCTTCTCGACTCCGAGGCACCACCCATCGAAGCCGCCCGTACGGCGACCGGCTTTTCGTCCGAGCAGGCGGCGGAGCTCGAGCAGCACTGGGGTCTGTCCGGCCGACCCTACGGGTGGACGGCCCTCGAGAACCGTTCCGCGCCCGGCACTCTGGAGGCCGGCGTGTCCGCGGCGGGGACCGCGGCGCTTCTCGATGCCGCGGTACACCTCGCACGGTTGATCGACGCGTCGCACGACGGCCTGATGTTCCCGGCAGCGGTGGAGACGATGACCGTGTCACCCACCACGGCGGACGGCGAGGCGACCGTCGAGGTGCGGTATCGCGAGGCACGCCGCGGTGGCTTCGCCGCGGACGTGACCGCCGGGACGGGCGCACCGTTCACCGTCGACCTCCGGGGCCTGTGTTTCGTTCCCGCCGCGCCGGCGGCGGGAACAGAGGTCGGCGGAGCGCCCGACGCGGCCGTCGACGCGCCTGACTGGGAGCTGATGTCCGAGCAAGAAACCCGCTCCGAACTGGTGAGCCGGATGCGGGTGATCCTGGCACGGGAACTGGGTATGCCGACCGACGCCGTGCGCTCGGATCAGCCGTTCCCGGAGCTCGGTCTCGACTCGATGATGGCGATGACGGTGTTGCGCGATGCCCGTCACCTGGTCGGCCTCGACCTGTCGGCGACCATGCTCTGGAACCATCCCACCATCGACGCCCTGAGCGAGATGCTCACCGGTCTTCTCGCCCCCCGCCGTGAGGCGACGCAGGCCGCCGCGGCGGAGGCGGCCGGCGAGCAGCAGGCCGAGGTCAGCGTGCTCGACAGTCTCTTCGACAGCGTCGAATCCCTCTCGGATCCGTTGGCCGGATCCGAGTCCCTGTCCGACACACAGCCCGTGTCGGCCGTCCCCGAGAGTGGGCAACGATGAAGACCACCTTCGATCGAGTGTCGGCGATGACGCCGGCACAACGCAGCGCCTTGGTCGAGCAGTTCGACAAGGCCGCACGCATCACCGGTGCCGAACCCATCGCCGTCGTCGGCATCGGTTGCCGCTTCCCGGGCGGCGTCCGTGGGCCGGAATCGTTCTGGGAGCTGTTGACCCAGGGCCGTGACGGGGTGGTGGAGGTTCCGCCGCAGCGATGGGATGCCGAGGAGTACTACGACCCGGATCCGATGGTGCCCGGGCGGATGCCGTCGAAGTGGGGCGGATTCCTGGACGACATCGCGGGTTTCGACGCCGACTACTTCGGGATCACCCCGCGTGAGGCGGAGGCGATGGATCCCCAGCAGCGCATCGCGCTCGAGGTGGCGGTCGAGGCGCTCGAGGATGCCGGGTACCGTTCCGACGCCCTGACCGGGGTGCGTGCGGCGGTCACCCTCGGTGTCTATTACAACGAGTACCAGAGCACCTCGGCCTCGCATCCGGAGTCGATCGACGCGTACTCGGCAACCGGTAACGCGCACAGCATCACCGTGGGGCGCATCGCCTACCTGCTCGGTCTGCGGGGCCCGGCGGTCGCCGTCGACACGGCGTGCTCATCGTCGCTGGTCGCTCTCCATCTGGCGTGTCAGAGCCTGCGTTCCCGGGAGTCCGATCTGGGGTTGGCCGGCGGTGTGAGTGTGATCCTTCGGCCGGAAACGCAATTGGCACTGGGTAAATGGGGAATGCTCTCGCCTCGCGGACGGTGTAATGCCTTCGACGTGGCGGCCGACGGTTTCGTCCGCGGCGAAGGTGCAGGCGTAGTGGTCCTCAAACGCCTTGCCGACGCGGTCCGCGACGGTGACCGGGTGCACGCGGTCATCCGCGGTTCCGCGGTCAACTCCGACGGACGGTCCAACGGGCTCACCGCACCGAATGCGCCGGCCCAACGCGAGGTGATCACCCGCGCGCTCGCTGCCGGTGACGTGCCCGCGTCCTCGGTCAACTTCGTCGAAACCCACGGCACCGGAACATCTCTGGGCGACCCCATCGAGTTCGACGCCTTGTCCGCGGTGTACGGCCGCGAGTCATCCTGCGCACTGGGTGCGGTCAAGACCAACTTCGGGCACCTCGAGGCGGCCGCCGGTATCGCCGGATTCATCAAGGCGGTGCTGACGGTGGAGCACGGGCAGATCCCGCCGAATCTGCACTTCACCCAATGGAATCCGGCCATCGATGCCCGGTCGACGCGCATCGTCGTGCCGACCGAGACGATGCAATGGCCACAGAGCGACACACCCCGGCGTGCCGGGATCTCCTCCTTCGGTCTCGGCGGTACGAACGCCCACATCGTCATCGAGCAGGGGCCCGCACTCGCCGCCGCGTCGAGCGTGGCGTCGGCGATGCCGACGGTATCGCGACTGTCGGTGACCGGTCGATCGGAGGATCGTGTCCGTGACCGTGCTCGTGCACTCGCGCAGTGGCTCGAGACCGGCCCGTCGGTCGCACTGCCCGACGTCGCAGCAACCCTGGATCGGTTGCGCACCACCACCGATCCCGTCGGCACCGTGTGTGCCCGCGACACCGACGAGGCACTGGCCGGTTTGCGCGCCCTCGCCGAGGGCAGCCCACGTCCCGGCATGCTCGCCCCGCGCCGGTACCGGCCTCGGCCCGGCACGGTGTTCGTGTTTTCGGGGCAGGGGTCGCAGTGGGCGGGGATGGGTCGTCGGTTGTTGGTGGCGGAGCCGGCGTTTGCGGCTGCGGTGGTGGAGTTGGAGCCGGTGTTTGTTGCGGTGGTGGGTTTTTCGTTGCGGGAGGTGTTGGCGTCGGGGGAGCCGGTGGTGGGTATTGATCGGATTCAGCCGGTGTTGGTGGGTGTGCAGTTGGCGTTGGTGTCGTTGTGGCGGTCCTATGGGGTGTGTCCGGATGCGGTGATCGGTCATTCGATGGGTGAGGTTGCTGCGGCGGTGGTGTCGGGGGCGTTGTCGGTGGCGGACGGGTTGTCGGTGATCGCGACGCGGTCGCGGTTGATGAAGGCACTCTCGGGCCACGGCGCCATGGCGCTCCTCGAAGCCGACGCGGCGACCGCAGACGCACTCGTCCGCGCACACCCGGGGCTCTCGACGGCCGTGTACGCCTCCCCACGGCAGTGCGTGGTGGCAGGTCCGCCCGAGCAGGTCGACGCGGTGATCGCCGAGGTCACCGCCCGCAATCTGCTCGCCCGGCGCGTCGAGGTCGACGTCGCCTCGCACCATCGGACCGTCGATCCCATCCTCGACGACCTGCGGGCGGCACTGGCCGACCTCGCCCCCCGGCGGCCGACGATCCCGATGGTCTCGACCGTCGAGGAATCGCAGACCGCTCCGGTGACCGACGCCGACTACTGGGTCCGCAACCTGCGCAACCCCGTGCGCTTCGGCGATGCGATCACCCGTGCCGCCGCCGACCACTCGATCTTCATCGAGATCAGCCCGCACCCGCTGCTCACCCATTCGATCGGCGACACGCTGGCCGCCGCGCGTCCGGACGGTGACGTGGAGGTGCTGGGCACCCTCGTGCGCGGCGAGGACGAGACCCTGACCTTCCACGGCGCGCTCGCCGTCGTCGAATCCGTCACCCCGCGGTCCGGCCCGGAGAAATCGGACCCCGAGAAGCCCGCCGCCACCGAATCCGCCGTCACGCCCCCGCCGCCGGTGACACTCGCCCCGACGAGTTGGCAGCACACGCGGTACTGGCCGACGGTTCGGGCGACATCCACCCGTTCCGGTGAGCACCCACTACTCGGCACCCATGTCGAAGTTCCCGGGGGAGAGCACATTTGGCAGGGCGAGATCGGCACCGACCATCTGGCGTGGCTCGGCGATCACCAGGTGCACGACCGTGCCGTCCTCCCGGCCGCCGGATTCGCCGAGATGGTGCTCGCCGCGGGCTCCGAGGCGCTGGGTATGCCGGCGACCGGGCTCGAGGTGCATCGCCTCGAGGTCGAGGAGATGCTCGCCGTGGACACCACGGTGTCGGTGACCACGCGCCTGTGCCGCGTGGCCGACGGCGAGATGGGCTTCGAGATCCATTCGCGTACCACCGAAGGTGCGTGGCGCAGGCACGCCACCGGGCGGGTGGTCACGTCGACATCGCCGGACATCCCCGCCCCGGTCGCGTTGATCGGTGGGACGACCGTGGCGCCCTCGGACTTCTACCGCGCGTTGCGGAGCACCGGCGCCGCCCACGGTGAGGCGTTCGCCGCGCTCACCCACATCGTGCGGGTGGGGTCGACCGATGATGCCGGCCCACGAACCGGGGCATCGGAATCGCGGATCGAATTACCCGCCGCGGCCGGCGTCGACCGCGGGTTCCGGCTGCATCCGGTGCTGCTCGACGCCGCCCTGCAGGGCGTGGCGGCCGCCATGCCCGAGGAGTCGACCTCGGGGATCGCAGCCGGTGGCGCCGACGCCGCGACCTACCTCCCGGTGGCCATCGAGTCGCTACGCGTCACCGGCGTGATCGGGCGTCGCGCAACGTGTTCGGCGCAGGTGACCGAGATCCCCGGCACCGCGGACAAGCTCGGTTCGTTCATCCTGACCGACGAGTCCGGGGCAACCGTCGCCGTCGCATCCGGTGTCTACCTACGCAAGGTCGAACGCCACTCGGTGCCGCTGCCCCTCGAGCAGAAGCTGTTCGACACCGAATGGGTCCCCGCCGATCTCCCGGGCGACGCATCGGGACAACTCGCCGACGGCAGCTGGCTGATCCTCGCCGGGCACTCGACCGCCGATGGTTCCTCGGCCGACGAGCTTGCCGATCTGCTGGGTCGCTCGCCGTCGCGGCGGGTGATCCGCCGAACGCTGCCGGCGGGGACGTCCGGATCGGGCATGACCGGAACCGGGTCCGTCCTCACCGAAGCCGCCATCGCCGATCTCGACGCGGATTCGGCGGCCGCCGGTGTGGTCGTGCTGCTCGACACCGAGACCTTCGACCCCCGCGGTGCGGCGTCCGAGCAGGCCCGCGCACTCGTCTGGTCGGTCACCTCCGCGGTACGGGCGGTCGCCGCCCGGCCGGGTCGCGCGCCTCGCGTCTGGCTGGTCACGCGCAACGGAATCGGCGTCGGCGCAGACGAGTCGGGCAATCCGACCGTAGGGGCGCTGGAAGGGCTCGTGCGCGTGATGGCCTACGAACATCCCGCGCTGCACGTCACCCTGGTCGATCTCGACGGTGACGATGATGCCCCGCTGGTCGCCGAATTGGCCGCCGATTCCCGTGACGACATCGTCGCCTGGCGCGCCGGTGCGCGTCATGTCCGCCGTCTGCGCCGTGCTCCGCTCGGCGCCCCGTCGGTCACCCCGGTCACGGCAGGCGCGGCCTACATCGTCACCGGTGGCCTCGGTGGCCTCGGCACCCTGATGGCACGTCACCTCCTCGACGCAGGCGCCGGACGAGTGGTCCTCAACGGTCGCCGAGCGATCACACCCGACCAGCAGACGCTCATCGACGACCTCTCGAACGGAGGCGAGGTGGCCTACATCGCCGGTGACATCGCCGAACCCGGCGTCGCCGCCGCACTGGTCGACGCCGCGCGGGAGACGGGCCGAGAGGTTCGCGGCGTGCTGCATGCGGCCGCCGTCATCGACGACGCACTGCTGAGCGCACTCGAACCGGACAGCCTGAGCCGGGTGTGGGCGCCCAAGGTCGCCGGTGCAATCGCCCTGCACGAAGCGACAACACATCTGCGCCTGGACTGGTGGGTGGTGTTCTCCTCGGCGGCGTCATTGCTCGGCTCGCCCGGGCAGGGCGCATACGCAGCCGCCAACGCGTGGGCCGACGCCTTCGCGCTCTGGCGCCGCCACCAGGGATTGCCGGCCACCGCGATCAACTGGGGCCAGTGGGCCCAGGTGGGCGTGGCAGCCGCCCTGACGATGGACGCTCTCGACCCGATCAGCCCGGCGGAAGGCATCGAGGCGTTCGACGCGCTGGTGGTCGCCGACGCCACCCGGGCCGGCGTCATCCGCCTCCGGCTCGACCGCGCGGCCGTCGCATTCCCCGAACTCGATCAACTGGGCTACTTCGCACCACTCGTCGCCGAGCTGCACGACCTCACCGACGACACCTGGGGCGGGGTGGAGGCGTTGCGCACCCTCGATGCGACCGCGGTACACGACGCCGTCACCGACCGTCTGCGCACCCGGATCGCGGCCATCATGGGCTTCGCCGACAGTCGGGCCGTCGACGTCGACAAGCCGTTGACCGACCTGGGCATGGATTCGCTGATGGCTGTACGCATCCGCAACGCGGTGCGCGGCGATTTCGGAGCCGAACCACCGGTGGCACTGCTCCTTCAGGGTGCAAGTCTGCGTGCGCTCGCCGCCGATCTCATCCGTCAGCTCGATCTCGCCGTCGCCGACGACACCGACGCCTCGGGCGGCCTCCGGGAACGAGCACAACTGCGCGCCGCCGCACGCCAACGGGCCGGCCGGCGCAGAACAGGACAGCGGGCATGACAGAAGCGGGCATGACACAAGCGGGAACGTCAGAAGCAGGAACGTCAGAAGCATACGGGGCCAACGCGATTGCGATAGTCGGCATGGCCGGCCGCTTCCCGGGATCGGCGTCTCTCACCGAGTACTGGCGCAACCTGGAGGCCGGGCGAGAAGGGATCGAGACCCTCACCGCCGAGGACCTCACCGCGCACGGGGTGAGCGACAAGACCCTCGACAATCCGGCCTACGTGCGGCGCGCACCGCTGCTGACGGGCATCGAGGAATTCGATGCGGAAATCTTCGGGTTCACCCCTCGCGCCGCCCGGATGATGGACCCACAACACCGACTGTTCCTACAGACCGCGTATCACGCTCTCGAGGACGCCGGACTCGATCCGCACGACATCGAGGCAACCGTCGGCGTCTTCGGAACGAGTTCGGCCAGTGGATATCTGCTGCACAACCTGATGTCCCACCTCGATCCCCACCGCATCATCGGCGAGGGCGCGAGCTTCGAGATGATCAACCTCTCGCTGGAGAACGACAAGGACCACCTGGCCACCCGCGTCGCCCACCAGTTCAACCTGCGCGGTCCCGCGCTGGCCGTCCAGACGGCCTGCTCGTCGTCGCTGCTCGCGGTGCATCTGGCCGCCGCCAGCATCCTCAACGGCGAATGCGAGATGGCGTTGGCCGGCGGATCCTCGATCCGGGTGCCCAACCGGGTGGGCTATTGGTACGAGCCCGGGTCGATGGCCTCGCCGACTGGATACTGCCGGCCCTTCGACTCGCGGGCCGACGGCACCCTGTTCGGTTCCGGCGTGGGAATCGTCGTCCTCAAACATCTCGACGACGCACTGGCACAGGGTGATCGCATCCATGCGGTGATCCGCGGGTCGGCGATCAACAACGACGGCGCGACCAAGATGAACTATGCGGCGCCCACCGCGGCCGGACAGGCGGAGGTCATCGCCGAGGCGCACGCCGTCGCCGAGGTCGACGCCGCCACCATCAGCTACGTCGAAACACACGGCACGGCCACACCACTGGGTGATCCGATCGAGGTGGAGGGGCTGCGGCAAGCCTTCGAACTCGCCGAGCAGGAACGCCGAGGTCCGTGCGTCCTGGGATCGGTCAAGGCCAACATCGGTCATCTCGAGACGGCCTCGGGTATCGCGGGTCTCATCAAAACCGTGCTGTGCCTACAGAATCGGTCGCTGCCGGGCACCTTGCACTACACCCAGCCCAACCCCGAACTGCATCTCGAACGCACACCATTCGAGGTCCGGGCGCAGACCACCGTCTGGGAGAGCGACGGTCCGCGCCGCGCCGGGGTGAGTTCGTTCGGTGTCGGCGGAACCAACGTCCACGTGGTACTCGAGGAAGCACCACCGGCCCCACTGCCTCCGGCGACGCGCGGCCCGTTGATCGTGACACTGTCGGCGCAGCAACCCGATTCGCTCACGCAGGCACGGACCGCACTCGCCGACGACCTGCAGGCGCGCCCCGACCTCGACGTAGGCGTACTCGCGCATACCCTGAACCGGCGGCACCGGTACCGACATCGCCTCGTCGCCGTCGTCGACGACGCCGCCCACGCCGTCGAGGTACTGCGCACCGACGAGCACGACAACGTGATGATCACCGACGAGGTCGTAGGCGCCGACACGGCGACCGATCGCGTCGCGTTCCTCTTTCCCGGCCAAGGCGCGCAACACGTCGGCATGGCGCGAGGTCTGCTGGACACCGAGCCGGTCTTCGCCGAACACTTCGCGCAGTGCGTCGCGGCGTTCGACGCCGAGCTCGGAATCGACCTGCGCGCGGAGATCTTCGAGGGCAGTGCACGGTCACTCGAACGCACCGACCGAACGCAACCCGCGTTGTTCGCCGTCGAATACGCACTCGCGCGTCTCGCACAATCACGCGGGGTGCATCCCGCGGTGCTGGCCGGGCACAGCATCGGCGAATACGTCGCAGGCACTCTTGCCGGGGTGTTCGATCTGCCGACCGCGGCATCGGCGGTCGCGATGCGCGCCCGGCTGATGAATGCGGCGCCACGTGGCGTGATGGTCGCCGTGCCGGCCGAACCCGCGGCGGTCACACCGTATCTGGCCGGTGAGGTCGACATCGCCACGATCAATGATCCGGGTGGATGCGTTGTCGCCGGCACCGATACCGCGATCGCCGCGTTCACGGCACGGCTGGCGCAGGCGGGGATCACCGCACGGCGGGTCCGCACCTCCCATGCGTTCCACTCGCGGCTGATGGACGGCTTAGTGGCCGAGTACACGGCCTTCTTGTCGCGAATGACATTGCGTGAACCGCAGATCCCGCTGTTGTCGAACGTCACCGGCACCGTGATGTCGGCGGCCGAGGCCACCAACCCGGCCACCTGGGCACGGCAGATCCGGGCAACGGTGCGTTTCGCCGACGAGGTGGGGGCGTTGCTCGAGAACCCCGCCCGCGTCCTGGTCGAGGTCGGGCCCGGCGGAACGCTGTCCGGTGCCGCCGCGCGCCACCCCCGATGGGGCGACGGGCACCGAGCCATACGTCTCATGCGTCACCCTGCCCAGAATCGCGACGACCGCACCACCTTCCTGCTCGGTCTCGGTCAACTGTGGTCGGCGGGAGTTCCGGTCGACCTCGACGACGACCGCGATCGACCGATCGTCACACTTCCCGGATATCCCTTTGCCCGTCAACGCCATTGGGTCGACCACGATCGCTCGGCACGGATGCTGCGCACGGATGATCCCGACACCGCGGGCGACGCCGCCGGGGGTACCGCACCGCCGCAGATCCAGCCCTCGGTCGCGGACGGCCGCACGCCGATGGAGACCACGCTGGGCCGGATCTGGGCGCAATGTCTCGGAGTGGAGTCGGTCGAGCGCACCGCCAACTTCTTCGAGATCGGTGGGGATTCGCTCATCGCGATCAGCATCGCGATGAGCGCGGCGAACGAGGGGTTGGAGATCACCCCGCAGGATCTCTACGAGAACCAGACCGTCGCCACCCTCGCCGCGACACTGACCCAGCGCTACGCCGCAGGCGGACTTGGTCGCACGGTCACGGCCGATCCGGACCATCTTCCCCTGACGCCCACCATGATCCGGTTCCTGGACTCCGGTGTCACCGACACCAACAGGTGGCGCGTACCGCTGATCCTGCGTGTCCGCGACGACGTCGGCACCGACCGCATTCGCGACGTCCTCACCGCGGTGGTCAATCGCCACGATGCACTGCGGATACGGATCGTCGAGGAGGACGGCATCCGCGAGGTCCGTGTCGCGGCGCCCGTCGAGGCCGCCGACCTCGCGGTCGCGGCGGTGTCCGGGGCGCAGGAGATCCCCGAGTTCCTCCGCACCCTCACCGGCGACGGAGGGCTCACCCCGTACCTCGCCGCCCATGTACAGGCAGGTGACGGACAGTCGTATCTCGCGATGAGCGTGCACGGGCTGGTGGCCGACGAGGAAGCCCGCGACATCCTGGTGACCGATCTGTTCACCGCCTTCGGTCAGGTGCTCGCCGGCGAGGACATCTCGCTTGCGCCCGTGCCCGTTGCGTGGCGCCAGTGGGCACAGCTGTCCTCCGAGCTGGCCGCCCATCCGGCGGTCCTCGACTCACGCAGGTATTGGCTGACCGGGCCCGGACGGGCCACGCGCAGACCGATCACCGGTGATGCGATGCGGACGACCTCCACTGCGCTGCAGCGCATCTCGACCGCATTGACGACCACCCAGACGATCGAACTCGACGACGCGCGTCGCAGACTCACCTTCCCGGTGGATCGCTTCCTGCTCACCGCACTGGGTCGCGCGCTGGCGCAGACCTTCGGCGACGGCATCATCGACGTCGACCTCGCCGGGCGCGGTCGACGGGTCCTACGGCCCGACCTCGACCCGCGTCGGACCCTGGGATCCTTCACCGCCCTGTACCCCGTGGCGCTCGGCTGCACTGCGCTCAGCGGGGAACCGACTGCCGCGCAGATCGAGGCCGTCCACCGGGTACTCGCCGCGGTACCGCATCACGGTGTCGGCCACGGCGTCCTGCGTCACCTGCACGCCCCGACCGCGCGTGCTCTCGAGGCAACTCCGGCACCGGATATCGCGCTGGTCGTCGGCAGCCCGATTCCCGATCTCCCGACCGCCGACGACCAACCCGTCTCGATCGATCCGACGATGGCGGAGGCACTTCGGGCATCGGCACCCGGGTTCGGGCACGCACTCGAGATCCGTGCCCAGCGCAGCGGGGGAATCCTGCACGTCGACTGGTGGTACGACCCAGCCCGCATCGGTGCCGACGTCGTGTCCCGGCTCGCCGACGCCAGTATTGCGTCCCTCGCCGACCTGGCGCGCGAGGCCATCGTCGAGGACGAGGCGGATTCCGCCGACGGCGAGCTGGAACTGATCGACCTGACCGCCGACGTCGATCTGGGGGAATCCGGTGCCCTTCACTGACACTCACGGCCACACCCACGACACCGACCGCGGTGGTGGTCGGCATCGACGCCCCGACGAATCGCACGCCGCGGTCGTCGTACGGGATCTGCGCAAGAACTTCGGGGACTTCCAGGCGCTGCGCGGTATCAGTTTCACCGTAAGACGCGGCGAGGTCCTCGGCCTCCTCGGCCCCAACGGGGCGGGAAAGACCACCACGGTGGACATCCTGTGCACCTTGAGTTCTCCCGATTCCGGAACCGCGCTGGTCGCCGGCCACGACGTCGCACGGGACCCGGCCGCGGTGCGGCGTTCGATCATGTTGACCGGGCAGCAGGTGGCCCTCGACGACATGCTCACCGGCCGGGAGAACCTCGTGATGTTCGGCCGGCTGCAGGGATGGCGCAAGTCGGCGGCGCGACGCCGGGCCGACGAGCTGCTCGAACAGTTCGACCTGCAGTACGCGTCGAATCGGCCGTTGGGAACCTACTCGGGGGGCATGCGGCGACGTATCGACATCGCGTGCGGTCTCGTCGTCCGACCGGAGGTCGTGTTCCTCGACGAGCCGACCACCGGGCTCGATCCGCGCAGCAGGCAGGCGGTGTGGGATCTCGTCGAACGGTTCAAGTCCGACGGCATCGCCACCGTCCTCACCACGCAGTACCTCGAGGAGGCCGACACCCTCGCCGACCGGATCGTCGTCATCAACCGGGGCACGGTGATCGCAGAGGGCACAGCCGATCAGCTCAAGGAACGCACCGGGGCGACCTACTGCGAGATCGTGCCCCGCCACACCTCCGCGATCCCGGCGATCGTCGCGGCGCTGACCCCGATGATGCCGCGGTCCCGGCGCGCAACGGTGACCGCCCATCCCGACCGCGTCTCCATGCCCGCACCGCACGGCGCCGACACGATGGTCGAGGTGTTCGGTCGGTTGCACCGCACCGGAATCGAACTCGCCGACGTCGCCTTGCGACGCCCGTCGCTCGACGAGGTGTTCTTCGCGCTCACCGCCGAGACCGCCCGGCCAGACCGGGCCGAGGTGGCGTCGTGACCCCGACGTCGTGGTCACCCGAGCGGGTCACCGGCGCCACGCGGGAGACCAATCCCTCCGGAGTGCAGCAGTGGTGGGTGCTGACAACCCGGAGCATCGTGCCGACGCTGCGCAACGGCGAACTCCTCACCCAGGTCGCGGCGTCGATCATGTTCACCGCGGGCTTCTACATCCCACTGAAGAACTTCATGGGGCTCTACGCCGCCGAGATGAGCAGCTACGCACAGTATCTGATGCCGCTGATCGCACTGCAGGCCATCAGTTTCGCGGCGATCTCCGGCGCCTTCCGTTCGGCCTCGGATGCCGTCGAGGGGATCAACCGGCGCTTCCGGGCACTGCCGATATCCCGTGTCACCCCGCTGGCGTCCCGCATGACCGCCAGCATGTATCGCTGCACGGTCGCGCTGGTGATCTCGCTGATCTGCGGACACGTCATCGGATTCCGGTTCTATGCCGGGCTCCTCTACACCGTCGCGTTCTGCGGACTTGTCCTCGCGATCGGACTCACCCTGTCGTTCCTGGGGGAGGTGGTGGGCACGGCGTCACGCAATCCCGACGCCACCACCCATCTGATGATGCTGCCGCAGTTGATCTTCGGACTACTCTCGGTCGGGGTCCAGCCGGCGTCGGCGTTTCCGCACTGGATCCAGGGCTTCGTGCGCAATCAACCGATCTCACAGTTCGTCTACGCGTTGCGGGCATTGGCCGGTGACCGGGTGCCCGGCGCGGCCGGCGCCATCACCTGGCAGACCATCGGGCCATCGTTGGCCTGGATCGTTGCGCTGTTGGTGGTCCTGATGCCCGTCTACGCGGTGCTGGCGGGGCGGAAGGGATGAGCTGATGACCCCACTCACCGGCGAGATGTCCTCCGCCCCAGCACATCCGATTCCGGCTGCGCCGCGCAGGCCGGCGGAATGGTCGCCGCGCGCTCTGCTCTCGCACACCGTGACACTGACCGCTCGCACCATGCGTCGTTGGCTGCGCGATCCGGCGAGTACCTCGGAGACCATCCTGGTTCCGGTGGCGTTCCTGGTCGCACTGAACATTGTTCTCGGCAACGGCATCACCCGGGTCACCGGTATCGACGCGCTGTACGGCAGCGTGCCCCTGGTGGCGATGGTCGCCGCGACCCAGGGTGCCACGGTCGGCGGATTGTCGCTGATGCACGAGCGTGACAGCGGGCTGCTGGCGCGGCTGTGGGTATTGCCCATCAACCGCGCGGCGGGGGTGATCTCGCGATTGCTTGCCGAGACCATCCGCATCGTCGTGGCCACCCTCGCGCTGCTGATCGCGGGCTACGCCATGGGATTCCGATTCCACGAGGGTGTGGCCGCCGCGATCGGCTGGGTGTTCGTGCCCTGTCTGTTCGGGCTCGCGTTCGCCGTCGGTGTCGCCACACTCGCGTTGTACTCGGCCAAGACGATCGTCGTCGAGGCGACGGCGCTCGTGTCCGGGGTGTTCATGTTCTTCAGCACCGGATTCGTGCCGCTGCATCAGTATCCCGAGTGGATCCAGCCCGCGGTGTCGCATCAACCACTCAGCTACACCGTCGACACCATGAAGGGCCTGTCGGTGGGCGGGCCGGTCGCCACTCCGTTGACGGGTCTGCTCGCGTGGTCGGTGAGCATCATCGTGGTCTGCGCGATCCCTCTGGCCCTCGGCTACCGAAAGGCCAGTATGCACAGCTGATCCGGAGAAGCCCGCACCGACCGTCATCGATCACCAGGAGGACCCGTGAGCGCCTCAGCAGTCATCCGCCATCTCGCCAAGAGCGAGGAGATGTTCGCCGAGACACACAATTTCGTCGGACTCGGAGCCCACCTCGACGGCCCCGTCGACACCGACGCGCTCGCCGAGGCCTTCGACACGCTGCTCGAAGTGCATCCCGTCCTGGGCGGCCATCTCGAACGCGACGCCGATCAGCGCTGGCAGATCGTCGTCGACGATCTGATGCACCCGGGAATCATGGTGGTGGACAACCGTGACGGCAGCGCCGAGGTCGTACCTCCGCATTTCGACCAGACCGAAACCCTGGTGCACCTGCGCGTGGTGGTGCTCGACGGCGGAGCCCAGCCGACCCTGTACGTCCACCACAGCCTCGCCGACGGACATCACCAGTTCGCCCTGATCGAGGAATTGTTCTCCTACTACACCGATCTGGTCACCACGGGAGACCTGCGGCCGGGCCCCGTGGAGCCGGCGCCGGACTCGCTGGAAACCGTGCTGGCCCACCGCGGCATCACCAAGCTCCACCGGTCCGGTCTGGAGCGCTTCATGCCCGCGTTGTTCGCCTACGAGTTGCCGCCGTCGCGGCGTACCACGTCGACCGCGCGGCCCTCGGCTCCCCAGCAGGTACCGATGGCGTGGTGTGGGCTCGACGAACGCCAGACCCGCGCGATCGTCGACTACGCGCGCAGCAACGGCGTGGGGCTCAATGGCGTACTGGCGGCGGTGATCCTGATCGCCGAATGGCAGGTGCGCGGCCGCAGGCGCATCCCGGTGCCCTACATCTATCCGGTCGATCTGCGCTACGTGCTCAGCCCGCCGGTGACCGCGACGGCCGCAACCAACCCCGTCGGGGTGGGCACCTTCCTTGCCGACATCGATCACGGCACCGATGTTCTCGATCTCGCCACCCGGATCGCCGAGGCGTATCGCGCCGATCTCGCCGAGGGTGTCATCGCCCAGTCCCTGCTGCATTTCACGCCGAGCTACGAAGGCAATCCGCCCGGCCTGCCCGACGTCGTCATGATGACCGACAACGGTGTGGTGCCACCGATGCGCACCCCGCCGGGTGTGCGACTGACCGCGGTTCACGGGGAACTGCACTTCCAGGTCGGCGGCGGCATCGAGATGTACACGAGCAAGATCTTCGACGGCCGGCTGATGATCGAATATCACACGCATGGACCGGATCCCCAGCGGTCGATCGACGCCATCGCGACGTTGCTCGCCGGGATCGCGGCACCGGCCGATCCCGTCATCGGAGCGGGGGCGCTCCGATGACGCAGCCGTCAGAACGCATATCGGTGGTACTGCAGAGCCTTTCGGCCCGCAGGGATCGCCCGGGACAGCACTCCGGCGCCCGCGAACGGACCGCTCACCCGGGCGAAGGTCTCCGCGGAGAAGAGGTTGGCCGAGTCCACGACATGCAGAGCCGGGATCTCACCGACGATGTCGGCGGGGGAGTTGACCGCCCAATGCAGTCGCGACCCGGATCGCCGATTGAGCATGTGTACGCGCTGGGTGGCGATCGCCAGCCAGTTGTAGAAGTCGATCTGGATCTCGCCGGTCGGGAAACGCTCGACAACCCGGGAGATCAGGCCGAGTCCTTCATCGCGCGTCAGGTACATGCTGATGCCCTCGGCGAGGAACAGCACCGGCCGATCGGCGGGGATGGCGTCGAGCCACGATGGATCGGTCGCCGACGTCGCCACCAGCCGATAGTGGGCCCGATCGGGATACACCCTCTGCCGCAGCGCGATCACCTCCGGGAAATCCGCGTCGATCCATTCGACGCCGGGTCCCGGATCGAGGCGGAACACCCGCGAATCCAGACCGCAGCCGATGTGCACGACGGTCGCCTGATCGTGTGCCGCGAGGAAGTCACGCGCCCAGAGGTCGTACTGCGCGGTGCGCACGGTCACGATCGGCGCCCACCGCGCGGTGACACCCAGCTCGCTCCAGTCGACGTCGAGTCGCTCCACCGCCTGCGGCGCAAAGCGATCTCCGAGAACCGGGTGCGGCAGAGCCGCATCGAGCGATTTCAAATACAGAGTGGTGAGCATGGTCTTGGCCGGGCCTTGCAGGTCGACAGCAACCTTGGTCGTCATGCTCCTCACTGTAGTACCGAATATGCTTGTGCGCCAATATTATTGAGAGTCCGCCTCGGCGGGATGACAAGGGAGGCCGGAGATGACGCACGCTGATCCCGACGCGGCCGGCCGGCCGCAGCCCCGGGTTCTGTTGCTGTATTACAGCTACACGGGGCAGACCCGGAGCATGCTGACGGCCGCCGGGGACGTCTTCGCCGCGCACGGCTATGCGGTCGACGAGGCGGCGATCGAGTTCACCGACGACCGGTACGCGCGCCGATTCACGCGGTTTCCGATGGCCCGCGTGTGGCCCGACATGCTCAGTGTCCTGCCGGCCCAGGTTCGTAAGAAGACCGGATCGATCCGTGTGCCGGATTTCGTGACCGAGCGCCGCTACGACCTGGTCTGCATCGGATCGCCGACCTGGTGGAGCGCACCGGCGATGCCGATTCGCTCGTTCCTGACCTCACCGGTGGCCCGGCAAGTGCTGGCGGGCAGCGCTTTTGCCGTCTTCGTCGTCTGCCGCGACAGCTGGCGGGGGAATCTGAAAGAGGTCCGCGCACAGGGCCGCTGGCAGGGCGGGCGTTACCTCGGCAGTCTCGTCACGACCTATCCGGGTGGCCAGCTGCGCTCGATGCTCTCGTTGACCAGCTATCTCGGCTCCGGGGAGTACCGGAAAAGCTATCTGGGGGTACCGATCCCGATGACCAACATCGGACCCGACGACCTGATCCGGGCACGCGACTTCGCCGAGGACATCTGCGATCAACTCACCACCGCGGGAAGTGCCTGATGCCGCGCACATTCGAGGTTGCCGTCACCTCCCCGCACAGCACCCGACAGGTCTTCGACGCGTTCGCCGCGGCCGCGTACTGGCACGACCGTTATGCCGCCTTCGAGTCGTCGACGACTCTCGATGAACTCGACAGGACATCGACGCCCGACGGTGAGTCGGTACGGCTGGTCATGACCGAAGACCTCCGCGCGGATCGCCTCCCGTCCTTGATCGGACGGGTCTATCCCGGTGAGCTCAAGGTGCGCACGACCGAGCACTGGCAGGTCGGCGCCGACGATCGTGTCCACGGCACGATCGAGATCACTGTGCTCGGGGCTCCCGGTTCCGGGCTCGGGCGTGCACGTATCGAACCCGCATCCGGCGGGTCACACATGGTCGTCGACGGCACCGTGGAGGTACGCCTTCCGCTGGTCGGAGGGCGCGTCGAGAGTGCCATCGGCGCCGAATTCCGACGCCACATACCCGATGTCGGCCGGTTCACCACCGAATGGATCGACAACCATGACTGAGATCGCCTCGCCATCACCGTCGCCATCACCGTCGACACCGCCGCCGACACGCGAACCCGCACCGATACCGACCGTCGATGAGGCCTTGCAGCGGCTGACGATGCCGCTGCAGGAGGCCATGATGACCCAGCGCGCGATTCGGCGGGTCCGTCCCGATCCGGTCGACGACGAGCTCGTACTGACCTGCATCGAACTCGCGCAGCACGCGCCGACCGGCAACAACGGCCAGCAGTGGGAGTTCATCGTCGTCAAGGACCCCGCGGTCAAGGAGAAGCTGGCGCGACGGTACCGGCAAGCGTGGAATCTGTACTCACGCTTCGCACTCCGTCATCTGGTCCGATCCGACGACGCCACGCGCCGCACCATCAAGGCCGTCCAGTGGCAGGTCGACCACTTCGCCGAGATCCCGGTCCTGGTGGTCGCCTGCCTGCGCCTCGGTGTACGAGAGGGGCGGCTCACCGGTGTGCGCATGCCGCATCCGGCCGAATCCGGATACTGGGGATCGATCTATCCCAGCGTGCAGAACCTGCTGTTGGCCGCTCGGGCAATGGGTCTCGGTGCGTCGCTGACCACGATGCCGTTGTGGAACCTCACCTCGGTACGTCGAACTCTCGAGCTGCCCGTCAACGTCACCCCGCTGTGCATCGTGCCCCTGGGCTGGCCGCGGGGGCGATACGGCCCATCGGCGCGCCGGCCCGTCGGGGAGGTCACCCATCTCGATGGTTACGGAGGCCGAATCTGGCTCGGGCGACTCGAGGAAGAGGCACCGTATGGCAACCCGTGACGACGTAGGCGCCCGGCTCTTCCCCCGCTGGTCGAGGTGCGAGCCGCGTGCGGCGAGCCTCGAGACCACCCGCGCCGACGCTGGTTCCGCTGACCCCGCGGTGACGACTACACCTGTCATCCCACCGGGTCTCGAGGCCCTCGCCCCAGCGGGCTCGGACACCTCGACCACCGAAGAAAACACGCGGCCCAATCAACGCATCGAATTGTCCAACCGCGATCCACACGCGGCAACGGGAGGGAACACACAGTGATGACGAAAACAGCGATGACGACGACAGCGAGACAGCGCTCACCGCACCGGGGTTCACGATCGGTGGTCGCCGCCATGGCCGGTGCGGGAGTGGCCGCGGCGATCGGCGCGCAGGTCGCCGCGCCCGGCGCGCAGGCGCACGCCGAGGCCTCGATCGCCAACATCCCGACGAACATCTACCAGACCTTGGCCAACATTCCCGCCGTGCAGTATCAGGCACTGCAGCAGACCACCAAGGCGTTCAACGACTCCGGTAACTGGTGGGTGTACATCCCAACCAATGTGGTCGGCTTCGATCAGCAGGACTACGAGAAGGTCAAGGCGATCAGTCTGCTGCTGATGCCGGTGCCGTTGGTCGCGAATGCGCAGTCAGACCAACTCTGGATGACGCTGGCCTCGTTCGCACCGATGACACCGAACTGCACCGGCGTTCCGGGGCCGTGTAGCGATCCGCTGTACTTCTTGCAGTACGGGCAGGTTCCGGCCTGGGAACTGGTGACGGGCTACACCTTCCCGGAGATCAGCAACACGATCGATCCCAACGACGCGACCTACACCACCGCTGACGGAACGGTGGTGAACATCCAGCCCTTCTGGTCGGGGGAGACGGTCCACCTCGATCTGCTCGGCCCGCTCAAGGCAGTATGGGAAACGCTCACCCAGGACCCGACCGGCGTGCAGCAAGGGCCGACCACCGCACAGTGGGCCAGCGCGTACGGCGACTTCGCCGAAGCGGTGTGGAACGGGCTCAATCCGTTCGTGCCGGGCACGTACTGCCTGCCGTGCCAGCTGTTCGGCGCACAGGGTGCGCCCGGGTCGTTGCCGAAGTTCGGGCTGTTCGGCAAGTACTACACGGCCTTCGACCTCGGGCAGCAACTGACCGACGGCAACTGGGTGGAGAATCCCGCACCCGGTTACGACGATCCGGATCGCCCCGACTACGTCCAGGTCACCAACCTGTGGACCGCGCAGGCGTGGCAGCAGATCTACACCGACGCCGTCACCTCGGTGGATCAGTCACTCGCGATGATTCCGCAGCTGCCCACCCTGATCCCGCAGAATCTCGAGGCCTTCGGCACACAGGTCGATGCGTTTGCAAAACTGTTGGCCGCCAACGTGGTCACCAACATCAACGGACTCGGCCAGGCCGCCGGGATGACCGGAACCTCGGCCGAGCAACTCGCCGAGATGATCCGTGAATCGATCCTGAACGCCGTACCCACCGCCGGTTCTGCCGCCGGGAGCACCGGAACTACCACGCCTGCTCTCGCGGCGACATCGCCGACGACGGCTGTCAAGAGCTCGGTCACCTTGTCTTCGGAGCAGGCATTGCGCGGGACGTCGGCGTCGGTCACCCCCACGACAACGACATCCACGAGTTCCCCGTCCACCACCGGCACCACCCCCGCGGTCTCGACTCCTACAGCGTCGACTCCTACAGCGTCGACTTCCGCACCGTCCACTTCCACACCGTCGACAACCACGAGCTCCGGTGCGCCGAGCACCTCGAGTTCCGAGTCCGGTTCGAGCACAGCAAGTTCGAGCACAGCAAGTTCGAGCACAGCGAGTTCGGGGACGGCAAGTTCGGGCACGACAGACTCCGGGGCAAACGGCTCCGGCGCCGCAAGCACGTCGACCTCCGAGTCAACGTCGTCAACCGGGTCCTCGTCCAACACGACGTCGTCCGGGGGCTCATCGTCGAGCACCGGGTCGGCACCGGCACCGTATGTCGGCAAGCACCGTGCCGCCGACTAGCCGGTCAGCGCTTGCTGCGCTGGCCGTCGCTGATGGCGGCCACCAGCCGGTCGCTGCGGGTGAGACGGGCGAACGCCGCCGAGGCGGACGGTGCCAGTCCGCCGAGCGTCGTGGCCACCCGCAGCGGCAAGGGCGTCACCGTGGTCTCGAGCCGGTTGCGTTCGATGGCTCGGATCGTGGCGGCGCCCACGGCGGCAGCGGTGACCGTGCCCGCGCGCGGCAAGCCCACTCGGGAATCGGCGATCATGCCGGCGTCACGCACCGGTCCGGGGTAGATCGATGACACGCCGATCCCGTGGGGCCGCAGATCCTCCCGCAGCGCCAACGCGAACCCGCGAAGACCGAATTTCGTCGCGTTGTAGAGAGACGTGTTCGACGATGCCGATTTTCCCGAGAGCGACGACATGAATACGAGATGGCCTCGTCCGCGTGGAATCATCTGCGCTGCAGCAGCTTTGGCCATGAGGATCGGCGCCCTGAGGTTGACCTCAAGCGCACGATCGATTTCCTCGGTCGCGTATTCCAGGAGTGGACCCGACGCGGGCAGACCTGCGTTGGCCACCAGGATGTCGACGCGACCGGCTTGCTCGACCACCTCGGTCGGCGCTTGTGGCTCGGTCAGATCGGCGGTGATCACCCGGCCGCCCACTCGATCTGCGAGTTCGGTCAGCGCGTCGGAGCGCCGTCCGGTGAGGGTCAGCTGGGCCCCGCGTCGGGCCAGTGCGATTGCCAGGAATTCGCCGATCCCGCCGGAGGCGCCGGTGAGGAGTACGTGCGCATTCGAGACGTCCATGTCGACCAGAGTAGGCAGCTCGATACGCGAGCCGTCAACTCCCACAGGAAGGTAGCCATGAATTCCGCGGACCCACAGTCACCAGAGCAGGGGCGGTCATCGGAGCCGCGACACGAACTCCACGACGTGATCATCGTCGGTGCGGGATTCGGCGGCATCGGAGCCGCGATCGCCCTCAAGCGGCTCGGTTACGAGAACTTCGTCATCCTCGAACGCGAGGACGACCTCGGCGGTACGTGGCATGTGAATCGATATCCCGGTCTGGCCGTGGATGTTCCGTCGCCCACGTTCTCGTTCTGGTTCGAGCCGAACCCCAACTGGTCGCGGCTATACGCACCGGGAACAGAACTCAAGCAGTACGCCGTGGACGTCGCCGACAAGTACGATGTCCGGCGGCATATGCGATTCGGTGTCTCGGTCGACGGCGCGCGGTGGGATGCCGAGACCAACACCTGGCGTGTCGCCCTCGCCGGCGGAACCACGATGACGACGCGATTCCTGATGTGCGCCACCGGTTTCCTGTCCCAGCCCGCCACCCCCGACATCCCCGGTATCGACACTTTCGCCGGGCGGGTGGTGTATGCGTCACGGTGGGATCCCGACTACGATTTCGCCGGTAAACGCGCGGCGGTCATCGGGACCGGATCGACTGCAGTGCAACTGATCCCGGAAATCGCCGATCTCACCGAGGAGTTGACGGTGTATCAGCGCACACCGATGTGGGTGATGCCCAAGCTCGACGCCCCCATCCCTGCGCCGGTGCGAGCACTGTTTCGGCAGATGCCGGCCAGTCAGCGAGCGGTGCGTTGGGTCACCGATGTGACCCAAGAGATGGCGATGCTGATCGCAATGTGGCGTTTCCGGCGATTTCGTCGCGTCAACGACGCCGTCAAACGGATTGCCGCACTCTTCCGGTATCTGCAGGTGCGCGACCCGCAGATGCGTCGCGATCTCACACCCGCCTACGACTACGGGTGCAAACGCCCGACGGTCTCCAACGACTACTACCGCACGCTCGCACGCGAGGACGTGAACCTCGACACCACCGGCATCGATCACATCGTGCCCGACGGCATCGTCACCGCCGACGGCCGTACCCGTGAGGTCGACGTCCTGATCCTCGCCACCGGGTTCGACGTGTGGGAGAAGAATCTCCCGGCGATCGAGGTGATCGGACGCGACGGCCGCAATCTCGGAAAGTGGTGGCGGGAAACCGCATTCGCCGCATACGAGGGTCTGACGATGCCGTACTTCCCGAACTTCTTGAACTCCGCCGGCCCCTACTCGTGGGTGGGTTTGTCCTGGTTCACCACGGTCGAATGCCAGATGCGGCACATCGCGCGGCTTTTCGGGGAGGTCCGACGCCGGGATGCGGTGTCCTTCGAGGTCCGTGAAGAGGCGAACGAGAAGTTCCTCGACGACATGACCACCCGGATCGCCGATTCGGTGTTCGCCCTTGGCAACTGCGCCCGGTCACGCTCGTACTGGTTCAACGCCAAGGGAGAGACCCCGTTGTTCCGGCCGACCTCTGTCGCCGAGGCGGTGCGGGCGCAGGACACGTTCCCGCTCGAGGACTACCTGTTCTCCTGAACCCGACGCGTGTGATAGCCGTCGGGGCCGGCCTCGACCCGTAGATGTGACTCGGTGGGGGAGCCGCATCCGCGCTCGCACCCGACCCAGTGCTCACGGTCGGTCACCGGCTCACCGACCGCGACCCGGTTCGCGAGATCGGTACGCACCGGCGCGTGCGAATTGGCGCATCCCGGGGCCCCGGCACACGAAGTGACCCGCACCCATGGTGAGGCGGCGTCGAAGATCAGGCCCATCGGCGCGAGGACGCGGACGACGGTTTCGGCGATCGGCTCGGTCAGATCGCAGAGAAGGATCTCCCGATCGGTGGTGATCGTGATCGGCGCGCCGACTGCAGCCAGGAACTCGGCGAGCCGCGACGGGAGACGACCCAGCTCGACCACCGCACCGAGCAGTACCCGGCCGTCGTCCTGCTCGAACCATCCGACGACCGGCCCAGTCGCCGGTACATCTGCCCATGTCTGGTCTCCGGGTGGTCCGAGGCGCCGCCGCGCCGCATCGATCACCGACACGCGCGTCGCGGCGTCGAGGTCGTGGATGCGCCAGCGGCCGGGTCCCGTCAGCGCCGCCATGGCACGCGCGACGTCGAGCAGCGCCGGCGCGACAGCGGCGGTCGTGTCGACCGAACCGGCCACCTCACCGTCGACCACGATGTCGGCCACCCCGGTCTCCGCCGGATGCCGCAGGACGGCACACACATCGGGCCGGTGACGCGCCACATCACCGCGTCCGTCGTCCACCCCGAACAGGAACCTGCCCGAGAGACCGTCGAGACCATCGGCACGACGCAGTTCGGCATCGAGCGCCGCGGCGATCGGCGACGCATCGGCGTGGCCTTCGATCCGGCCGGTCAGGGGACTCACCACGATGTTGCGGATCTTCTCCCTACCGCCGATGTCCTCACCCCCGACCCCGTCGGGTACCAGACCGGCCGCGGTCAGCGCGTCCGCGACGGCCTCGACATCGCTGATCCCGCGCAGCTGGATGTTGGCGCGCGCAGTCAGCTCGAGGTACCCGTCGCCGTGCTGGGCACTGACCTCGGCCAGGGTCTGCATCTGAGCGGCGGAGAGCACACCGCCCGGCAGTCGGACCCGCGCGAGCGCACCATCGGCGGCCGGGTGCGGAGTGAACACACCCGGACACCGGTCGTCGGCGCTGCGCTCGCGGGGTTCGGTCACGGGATCCAGCGTAGACGCGGGTGTGGGCCGCCCACGGCGCCTGCACTAGGCTCCAACCACACGTCCAGTGCGTCAGAAGCCGGTGTGATTCCGGCGCGGTCGCGCCACTGTGTCGGGGGTGTCCACGGATGCGCCCGGAGTCAGACCTGTCGCTGGGCACCCCGACCACACGACCGGGCGCGCCACCCCGGTGAGGAGTTCTCATGATCCTGTTGCTGTCGACCTCCGACACCGACCTCATCACCGCCCATGCCGCGGCCGCCGACTATGCGATCGCCAATCCGTCGCGGCTGCTGGTCGACGACATCGCCGATCTGGTTGCGCCGGCGGACATCGTCGTAGTCCGGATCCTCGGTGGGCGCCGCGCGTGGGAGGACGGGCTGGAAGCTGTACTGGCCGCCGGTCGCCCGGTCGTCGTCCTGTCCGGTGAGCAGCAGCCCGACCCCGATCTGATGGCGTGCTCCACCGTTCCCGCCGGAGTCGCCCAGCAGGCCCACAACTACCTCGCGGCGGGGGGCGTGAGCAATCTGGAGAACCTGCACAACTTCCTCTCCGACACACTGCTGCTCACCGGCCTCGGCTTCGATCCGCCCGCGCAGACCCCCGCATGGGGAATCCTCGATCGCTCCGGCACTGCGCGCGCCGACGTTGCCAACGCGGGCCACGACGGGTCGACTCCGACGATCGCCGTGCTCTACTACCGGGCGCAGCATCTGGCCGGCAACACCGCCTACATCGACGCGTTGTGCCGCGCCATCGAGGACGCCGGCGCCCGCGCACTGCCGGTGTTCTGTGCGTCGCTGCGCACCGCTCCCGACGACCTCATCGAGCTGCTCGGTACCGCCGACACGCTCGTCGTCACCGTCCTCGCGGCCGGCGGCGCCACCCCGGCCACCGCGTCGGCGGGCGGTGACGACGATGCCTGGAACATCGAACGCCTTGCCGCCCTCGATATCCCGATCATGCAGGGCCTGTGCCTCACGTCCTCGCGGGCCGACTGGGACGCCAACGACGACGGGCTCTCGCCGCTCGATGTCGCCACCCAGGTCGCCGTGCCCGAGTTCGACGGCCGGATCATCACGGTGCCGTTCTCGTTCAAGGAATTCGACGAGAACGGGCTGCCCACCTATCGTCCCGATCCGGAGCGATGTGCACGGGTCGCGGGCATCGCCGCGGCCCATGCCCGGCTGCGCCACACCCCCGCGGCCCGACGTCGTATCGCGTTGATGCTCTCGGCGTATCCGACCAAGCACGCCCGCATCGGCAACGCCGTGGGCCTCGACACCCCGCGCAGTCTGGTGTCGTTGCTGCGGGCAATGCGCGACGCGGGATACGACATCGGCCCGGAATCCGGCCCGGACGCCATTCCCGGTCTGGCCGAGGACGATTCCGATGCGCTGATCCATGCGATCATCGCAGCGGGCGGTCAGGATGCCGATTGGCTGACCGAGGAGTCGTTGGCCGCCAACCCGATTCGGGTGTCGGCGGCGGACTACACGCGTTGGTTCGCGACGCTGCCCGCTGCGTTGCGTGAGGCTGTGACGAGACACTGGGGGCCGCCGCCGGGGGAGTTGTTCGTCGACCGCTCGACCAATCCGGACGGTGACATCGTCATCGCCGCACTGGTTTTCGGCAACACCGCGATCATGGTGCAGCCACCGCGCGGATTCGGGGAGAATCCGGTCGCGATCTATCATGACCCGGATCTGCCACCGTCGCACCACTATCTGGCGTCGTATCGCTGGGTCGCCGGGCGGGCGGGGCGAGCGGGCGACATCCCCGGCTTCGGCGCTGACGCGGTGGTGCACATCGGCAAACACGGCAACCTGGAATGGTTGCCCGGTAAGACACTCGGCATGTCCTCGGACTGCGGAACCGATGCCGCCCTCGGCGATCTGCCGCTGGTGTACCCCTTCCTCGTCAACGATCCCGGCGAGGGCACCCAGGCCAAGCGACGCGCCCATGCGGTGCTCGTCGATCACCTGATCCCGCCGATGGCGCGCGCCGAGTCCTACGGCGACATCGCCCGTCTCGAGCAACTCCTCGACGAGCACGCCAACATCTCCACCCTCGATCCGGCCAAGCTGCCGGCCATCCGTCAGCAGATCTGGACGTTGCTCACCGCGGCGCAGATGCATCAGGATCTCGGGCTGACCGAGCGCCCCGACGAAGAGGTCTTCGACGACATGCTCCTGCATGTCGACGGCTGGCTCTGTGAGATCAAGGACGTGCAGATCCGCGACGGACTGCATGTGCTGGGACAGGCTCCCGCCGACGAGCACGAGGTCGACCTCGTACTCGCCATGCTGCGCGCCCGACAGCTGTGGGGCGGGACGGCGGCCCTCCCGGGACTGCGTGAGGCCCTGGGCCTGACCGAGGGCAGCGGCGAAGCCGCGCGCACCGACGTCGACGCCGTCGAACACCTCGCCCGCGAGATCGTGCAGTCGTGTGCGGCGGGGGACTGGTCGGAACAGACCGTCGCCGAGGTGGCCACCGGGCATCCGCCCGCGGTCGCCGACATCCTGCGCTTCGCGGCCACCGAGGTCGTCCCGCGGCTGCGACAGACCTCCGGGGAGATCCCGCGCGTGCT
Organism: Gordonia sp. N1V; assembly: GCF_029269935.1. Taxonomy (NCBI): domain Bacteria; kingdom Bacillati; phylum Actinomycetota; class Actinomycetes; order Mycobacteriales; family Gordoniaceae; genus Gordonia; species Gordonia sp. N1V. Next base: position 336,180 of record NZ_JARJDD010000005.1, read on the forward strand.
GCACGCCCTCGACGGTGGGTTCATCCCGGCCGGTCCCAGCGGATCGCCGCTGCGTGGTCTGATCAACGTGCTGCCCACCGGCCGCAACTTCTATTCGGTCGACCCCAAGGCCGTACCGTCGCGCCTCGCGTGGGAGACCGGGCGGGCGATGGCCGATTCCCTGCTCGAGCGCTACCTCGGCGACCACGGCGAATACCCCGCGTCGGTCGGGCTGTCGGTGTGGGGCACCAGTGCGATGCGCACCTCGGGCGACGACATCGCCGAGGTGCTCGCGCTGCTCGGCGTGATGCCCGTCTGGGACGAGGCGTCGCGCCGGGTGTCGGCGCTCGAACTGATCGGCCTCGCCGAACTCGGCCGGCCCCGGATCGACGTGACCGTCCGCATCTCCGGCTTCTTCCGCGACGCATTCCCCCACGTGGTCACCATGCTCGACGACGCCGTCGCCCTCGCCGCCGACGCCGACGAACCCGATGACTCCAATTTCGTTGCGGCCCATGCCCGTGCCGCACTGGCCGAGCACGGCGACCGGCGTCGGGCCACCACCCGTATCTTCGGTTCCAAACCGGGGACCTACGGTGCGGGTCTGCTCCAACTGATCGATTCGCGGGACTGGCGCACCGACGACGATCTGGCACGGGTCTACACCGAATGGGGTGGGTACGCCTATGGGCGCGACCTGTCGGGCATCCCGGCGGTCGACGACATGCGCAGCGCGTATCGGCGGATCTCGGTGGCCGCCAAGAACACCGACACCCGCGAGCACGACATCGCCGACTCCGATGACTATTTCCAGTACCACGGCGGCATGGTCGCGACGGTGCGCGCATTGACGGGACGCTCTCCGGAGGCCTACATCGGCGACTCCACCCGCCCGGACGCGGTGCGTACACGCACACTCTCCGAAGAGACCAGTCGCGTGTTCCGGGCGCGCGTGGTGAACCCGCGGTGGATCTCGGCGATGCAGCGCCACGGATACAAGGGTGCCTTCGAGATGGCGGCCACCGTCGACTATCTCTTCGGCTACGACGCCACCACCGACGTCGTCGCCGACTGGATGTATGAAAAGCTCACCGAGTCCTACGTCCTCGACGAGCACAATCAGAAGTTCATGGCCGAGTCGAACCCGTGGGCGCTGCACGGCATCGCCGAACGCCTCCTCGAAGCCGTCGAGCGCGATATGTGGCACGAGCCCCCGGCGCAGATGCTCGACGACCTCCGGGCGGTGTATCTGCAGACCGAGGGTGACATCGAGGGGCGCGACGGGGAGTAGCGCGGATTTCTCAGTGTTTTCCCAGAGTCGGTGGGCCCGGGTTGCGGAGCAAAACCGGCGCCTCGTTCGTTGAGCGGTGCAGACACGCAACGAAAGGCCGACTCATGCGACTCGCGTATGCCCTGCTCTATCTCGCCGTCGAGATCGGCGTGTTCGTGGCGATGACCATGACCCTCGGCTTCGGGTGGGCGGTGCTCATCACCATCGCCGCGGCCGTCGTCGGCTTCCTCATGCTGCGCTGGCAGGGTGCGAAGGTCTTCGGCGAACTCCGGCGCGCCTCCCGCAATGAGGTCGACGCCCGGGCACCACTCGCCGACACCGCCATCATGGCCGGATCCTCGATCCTGCTGATCATCCCCGGCGTGGTCTCCACACTGGCCGGCATCGTGCTGCTCGCACCGCCCACCCGGCGCCTGGTCCGGCCCGCGGTGACCGCGTTCGGCGCCCGCCGTCTCGTGGTGGCGATGGATCGCGCCGGAATCTATGCGACCTCGGGTTTCCGACGTGGCACCGTCATCGACGGCACCGTCGTCGATTCGCCTGCTCCCGGCGACCCGGCGCATGCAGGTGCCACCCCGGCCGGCGACCGGCAGCTACCGCCCGGACACTGATCACCGCGCCGACCGCCGTCGCCTCGATCCGCACCGCACCAAACCCCCCGACACCTGCCGACCCCACTCAGGGCACACTGGACGATCGTGGCTACCGAACTCCTGCTCGGCGGACTCGTCTATTCATCGAGCGTTCCCGACGCGACCGCGCTCGCCGTCACCGACGGCGTCGTGACGTGGGTCGGCTCCGACGCCGTGGGCCGAGCCCTGCACCCCGATGCCCGGATCATCGATCTGGCCGGGCGCTTCGTCGCACCCGCCTTCGTCGATTCCCATGTGCATCTGACGTCGACCGGACTCGCCCTGGACGGATTGACGCTGAGTGAGTCCACCAGCCGTACCGACTGTCTCGCACGCCTCGCGGCCGCCGCGGACGGAGCCGACGAGAACGAGCTGATCTGGGGGCTCGGGTGGGACGATTCCACCTGGGCGGGCGTCGATCCGGATGACCGCAGGTTTCCCACGACAGCCGAGATCGACGACGTCGTCGGTCACCGCCCGGTCTACCTCGCGCGCATCGACGAGCACTCGGCGGTCGCCTCCACCGCGCTGCGCCGGCTGGTCACCGACCTCGACGCCGCCGAGGGGTACGACCCCGATGCGCCGCTCGTCGCCCAGGCACACCACCTCGTGCGTGCCGCTGCCCGGACACTGGTGACCCCGGCGACCCGCGCCCGGTGGCAGCGCCGGGCACTCGACGCCGCGGCCGCCGCCGGAGTGGTGGCGGTGCACGAGAACGGCGGACCCGAGATCGCCGGCCTCGACGATTTCCTCGCCCTGGCCGACCTCGACCACCCGGTGGAGGTGCGCCGCTATTGGGGGCAGGCGGCGCAGGACGCCGAGCATGCCGCCGAGCTGCTCTCCATCACCCGCGCCGACGGGCTGGCCGGGGATCTGTTCGTCGATGGCGCTCTCGGCTCGCACACCGCGTGGTTGCGGGAGCCCTACACCGACGATCCGGACACCAGCGGCATCAACTATCTCGAACCCGAGACCATCCGGACGCACATCCACGCCTGCACGCTGGCGGGCGCGCAGGCGGGCTTCCATGTGATCGGTGACGCCGCGACCAAGGCCGTCATCGCCGCGTTCGCCTCGGTCGCCGACGAACTCGGCACACCGGCTCTGGCACGCTGCGCCCATCGGCTCGAACACGTCGAGATGACCGACGCCACCGACGCCGCGATCCTGGCCCGCTGCGGAGTGATCGCGAGCATGCAGCCGCTGTTCGACGCCGAATGGGGTGGACGTGAACGGCTGTATGCCCAACGGCTCGGGCCTCGCGCCGACGGCCTCAACGACTTCGCAATGCTCGCCAAAGCCGGTGTGGCACTCTCGTTTTCCTCCGATTCGCCGGTGACGGCGATCGATCCGTGGGCAACCATCCGAGCTGCGGTGCACCCACATCGGGCGTCGTCGGCGATCTCGGCGCGGGCGGCATTCGGCGCCTGCACACGCGGCGCGTGGCGCGCCGGCGGTGTGCACGACGGACTGACCGGCACGCTGGAACCCGGAGCGCGTGCCGACTATGCGGTGTGGGAAGCCGACGACCTCGTGGTCGCCGGCTCGCACGCCGGGGTGCAGCGGTGGTCGACCGATCCGCGATCGCGCGTACCCGCGCTGCCCGACGTCTCACCCGACGCCCGCCTGCCACGATGCGTGCGGACCGTCCGCGCCGGCTCGATCATCCACGACGTCGACCGGGGCGATTGGTGACGCCCGCACCGGGAACCGACGCCGTCCCCGGGACCGTTGCCGATGCGGATCGCTCCGCCGGCACCGAGCAGTCCCCACCGCGGCGCCGGGATCGGCTGCGCGACCGTTGGACCACCGCCTCGCCCGCCGCACACCGCCGAACGCTGTGGGCGGTACGCACCGTCCTCGCCGCCCTGGCCGGGCTCGCCATGTTCTCGGCCTTCCCACCCCGCAACTGGTGGTTCATGGCGGTGGTGTCACTCGGACTGCTCTACGGGCTGCTGGCTGAGGGGCGTCCCCGCGCCCGGACCGGGGCCTGGATCGGCTTCGTATACGGTCTCGGGTTCTTCGTCCCCCTGCTGCCCTGGATCGGTGTGTACGTCGGACCCCTGCCGTGGTTGGCGCTCGCCGCCGCGCTCGCCGCCTACCTGGCCCTGTTCGGGGTGTGCGCGACGCTGACGATGCGTCTGCCCGTGCCGCCGATCTGGTTCGCACTGTCGTGGGTGCTGGTCGAGGGACTGCGGTCGTCCTTTCCCTTCGGCGGATTCCCCTGGGGTAGAACCGCATTCAGTCAGGTCGACGGTCCGCTGCTGCCGCTGGCGTCGGTCCTCGGGGCGCCCGGGGTGTCCGGGGCGGTCGCACTGTTCGGCGCATCGGTGGTCTGGGTGATCCAGCTCGCCGCCCGCCGGGACACCGCGGTCGGCATGGGCCCACGATCCTCGGTCGTCCGCGGCGCCGCACTGGGCATCGTCCTGGCCCTGCTCGCGCCGGTCTCGGCGATCGCGTTACTGCCCGACACCGTCGACCGCAACGTATCGGGTGCCTCGGCGCAGATCGCGGCGGTCCAGGGCAATGTGCCGCGACTCGGACTCGAGTTCAACGCCCAGCGGCGCGCCGTCCTCGACAACCACGTCCGAGAAACCATGGCGCTCGCCGACGAGATCAACGCCGGCCACATCGAGCAACCGTCGTTCGTCGCGTGGCCCGAGAACGCCTCCGACATCGATCCACTGGACAACCCCGACGCCGCCGCAGAGATCACCGCCGCCTCCGACGCCGTCGGCGCACCGATCCTGGTGGGCACGCTGATCGTCGAACCCGACGGTCGCCCGACCAACACCGTGCTGGTCTGGGACGGTAGCCGGGGCCCCATCGCGCGGTACGACAAGCACATCATCCAGCCCTTCGGCGAATACCTGCCGTGGCGTCCGTTCTTCCGGATGTTCTCGTCCTACGCCGACATGGCAGGCAACTTCCGCCCCGGCACCGGCCCGTCGGTGCTGACCGTGCCCGGACGTTCCGGTGACGTCACCGTCGGGGTCACCACGTGTTGGGAGGTCGCCTTCGACCGGGCGGCACGCGACGCGGTCGATCAGGGCGCCCAGATCCTGTACGTACCCACCAACAACGCCACGTTCGGTCGCACGAACATGACCTACCAGCAGCTCGCGATGTCGCAATTCCGGGCGGTCGAGCACGGTCGGGCCGTGATCGTGGCCGCGACCAGCGGAGTCAGCGCACTCATCGAACCAGACGGATCGATGACGTCGGAATCGGACATCTTCACCCCGGCGATCCTCGCCGACCGGCTTCCGTTGAGTTCCGCCACGACGATCGCCACCCGTCTGGGAGCATGGCCGGAGCGCATCGCGATGCTCCTCGCGGTGGTGGCGCTTTTGGTCGCGGTGGCAATGCGTACTAGGTTCACTCAGAGATTCACGGCGGTGCGGCCTCACAAGGGTGCCGGCACCGCCCCGGAGAAGTCGGAGGAGTACACCGGTGACGAACAGTGACCGATCGCCCGCCGGTGGTGTCGAGCGACCCACCGTGGTCGGGCCCGACGGCGAGAAAGCGCTGGTCGTCATCCCGACCTTCAACGAGCGCGAGAACCTGCCACTCATCATCGGTCGCCTGCAGACCGCGCTGAGCGCCATCCACGTGCTCGTCGTCGACGATTCCAGCCCGGACGGTACCGGTGAGGTTGCCGACGAGTTGGCCGCCGCCGACGTCGCAGGCCGCATCCACGTCCTGCACCGGGTCGACAAGGACGGACTCGGTAAGGCCTACCTGGCCGGATTCGCCTGGGGGCTCGCACGCGACTACGAGGTCATCATCGAGATGGATGCCGATGGCAGCCACGCTCCCGAACAACTACCCGCCCTGCTTGCGGCGATCAACGACGGCGCCGACCTGGTCATCGGCTCGCGCTACGTCAAGGGTGGCGAATTGGTCAACTGGCCGCGCCGGCGCGAGATCCTGTCGCGGGGCGCCAACACCTACGCGCGTCTCGCGCTCGGTGCCGGAATCCACGACATCACGGCCGGTTACCGCGCGTACCGCCGCGCGGTGCTGGAGAAGATCAGCCTCGATACAGTCGAATCCGCCGGGTACTGCTTCCAGATCGACCTGGCATGGCGATCGATCCAGGCGGGCTTCGACGTCCGTGAGGTTCCGATCACCTTCACCGAACGCGAGATCGGTCAGTCGAAGATGAGCGGTGGCGTCATGTCGGAGGCCTTCGTCAAGGTGTTCCGCTGGGGTGTGCAGAGTCGGCTCGCCCAACTCGGCGTACGGCGCTGACGACGCACCAGACAGACAGAACGACGGGCGGCCCGGGAGACGATCTCCCGGGCCGCCCGTCTGTATGCCTGAGTCGGCGATGATCAGATGATCAGTTCGTCGCCCCCCAGAGCTCAATCAATTCGTCGCCCCGCAGCATCAATTCGTCGCTCCGCAGCGCTCGATCAATTCGTCGCTCCGCGACGGCGCTGCTTGAGCAGGTCGAGGCGCTCATTGAGCAGGACCTCGAGCTCTTCCTCGCTGCGCCGCTCGAGCAACATGTCCCAGTGGGTGCGCGGCGGCTTGCCCTTCTTCTCCTCGGGCTCGGCGCCCTCGAGGATGGTGCCCTCCATGCCGTTCTTGCACGGCCACTTCGACGGCACCTCGGCGTCGTCGGCGAACGGGACGTCGAAGATCTCCCCGTTGTCGGTGCGGTATTGGACAATCCGCCGCGGCGCGAGATCGTGATCACGATCGGTTTCGTAGCTCACCGCACCGAGGCGGCTACCCCGAAGTACTCGATCTGCCATTTGCTACTGCTTTCCTCTCGGCTTGCTCGCTGACCAAACCAGCTGCTGAACAGAACCATTCTACTCTTCTTGATCCGTGACGCCCGATGCACGCGACACCGCGCGCGGCTTGTGTCGCGATGAGTACCGCGCACGGTACGGTCTGTGCCGTGGATGCGACCCGTTCCCGGCGAACCTACGCGTGCGCGTGGTGCGGCTCGGCCATGGCCGATTCCGAGATGGGTCGGCGACGCAAGTACTGCAAACGGTCATGTCGACAGCGGGCGTACGAACAGAGAGCGCTCGTGGCGGGTACTTCTATTCCCGACGATGCGGTGATCTTGTCCTCGGCCGAGGTCGCGGAGTTCGGGGACCGGATGTTCGCCCTGCGATGTGCCGCCGAGGACCTCGCCACCGCGGTGGGCGAAGACGCCGACCGCGCCACTCTGTCCGGTCTCGCCGACGAGCTGCTGTCCTTGGCGCGAGACGCGGAGCGACTGCGGTGAACGCCGGCGACGCCCCCGATTCATCCGACCCGAATCCCGAACCGCCATCGGGTCCCGAACCGGCACCGCTGAGTGCCCGCGCCGCAGATGCTCTCGCCCGCGCCGACGCCAATTCCACCGGCATCCGGGCGATCCGCGCGGTCCGCAGGTTGCTGCCGGACGCACCACCATCGATCACCGACTCCCGACCGTCGGACCGATTGGCCCGGTTGATCGCTGACGCCAGACCTGAAAAGCCAAGTGCAACCAGAGAGTTGGGTCTCGCTGCGGTACAGGCCTGGCAATCGGTGACCCGGCGGCGCGGGCACTCCGCGGACACACCGGTCGACGTGACCATCCTGTTCACCGACCTCGTGGCGTTCTCCACCTGGGCTCTCGCAGCCGGCGATGATCAGGTGTTGCGACTTCTGCGAGAAGTGAACACCGCGACCGAGCAGGTGGTCCGGCAGCACGGCGGCCGGATCGTCAAGAACCTCGGGGACGGGGTGATGGCGATGTTCACCGATCCCGACGAGGCGATCGTGGCCGCCTACGAGGCGATCGGTGCGGTCAGCGCACTCACGATCGACGGCTACCGTCCTCAGCTGCGGGCCGGCCTGCACACCGGTACACCTCGCGCGGTCGGCGACGACTTCGTCGGCGTCGACGTCAATATCGCGGCACGCGTTGCCGGTGCCGCCGGCGCGGGTGAACTGCTCATCAGCGACGCGACCCTCGAGAGCGTCGATCCGCAGCGCTATGCCCGCCGCCGACGCCGCCGTTTCAAGGCCAAGGGCGTTCCCCGGGAACTGACCGTATACGCGGTGGTTCCCCGATACGACGCGTAGCACAGCGGATCGGACCGGTCCCGGCGACGTCGTCGCGACCCTTGACCCCGCGATGAGAGATCGGTCCGTCGAGACATTTCCGGCACGTCCGCCACGGCGAGAAAGACCGACGTAGTCGTCCACTGCGACAAGGTGTTTCGATACCTGTGGAAAGAGCTCGCGGGGATTAACCTCGTCGGTGCACAAATGACTGCCCTCGGTCACCGTCGCGGTGTACAAAGGACGTCAACCGCACTCCTGCAACATTCTCGGCCGAGCCAAGACCGAGAGTGTTCTGTGCGCACGGAAACACCACGATGGTTGGGCGGCACCATGACAGTGATCAACAACAAGCAGCAGCAGATGATCGACTTCGAGACGAGTTGGTACACATTGGGCGGTGGCTCGTCCCGTGAGATCACCGAGCAGTTCGGGCTGACCGATCGTGACTTCTTCGCGCAGGTCGATCAGCTCGTCGACGAGGCACCGCCGAGCGGACTGAGCAACTCCGAATTGCGGCGGATGCGCCAGGTGATCCGCCGGCGGTTGTGGATGGCGCGCTGAGCCGATAACACGCCGAGCGCTCGGCGCGCTGACGCGACGTCACGCCGAGGAGGATGGCAGGCTGGGTATGTGCCCACCCGATCAGGCAACCACCCGGATGCTTGCGACCGACAGAAGAGGTCGACGCGCCGTCGCAGATCGGTGGTGGTGCAGTGATGACGCCTTTCTCCGACGACGACCTCGAGCAGTTCTATCGAGGTGTGGAGGCGCGGACAGACCTGACCCCGCGGCGTCGACGGCGTCCGGCGCCGGTGTATCGGGACTGTCCGACGCCGTACAAGGACGCCTTCGGTTCGGAGGCGGCAGCCATCGAGGGGATCGGCCGGATACGGCAGGTCGGTCGGCGTGCGCCGACGCTGCGGTGTTATCGCTGTGACTGCGGGTCGTGGCACATCACCAGCAGCCCGCCGCGCGAGGAGCCACCCCGACCCCCGCGCGGCCGTCGCGGCCGACACAGACGATGAGGAGCATTTCTCCGATGGCCCATGACGCCGACACCGACGTCCCGAGCGGGATCGAGACCGGACCCACCGCCACGGCACCGACCGGACCGCACGACCCGGTTGCCGTTGTCGATCTCGGCACGCCCGACGTCGACGCATCGGCCGCGGCATATGCAAGGCTGCTCGGTCTGTCGCAGCCCACCGACGACATCGGCGTGTTCGCTGCTCGAATCCGATTGCGGCCCAGTACATCTGGTGATCAGCACCGGGTACTCTTCGGAGTCCCCGACGCCGACGGTCATGTGCGCCTACTCCGGCGGCGCGGTCTGGAGCTGACGGCACCGACGGGAGATGACGTGCGCGGGGAGTGGCATGTCGACACGTTGCCCTTCGGTGTCACCCCGGCCGACCCGGTGGCCGATCGCGGGCTGACCGTGTCGGCGCCCGAGGTTGCCGCCGACATCGCCGGTATCGATCATCTCGTGTTCTCCAGCCCCGATCGCAATCACGCGGTCGCGCTGTTCGGTGCCACGCTCGGACTGGATTTCCGGCTCGACCGCCGAGTCGTCGACGGTCTGCGACAGTTGTTCTTCCGCCGAGGCGATCTCGTCGTGGAAGTCGTCGTCCCCGACAGCGCGCCCGCCGACGAGCCCATCCGCCTATGGGGTATTGCGTGGGGGAGCACCGACATTGGGGCTACCCATCGTCGCCTGACCGACGCCGGGGTCGGCATCTCCGAGGTCCGAGACGGCCGCAAACCGGGTACCAAGGTGGCCACCATCAACGACGATGCCCTTGCGACGCGTTCGATCATCATCGGCCGTTCGACCGTCATCGGCACTGACCACCCGCGCCGTGCCGCATCCGTCCACGACGAAGGAGCCCGATGAGCCTGTTCACCTCCGCAGCAGCCATGACCAACAAAGCGGTCATCCCGCTGTTCGGATTACCGGTCGTCGGTCCGGCACTGGGCAGGTCGATGACCGTGGTGACCTACACCGGCCGTCGGTCGGGCGCCACGTTCCGGCTGCCGGTCGCGTATCGACACGGCACTGCGACCTCCGAGGGAGGGGCACCTCGTGACACCGTCTTGATCGGAGTGGCGCTGCCGGACAAGAAGAAGTGGTGGCGCAACTTCACCGGGAACGGTGGACCGCTGTCGCTGCTGCTCGACGGCGCCGAGCGGACAGGACATGCCGTCGCGACACGCGACGAGAAGGGTTCGGTGTCGGTGCGGGTGGTTCTCGACCCGGTCGGCTGAGTGCGGCGCCCGGCTATGCGTTGCTCCCGAAGGTCAGGACGCGACCCGGCCGGCGGACGCAGGGTTCCTGACCGGCATCACCAGTGTGGTCAGTTCGCCACGATCGGCCGAGCGGATCGTGGCGGGCTGATCTCTGCCGCGGAGTTCGACGAGCACGTCCGCGCCGATCGCGGTGCTGATCGCCGGATAGAGCGTCGTCATCTCGAACCAGAGGGTCAGCGCTACACCTGTCACCTCGGCCACCAGGCGCATCTCGTCGCCGAGCTCTGCGGTGCCAGAGTCGGAGTCGTCGTCGGACGGGCACGGGTACGGGCGAAGGGCGATCCGCCCCTCATCGATCTGCATCTCGACGAATTCTGCGGGGCCGCGCTCGAGTGCGTCGAGCAGTCCGGTCCTCGACGTCAGCATCGTTGTCGTCGGAGTCGGCAGCGCCCCGAGCAGCGCACGATGATCCGGGAAGGTGTCGTCGATCAATCGGCAGTGACGCCGGCGTCCGCCGGGAAGCGTGATCGTGAGGCCGTCGTCGTCGACAGTCAGCTCAACGACAGGGGAGTGTCGGAGATCGGCCAGGCACCGGCGCAGGTCGTCTGCGTGGACCGTGCCCGCACACGTCGCGCCCGTCTGCCCGGCGACGAGCGACCGAGTCGTGAGCCGAAAGCGATCGGTGGCAGTCATTGTGAGAGCCCCGTTTTCGATCTCCACGCGAACGCCGCTGAGGACGGCGAACTCCGCGTCGCATGCCGTGGTGGTGAGAACCTGGTCGGTCGCGGCGGCAAACATCGGTCCACTGATCGTCGTCACACCGGGTTCTGGCTGAATGTCCCACTGTGCCTTGATGAGCGAGGCAGTCGACCGTGCGGCTTCGGCCGCGCCGATGATCTCCGCGAGGTAATCGTCGAGACAACGCTTGGCATCGAGCGGTGCGGAGTCGAGCATCTTCCGCACCCCCACGATGGGCATGCCGATTTCTCGTAGGCGTCGAACCAGGACCGCACGGTCACATTGGCCCGGGGTGTACCAGCGGTAGCCCGAGCCTGGATCGACCCGATCTGGCCGCAGTAGCCCGGCGTCGTCGTAGAAACGTAGGGCGCTCGTCGTCAGGCCGCACGCATCGGCGAACGCCCCGATCGACATCATCTCCGAATTGGTCACCGGGACATCATCGGACCTCGACCTACCTGAAGGTCAAGCCGCTCAGCCGGATTCGAGGATGGCGCAGAGGTGTGCCCCGTCATCAACGCATGGCGAGGTCACCGGCGTCCGTTGTGGTGTGCCGGTGACTTCGCGTGTGTGTGGTTGTTGGATCGTTGGTCTGGTCAGGCTGCGTCGGGGTGGGCGAGGAAGTAGTTGATGTCGCCTCGTGGTGCCTGTGGTCGGTGACGGTCGGGTGGACCCAGCCCGGGTGGGCCGAGACTGGGTGGTGGGTGATCGTGTGGATT